>CAYGRI010000168.1:0-11113 GCA_964352155.1 uncultured Maritimibacter sp. | reverse complement strand
GATCACCCCGGTGCTGGGCGCGCTTGGGCTGCTGGCGCTTCTGGGCGATCCGGCGGTCGAGACGGCTGTGACCGCGCGGCAACCGGCGACGACGGTCATTCTGGTTACGCTGGACGGTGTGCGCGCCGTACAGGTGCTGTATGGCGCCGATCCGTCCATGGGTGGGCAGGCGGGCGATCTGCCGATGCCGTTCCTGCGGGGCGAACTGCTGCCCGCCGGGACCTTCCTTGGCGATCCGCTCACCGGCCGGCCAATGCGGTTGGGCAACCTCGCAGGGATCAGCATGTCCGGCTATCAGGCGATGTTCACTGGCCACCCCACCCTGTGCTTCCGCAATGAGTGCCGCGCGACCCGGGGGGACACCCTGTTCTTGGCGGTGCGGCAGGCCGTTTCGGGGGACGTCGCGGTGTTCGCTGACTGGGCGCGGCTGTGCTATGGGATGCCGATCTTCCGGCACTCGGATCTGGCGGTCTGCGGGCGCGACGCGGCCTTTGCGCATCTGTCGCGCCTTGGCGCGACCCCCGGCATCGACAGCCCCGGCGATGCGATGCTGCTGGAGGCGGCGCTGCGGCGCTTGCGCCAGGATCCACCCGCGCTGCTGTATCTGGGCCTGGACCGGACCGACAGCGTGGCCCATACCGGCGATTACCTCGCCTATCTGGACGTGCTGCGCTTGTATGATGGCTATCTCGCCCAGATCTGGGCCGAGGTGGTGCGGATGCGGGCAGAGGGGCAGCGCCCGATCCTGCTGATCACCACCGATCACGGGCGCGGGCGCGGCGCGGAATTCCACGGCCACGCCTTTCTGATAAGCGGCACGCAACGGTCCTGGGTGCTGGCGGCCGGGCATGGAATCGCGGCCAGAGGGGTTCTGGCGCAGACCCGAAAGCGGCGCCTGTTCGACATTCGCCCGACAATCGAACATCTGTTGGGCGTGCCCGGCGCCGGAGGCCTTTGGGGCGGCGTGCTGGTGGAACTGCTCGCCCCGGCAAAGGCGCGGCCTACCGAATAGGGGGGAGTCCTCCTGCGCCACGGGTCAGCGTGATGCGGAACACAGGAGCCAACCGGTGATGCAGAGTTTCAACGGGGCCTGACGCGACAGCGTCTTGCGTTGGTTGGCTCCATGTAGCGTCAAGATATCCTGTTTGTGCGAGACCGAGAGGCCGGGTGTTCGCTGTCGGGTTGACGCGACTCGCTGCCCTAGGACTGCCGCCAGGCCAGCCACCCCGCAAGCCCCAGCGCGGCGGCCAAGGGCGCCATGATCGACAGCCAGGGGGCCAGCAGATCCAGCGCGCCCATCTTGCCCACGACCTTGATCGCGGTGACATACCAATAGCCGATCACCGCCAACCCGATCAGACGCGGGATCAGGATGCGGCGCCCCTCGAACCCCATATTCGCCATCCCGACCGCCAGAAAGGCGATCACCCCGGGCAGCAGCCAGATGGTCCAGCGCCGCCAACGCTCTGTGTGCACGGCGCTGGCATTGTCAGGCGGCACCCGCATTTGCACCAGCGCCTCCAGCGTGTCATTGGGCAGGAACAGATCCAGAAAGCCGCGATAGGCGAGCTGATCCGGGATCAGATCGAGGTCGAGCGTCATGTCCGGGGCGGGTTGTGGCGCGCTCCCGGCGGCCACGTCATAGCGGGTCACCCCCGTCAGATCCCATTGATAGGGGGCCGGGCCCGGCTCCATCCGCCGGGCGCCCAGGATCTCTGTCAGCCCGTCGGAGCGCAGGCCGCGAAAGATCAGCACATCGCGCAGATAGGGGGCCTCGGCGCGCCAGACATCGCCGCGCAGGGCCACATCGCCGATCACATACCATCTGTCGCGCTGCCAGCCCTTGCGGAACCGGTCCGCATAATTGCCCAGCCCGCTTTCGACCTGCGCCCAGACCAGCGCGGGCCGCACCCGGCTTTCCAGCACCCACATGGCCGCGCCCAGGATCAGCGCCAGCCACAGCACCGCCGCATAGCTGCGCAGGGGCGAGGCGCCGGCAGTCGCCAGAATCACGCTTTCCAGACGCTGGCGGCGAAAGATCTCTGCCAGAAAGGTGCCGAAGAAGACCGCCACGGGCAGCATCCGCGCGACGATATCGGCCCCGCGTTGTAGCAGATAGGGCGCCAGCACGCTTGCCAGACTGGCATCTGCCTTGCTGGCGGCCTGGCGGATATCCGCAAATTCGGATGCGAGATCAATGGTATAGGCCACCAGCAGCAGGATGAACATCGCCAGCCCGACACCCGCCAGATAATCGGACAGGGCGCGCCGGGTGACGATGGCCAGAAAGACGGGGCGCAGGCTCATGTGCTCAATCGGGTTGGGGCGACGATCGCCTCGGCCCGCCAGCGGATATAGGCGAGGCTGGGCAGTAGGCCGGCGGCGGCGGCTGCAAGCAGCGTGGCCCAGAAGCGCAGATAGCCCAGTTCCGCCGCGTCCCCCAGCAAGGTGCGGCTGCCGATGTCGCCCATCATCACCAGAAACAGCCCCAGCGGCAGGCCCAGATACTTGCCCTGGCGCGTCGCCGACAGACCGGCTGCCGCCACCGCCAGCCCCGCCGCGACAAGGCTCATCAGGGCGCGCGCCATCATCTCTCCGAAATGGCGGGTGGGGCTGGGCACTTCGGTGCCATCCTCCAGAACCCGCACGCCTTCCAGCGGGCCGCCGCTTTGGAACAGCAATCGCTCGCCGAACCGGCGGGTTTCGTCACGGGCGCGCACCAGATCCTCGGGGTGGAAATCGAGCATGATGCGGCTGACCGTGATTCGCGCCATATCAAGGCCCGGCGGCCCCGAGGTCAGCGCCGGCGGCACCGGCAGCAAGGGCGCATCGAGTTCTGTGCCGGGGGCGTCCGGGCGCGTGGGCGGGCTGCTGCGGTATTCCTGACACCCTTCGAGCCGCAGCTGATAGCCAAGCGGGCCGTCGGTTTGGACGACCTCCCAGTTCACGGCCTTGCCCACCCGCCAGGCGGCGCCGGTGGGGTCAGAGGCAAAGATGAACAGCCCGCCGCGCTCGCCCGCGTCCGGCGGTGTCGCGATCACCACGCGATCCTCGATCCGGCGGACCTGCACCCGCTCTCCCGGCGTGTCGAGCTGCCGCAAAAGCTGCGTCGCCGCCATCTCGTAGAAGCTGAGGCGGAGCACATAGGACGACAGCGGCGTCAGCAGGCCCGAAAACAGCAGCGACAGACACAGCCCGACGGAGCCAAAGATCAGCGCCAGCCGCGGCACCTTGTTCCAGCACTCCCCCGCCGCGGCACAGATCATCAGCTCATTATCGGCCCGCGCGCCGTTGATCGCCAGATACAGCCCCAGGAACATCACGATGGGCAGGGCGAAATCCACCACCTGCGGCGTCCACAGCAGCATGATTGTGGCGAAATCCAGCGCATTGCCGCCATTGCGAACCACCGCTTCGAGCTGCGAGGTGAATTTGTCGGTCAGAAAGATCGCCTGGATCAGCACGAACAGCGCCAGGATCGTCCGCAGCGCGCGGCGCGACAAAAGTCGGGTCATGGGGCTGTGGCGAGACATTCGGATCAGGGCCTGCGGTGCGGTCTGGTCCGATCATGCGGCGAAACGGGATGCGGTTCAAACCGTCTGGTCACAGCAGCACCGTCAGCATCATCAGCCCGGCGCCGGTGGCGATCCAGGCATCGGTGATGTCCAGCAGCCCGCCCTGATGCGCCAGCACCTTGGGGAAATCCTTGACCCCGGCGGCGCGTTTCAGGCGCGAGGCGGCCAGATCGCCCGCCAGCGTGAACAGACCGGCGAACAGCGCCACCCCCACGGCGGCGATCACGCGCTGATCCATCAGCAGCCCGCCCACGGCCGCCGCGGTCAGCGCCAGCATGATGGCGCCGACGATCAGCCCCTCGACCGTCTTGCGGGGGCTGAGCACGGGAAAGGCCTTGCGGCGCCCGAACAGCTTGCCGCCCAGCAACGCATAGCTGTCAAAGGTCTCGACCAGCAGGAAGGCCACAAGCAGGGTCGCGCCGCCGCCCTGAAGGGCGATGCCGGTGAAGACGATCAGCGGCAGGCCGGGAAACACCGCCAGCTCCAGCGCCAGCGACGCAGGCCCGGTGACCGCGCCAGAGCGCCAGGCGGCAAGCGCCCCGCCAAAGAGCACCAGCGCCAGGAGGCTCAGCGTGACCGGGTTCAGCATCGCGGCGCCAGCGCTGAGCCCCACCAGCCCGGCGGCCACCGCCAGCGAAGGTGCGGGACCGGTCAGACCGGCGCGGGGCAGGGTGATCGCCGCCGCCTCATAGGCGGTGCGGGCGGCATGGGCCAGCAGCAGGATCACCAGCACCCAGCCGCCAAGCAGAAAGCCGCCCACCACCACACCGACGATCAGGGTTTCGGTCAGCAGAACCGGAAAGACCTCTTTGGCCGCCGGTTGCGTCCGGGGCCACAGCGCCAGCGCGCCCACCACCAGATAGCCGACCGCCAGCAGCACCAGGCAGGCAAGGGCGAGGACATAGACGATGCCAGCCATCTAGCGCGCGGCCTTGCGCACCAGACCGGCCTGCCAGATCCGCAGTGCCGGGGCCAGCAGCGAGTGCAGCCACAACAGCAAGGTCATCTGTGCCCCCGGGGTCGCGGTAAAGCGCCCACGCTCCGCCCGGCGCAGGATCAGACGGGCCACGTCGGCGGGCTGCCAGATGCCGCCGCTGGCGGTGATCGCCTTGGCGGCGGGCGGTTTCAACGCCTCTTCGGCGTCCAGCATCGGCGTGTCGGTGTCTGGCGGATAGGCGAGGGTGACAGAGATGCCGCGCGGCGCCAGTTCGATCCGCAGCACCTCGGCCAGAGCCCGCATCGCGAATTTCGAGGGCGCATAGGCGGAATAGCCGTAGATCCCGAAAAACGCCGCGCCGGAGGAGACAAAGACCAGCCGCCCGCCCTGCATCGCCTGGGCGGTCATGCGGGCGAAATAGACCGCGCCCATGTAATTGACCTGCATATGGGTTTCATGGGTGGCGATGGGTTGGTCCAGGAACAGGCCCGGCTCGACGATGCCGGCATTGGCGACGGCCCAGGCGGGCGCGCCCAGACGCCGGATCGCTTCGGAGACCGCTGCCTCGCAGGCGGCGCGGACGGACATGTCAGAGGCAAAGGTTTCAACCCGCACCCCATATTCCTTGCGCAACACATCCGCTGCGGCCTGCAACTTGTTGGAATCGCGGGCGAACAGGGCCAGATTGTGACCCTTGTCCGCCAGGAGTCGCGCCAGTTCCAGACCGATCCCGCTGGAGCCCCCGGTGATAAAGGCCGGCCCCCTGGCCGCGCCCGTCACGTCGGGCCGCCCTCCGCAAAGGCGATCAGGCGGTCATGGGCGTCAAGATCGTCATATTGCACCGGGGGATGCTTGAACAGGAACGCGCTGGCGTCGTTGATCGCCCCGGACATGCCCCGCTCGCGGGCGATGCGGGCGCAGCGGATCGCGGTGATCGCCATGGCGGCGGCGTTCGGGCTATCCTCGACCTCCAGCCGGACTTCCATGCTGGTCCGGGCGCCGCCCAGCAGCCGGCCTTCGAGCCGCACATAGGCGACCTTGCGGTCCTGCAGCCAAGGCACATAATCGGACGGGCCGATGCGGATGCTGCGATCGTCCAGCCGGTTGTCCATTGCGGCCTGCACCGCTTCGGTCTTGGATTCGCGCTTCATCGCCAAGCGGTCCATGTCCATCATGTTCATGAAGTCAGTGTTGCCGCCGACATTCAGCTGATAGGTGCGGTCAATCTTGACGCCCCGCAGATCGGCCAGATGCGCCATCGTCCGGTGCACCACCGTGGCGCCGAACTGCGCTTTGAAATCGTCGCCAACGATGGGCAGGCCCGCGTCTTCGAACTTTTTCGCCCAGACCGGGTTCGAGGCGATGAACACCGGGATCCCGTTGACCACGGCGCAGCCCGCCTCCAGCGCGCATTCCACGTAGAATTCCACCGCCGCCTGGCTGCCCACGGGCAGGAAGATGATCAGCACCTCCGCCTCGGCCTCGCGCAGCGTGTCGACGATCTGTGCCTTGGTCAGGGGCGTCTCGTCCGACGGCACAAAGCTGAGGTCGGGCGACTGGTTGCGCATGAACGACGAGACGCCATCCAGATCGGGGCCGCGATGCACCCGTGCGGGCTGATCGTCCAATTTGTCCCAGAACACCTCGGTGCAATTGGGATCGGCCAGGATCGCTTCGCCGATAGGGCGGTTGACCTTGCGGCGGTCAACGTCGAACCCGGCCACGATCTCTATGTCCTCGGGGCGGTATCCGCCCAGCACAGGGAAGCTGACGCCAATCGCGTCCGCCCCCTTGGTGCGGCAGTATGAGACGGCCTGTACAAGCGAACTTGCGCAATTGCCCACTCCGGCGATTGCCGTACGAATCCGAGACGGCTGGGATGCGGTCATCTATCCCTCTTATTTTTTAACTTTCGGGGCTTTTGACACGGGCAGAGGGCAGGCGAAAGAGCCTTGTTAGCCCAATATGCCGCCCTCGATGCGAAAATGCTCTCTAAGATAGGTGCCAGAGCGCGGATCGCGGCCATAGGCGAACATGTCGGTGGCACGCAATTCCCCTTGCATCGCGATGAAAACATGATGCGCCAGCACCGAGCGCCCGCCGATCTGGCACCAGGACTGGGCGCGGCCCGCACCGGTCTGCACCAAGACGAAGGGAAATTGCGGCAAGACGCGCGCCGTCACCGTGTAGCGGCCGGGCTGCGAACTTGGCCGGCTGTTCACGCCGAAGGCCCAGCGCGCCTTGAAATCAAGCGATTTGCGTTCGCCGCTATCGTTGTAGCGGCGCCAATAAGCGGTGGCGGGCGGATCGGCGAGCACCCCGGCACTGTTGAACAGCGCGGTCCAGACAACGGTGTTCGAATTCATCGACCGCTGCATATACATGATCTGGTTGGGCTCATTCGGCACGGGCCAGTCCGGGCGGTTGCGCGGCAGGCTGGAGTGTTCAGTCACGCCGACGCTGATCAACCGAGCGGCCGATGCAGGGGTTGCCAACGGGATGGCCAGGGCGGCGGCCCCGGCGGTGAGCAATGCGTCTCTTCTATTCATGTGCCTTTTATATCCTTTCAAAGAATAAATGCGAGGGCGCCCGCGCGCCGGTCGGCAGGAAATCTCTCATAACTGGGGCGATCAGATCGACAGTCGAGTCGACTGGCTGCCGCGTTCACGATACGGTGTCGTGCTGTAGCGCGCGCGGTAGCATTTCGAGAAATGCGACGGGCTAGCAAAGCCGCAGGCCAGCGCCACGTTGATCACCGACATATCTGTCTGCATCAGTAGGTTGCGCGCCTTTTGCAGCCGCAGCTCCATGTAATAGCGCTTGGGCGAGCGGTTCAGGTAGCGGCGGAACAGACGTTCGAGCTGACGCGTCGACATGCCCACGTCCTGAGCCAGGGTGGCGGGGCTCACCGGATCTTCGATGTTGTGTTCCATCGCGTGAATCACCTGGCTCAGCTTGGGATGGCGCACGCCGATGCGCGTGGGAACCGACAGGCGCTGGGTGTCCTGATCGGTGCGGATCGAGCTGTAGATCAGCTGATCGGCCACCGCATTGCTGAGGTCTTCGTCGTAATCGTCGGCAATCAGCTTGAGCATCAGGTCGATGGAGGCGGTGCCGCCCGCGGTGGTGAACCGGTTGCCATCGGTGACGAAGACCGATTTCGTCAGCGTCACATTCTCGAATTCCTCGCTGAAACTGTCCTGGTTTTCCCAATGGATCGTGGCTTTGCGACCGTCCAGCAGACCGGCCTTTGCCATCGTGAAGCCCGCAGTGCACAGCCCGCCAACGGCCACCCCCCGCCGCGCCTCGCGCCGCAGCCAGTTCAGGAGTTTTCGGGTCGAATGCCGCTGCACATCAATTCCGGCGCAAAGAACGATGGTGTCGTCGCGGTCCAACTCCTCCAGCCCGCAATCCAGCTTGAAGGCCGTGCCCGCCGAACACGTCGCCACTTCGCCGTTCTCTCCGGCGAGCGCCCAGGTGTACAGGGTCCGGTCCGCCATTCTGTTGGCGATCCGCAGCGCCTCAAGCGCGCTGGAAAAGCTGAGCAGCGAGAACTCCTCGATCAGAACAAAGACGAAGCGTCGCGGCTTGCGGCCTTTCAGCTCGACATCGACGATCTGGCGGGTGGTTTCCATGGGGGCACTTGATCCAAGACATTCGGTTGACCGAAGCAGGTTTGCCCAGACGCCGCAAGAGAGCACCCGTGCATTAAAACGACAAAATGGTTCGCTTTCGGGTCATCGGCGGCCGGGCCCCGGAATATGACGGAAAGAGTAGGCCAGAGTGTCGCCCAAGGCGTGGACCAGAGTGTGATCCGGCGCGCGGAGCAAAACGCCATTGGCACCAACTGGCACCGACGGATTTTGCCGGTTTCGCCCCGTTGCAGTTCCCGGTATACGGGGTCACCCGAAACGAAGCGGTTGGAGAGGAACAATGAGCAACTGGGAAAAGTCCGGCTGGCGTGCCAAGCCACGGGTCCAGATGCCGGACTATACGGATGCGGCTGCGCTGAACGCTGTCGAGACACAATTGTCGAGCTATCCGCCGCTGGTCTTTGCGGGCGAATGTCGTCGCCTGCGCAGCAAACTGGGCGCCGTCTCGCGCGGGGAGGCGTTCCTGCTGCAGGGCGGCGATTGCGCCGAGAGCTTTTCGGATTTCACCGCCGACAACATCCGCGACACCTTCAAGGTCTTGTTGCAGATGGCGATGGTGCTGACCTTTGGCGCCAAGGTGCCGGTGGTCAAGGTGGGCCGGATGGCCGGGCAGTTCGCCAAGCCCCGCTCGGCGCCGATGGAACGCGTGGGTGAGGTGGAGCTGCCAAGCTATCGCGGCGACATCATCAACGAGCTGGAGTTCATGCCAGAGGCGCGCCGCCCCAACCCGCAAAAGATGCTGCAGGCCTATACGCAATCGGCGGCCACGCTGAACCTGCTGCGGGCGTTCTCCACCGGCGGTTTCGCAGATGTGCACCGCGTGCATGCCTGGACGCTGGGCTTCACCGAGCGCGACGAATCAGAGCGTTACCGCGATATGGCCAACCGGCTGCAGGATGCTTTGGATTTCATGTCCGCGGCCGGTGTCAGCGGCACTACCAACCATGAGATGTCGACGGTCGATTTCTACACCAGCCACGAGGCCCTGCTGCTGGAATACGAAGAGGCGTTGACCCGCGTCGATTCGACGACCGGCGCGACGATTGCGGGCTCTGGTCACATGATCTGGATCGGCGATCGCACCCGGCAGCCGGACGGGGCGCATGTGGAATTCTGCCGTGGCGTTCAGAACCCGATCGGGCTGAAATGCGGCCCCTCGATGACGTCGGAGGATCTCAAGCGTCTGATGGCGACGCTGAACCCAGACAACGACCCGGGCCGCCTGACGCTGATCGCGCGGTTCGGGGCCGGGACGGTGGGCGACAATCTGCCCCGCCTGATCCGCACCGTGCAGGAAGAGGGCGCCAACGTCGTCTGGTCTTGCGATCCGATGCACGGCAACACGATCAAATCGTCCAGCGGCTACAAGACCCGGCCCTTCGACAGCGTGCTGCGCGAGGTGCAGGAATTCTTCGATGTCCACAACGCCGAGGGCACGATCCCCGGCGGCGTGCATTTCGAGCTGACCGGCCAGGATGTGACCGAATGCACCGGTGGTGTGCAGGCGGTGATGGATGAAAACCTCAGCGACCGGTACCACACCGCCTGTGATCCCCGGCTGAACGCCAGTCAGGCGCTGGAGCTGGCCTTCCTTGTCGCCGAAGAGATCATCGAGCGCCGGACCCCACACAAGGCCGCCGCCGAATAGGCGCGGCCACGGCGCGCCCGGATCGGGGCGCGTCCCCCAAACGACGGACGCGGCGCCTTGGACAAGACGCCGCGTCTTTTTCTTGTTTTGGGACCAGAAACCGCGTTCGGTTTCTGCTGCTCGGCGCGGTTTGCAAGCGGCGCACTGTCTACAGACCATGCCCCATCCCGATCGCAGGGCCTGCCCCGTATTGGATCCAAGCGCCCCGCTCGGCTGTGGGGCCGTTTTCGGTCTGATCGCGTTTCCGCCTGGATCGGGGATCCTGTCGTCAGGATCCCCTGCGGCCTGTCTGTTCGTGTTCAGTCTCTGCTGCGGACCAGCCGAAGATAGGGCTTTTCCGCCGATGTCTTGGCTGCGGGGGCAACCGTCGGCTTGTGGTCAAACCCTTTGGCCGGTTCCGCAAACCCGGCCGCCGGTGCCGCGACGGGCGCGGTTTGGGCCGGGGTCTCGTTTGGCGCGGCGGTGGCGCCGGCGGTTGCGACGATGCGGCGCATCTGAACCTGCTCCACCACGAAACGACGGGGGTTGCGGCCGATCTCACCCTGGCTTTCGAGACATCCCAGGATTCGGGCCGAGCGGCGCCCGTCATTCGACAGCGGCGCCAGGAATAGCCGCGCCACAAGCGCCGGTTTGCCGATGCCCGGAGGGCTGAACAGGGTCAGATCCGCGACCTGCGGCGTGGTGACCACCGCTTCCAGCGCGGTCGAGATCTTTTCCCGGGCATCGGGGGCGAAGAAGGCCGTCAGCGGCATACCGCGCACTTCCATGCCCAGCAGATCGCGCATATGCGTGCCCGAAATCCGGATCCGTCCGATCCCGGGGGCCACCCTTTCCAGCATGAAGGCATGTTCCAGCGCGCTGCCGAACCCGCGCGGATCGACTTCGGACCGGGCGGGCATCAGCCGACCGTCACGCAGCGCTTCCCAATAGGCATCCACCTGTGCGATGGACGGATACTTCAACGTCGCGGATCCCCCGAACAGCGAAACCACCTTGCCAAACCCGTCATGTCTCATCTCCATCGTACTACCCTTCACCGAACTGGAAGCATCGACCTGTTCGTAATGCCGTTAACTTCTATGTTAGAATCCTTACGCTTTTCTTAATGTGCCACAGAATGTCCACAAACTCATACGAAATGTTACCAAATGGTTAATCTGCATGATTAAATCAATGACCGGCTTTGCCTCGGCCAAGGGGGCGGGGGCGGGTCACGGCTGGGCCTGGGACATCCGCGCGGTGAATGGGCGCGGCTTTGATCTGCGGTTGCGGATGCCGGACTGGATCGAGGGGCTGGAGG
>CAYGRI010000167.1:0-11196 GCA_964352155.1 uncultured Maritimibacter sp. | reverse complement strand
GCCGGCGATTGGAGCCATGACCGCATCATGCTTTCCACGGTGGTCAACCTGGAACGCATCAATGAGTTGAACTCGCTGGCACAGCGCAGCTGGTAGCGTCAGGGCGTCCGTTCGCGTGCCCAATCTGGCGCGCCAATCCCGATGTGACGCAAAACGCACCGGGCGGTGGCACGTCTTTGTTCCTTGATATCATTTCATAAAATCGACTACTAATTTTTTAGTTGACAGGTTTGGATTGCTCTGACAGCAATATCGTCAGGCAGGAAGACTGCCAAAAAAAATGGGAGGACGTGATGCGAAGGTATCTTCTTTCGGCGGTTTCGGCGGGTGCCGTGATTGCCGGAACACTAACAGCATACGCTGACGAAGCGGCGGCAATTCGCTGGATCGACAGCGAGTTTCAGCCATCGACGCTGAGCAAGGATGAGCAGCTCGCCGAGATGAACTGGTTCATTCAGGCCGCAGCACCTTTTGCCGGGATGGAGATCAACGTGCTCTCCGAAGGTATCCCGACGCACGGGTACGAGGCAGAGGTCCTGGCCAAGGCGTTTGAGGAGATCACCGGGATCAAGGTGAACCACCAGATCCTGGGTGAAGGCGAGGTTGTGCAGGCGGTTCAGACGCAGATGCAGACCCAGCGGAATCTGTACGATGGCTACGTCAACGACTCTGACCTGATCGGCACACATTCCCGTCTGCAACTGGCCTATAACCTGTCGGACATGATGGCGGGGGAATGGGCGGCCACGACGTCGCCGACGCTTGATCTCGAAGACTTCATGGGCATCCAGTTTACGACGGGTCCGGATGGGGATCTTTATCAGCTTCCCGACCAGCAGTTTGCCAACCTATATTGGTTCCGCAAAGACTGGTTCGACCGCGAAGACCTGCAAGAGGCATTCAAAGCCAAGTACGGCTATGATCTTGGCGTCCCGGTGAACTGGTCGGCCTACGAGGACATCGCCGAGTTCTTCTCGAACGATGTTCAGGAGGTCGATGGCGTCCGGATCTATGGGCACATGGATTACGGCAAGCGCGCGCCTGACCTTGGCTGGCGGATGACGGATGCCTGGCTGTCGATGGCCGGCGCCGGGTCTGTCGGGGAACCGAACGGCATCCCGATCGATGAATGGGGCATCCGGATGGAAGCGGGCTCTTGCAACCCTTCGGGTGCAAGTGTGACCCGTGGCGGTGCGGCCAACGGCCCGGCGGCTGTTTACGCGATCCGCAAATGGGACGAGTGGCTGCGCAATTATGCACCTCCCGGGGCGGCAAGCTTTGACTTCTATCAGTCGCTGCCCGCGCTCAGCCAGGGCAATGTGGCCCAGCAGATCTTCTGGTACACCGCCTTCACCGCCGATATGGTCAAGCCACGGTCCGAAGGCAACAACACCGTCGATGAGGATGGCTACCCGCTGTGGCGGATGGCGCCCTCGCCACATGGGCCATACTGGGAAGAGGGCCAGAAAGTTGGCTATCAGGATGTCGGGTCATGGACCTTCCTGAAGTCCACACCGTCCGATCGGGCACAGGCAGCCTGGCTTTATGCACAATTCGTGACATCCAAGACCGTCGACGTCAAGAAGTCGCATGTTGGTCTGACCTTCATTCGTGACAGCACGGTCAACCACGAATCCTTCAGCGAACGTGCACCACGACTGGGTGGTCTGGTGGAATTCTACCGCTCGCCGGATCGCGTGGCCTGGTCGCCGACGGGGATCAACGTGCCTGACTATCCCAAGCTTGCCCAAATCTGGTGGCAGCAGATTGGCGACGTGAACTCCGGTGCGTTTACACCGCAAGAAGACATGAACCGACTTGCCGAAGAGATGGACATCACCATAGCCCGCATGCAGCGCGCCGACGAAGCGTCCAACGTTTACGGCGGCTGTGGCCCTCGCTTGAACGAAGAGCGTGACGCCGAGTGGTGGTTTGCCAATGGCGGTGCAAAGCCTGCCTTGGAAAACGAAAAACCACAGGGCGAGACAGTGAACTACGAAGAGCTGATTGCTCGCTGGAACGCGAACTAACGCTCGGATTGCCCGCCGCCCGGCGGGCATCTCCCTCGGCTGGGGCCCTGCTTGGGCTCCGGCCGTTTACCACCACGCACGGCCCCAAAAGAAACGTGCGACAAGGGAAGTACCATGGCGCTTGTACTGAAGAATGTCACCAAGGTGATGCGGGGTGTCACGCACATCAAGCCGACATCGCTGACACTGGAGAAGGGCCACTTCAACGTTCTTCTTGGGCAGACCGGCGCAGGCAAGACCTCTTTGATCAAGATGATGGCGGGCCTTGATCCCATCGCGTCCGGTACCATCGAAATGGATGGGCAAGACACTACAAAGCTCAGTGCGCAGCAGCGCCGCATAAGTCTGGTGCACCAGTTCTTTGTGAATTACCCCCACATGAGCGTCTATGAGAATATCGCATCCCCGCTACGGGTCGCAGGGATGTCGAAATCCGAGATCAATGACCGCGTGCACGAGGCCGCGCGGATTTTGCAGCTTGAACCCATGCTGCAACGCAAACCGCACGAGTTGTCCGGCGGCCAGCAGCAACGCTGCGCCCTGGCGCGCGCGATCTCCAAGGACTCGCAGGCCGTGTTCCTGGACGAGCCACTCGCCAACCTCGATTACAAACTGCGCGAAGAGCTGCGCGAGATGTTGCCAGAATTGTTTGCCGAACGCGGCGCCATTGTCGTCTACGCCACCTCGGAACCGGAAGAAGCGCTTTTGCTTGGGGGCAAGACGGCCCTGATGATGGATGGCCGGGTCGCACAATTTGGAACGACGGCGGAGATTTACCGGGCACCGGCCACGCTGACGGCAGCCCAGATCTTTTCCGACCCGCCGATCAACTGCGCATCCGTCGAAAAACGGGGCGACACCATCGTGATGGGCGATGTCTCCTGGCGCGCCGAAACGGCTTCGGGTTTGACCGACGGGCCCTATACGGTCGCCGTGCGCCCCAACCACATCTTGCCGTTCAAAACCGATACGACAACGGCCCGGCTGATGGGAGAAGTCGGCGTCACCGAACTCAGCGGTTCCGAAAGCTCAGCGCATTTCACGTTCGACGACAAAAGCTGGGTTTCCCTGTCCCATGGCACTCATCCCTATCGCCTGGGCGAAGTCCATGAGTTCTACATCGACCTCAGCGGATGCCTTTACTTCGCGCCTGATGGGTCACGGGCCGCATAGGATAGATCATGGCAAAGATAACGCTTCGCAACCTGCGGCATTCCTACATGCCCAACCCGTCGGGCCCGGACGACTATGCCCTGAAAGAAATTGATGTGGCCTGGGACGATGGCGGGGCTTATGCGCTGCTGGGGCCGTCCGGCTGCGGCAAATCAACCTTGCTGAACATCATCTCGGGGCTCATTGCGCCGTCTGAAGGCAGCATTCTGTTTGGCGACACGGATGTCACGCATCAGACACCCGATCAGCGCAACATCGCGCAGGTGTTCCAGTTTCCGGTCATCTACGACACGATGACGGTGCGCGACAATCTGGCATTCCCGCTCAAGAACAGGGGCGTCGCGCAGGAAAGGATCGACGCGCGTGTCCTGGAGATTGCCCAGATGCTCGAGATTTCAGACATGCTGGACAAGCGGGCGGCCGGGTTGGCACCTGACAACAAGCAAAAGCTCTCTATGGGGCGCGGATTGGTCCGCGACGACGTGAATGTCATCATGTTTGACGAACCCCTGACGGTGATCGATCCACATCTGAAATGGAAGCTGCGGTCGAAACTGAAAGAGCTTCACCAGAAGGTGCGGACAACCATGATCTATGTCACGCACGACCAGACCGAGGCTTTGACGTTTGCGGACAAGGTCGTGGTGATGCAGCTGGGCGAAGTGGTTCAGATCGGCACGCCGGTCGAGCTTTTCGAGCGTCCCGCGCATACCTTTGTGGGCCACTTCATCGGATCGCCGGGGATGAACGTCCTGCCCGCGGAAATCCGCGATGGGGGCGCGTTCTTCCAGGGCAACCATGTGCCGACGGAAGGTCCCGTAATCACCGGCGACGGAAAGATCGAGATCGGCGTGCGCCCGGAATTCGTGGCGCTTGGCGAGTCCGGGTTGACCGGGCAAGTCCATAAGGTATCGGATGTCGGGCGCCATCTGGTTGTCGAGACCATGGTCGGCGGGCAAAAGGTTGCGGCCATTTTGAACGGTCCTGCGCCAAATCCGGGCGATACCGTCCACCTCCGGTTCAAACAGACACAGACCCGCGTCTATGCCGACGGCTGGCTTGCAACCGAGGAGGCCAGAACATGAACAGGACCGAAAATCAAAAAGCCTGGTTCTTTGTGTTGCCGGTCCTGATCCTGGTGGCCTTCAATGCTTTGATCCCGATGATGACGGTCGTCAACTATTCGGTGCAGGAGACGTTCGGGAACAACCAGTTCTTCTGGGAAGGTCTGACCTGGTTCGAGCAGATCCTGACCTCGGACCGGTTTCATGCCGCCCTCGGGCGCCAATTTCTGTTTACCTTTCTGGTCTTGGTGATCCAGATCCCGCTGGGCATTGTCATTGCCCTGTCGATGCCGCGAACGGGCTTTTGGGTGCCCGTCTGTCTGGTCCTGATGGCGCTGCCGATGCTCATTCCCTGGAATGTCGTCGGAGCCATGTGGAACATCTTTACCCTGCCCAAGATCGGCATGATGGGATATTTCATCAACGATGTGTTGGGCATCAGCTATGACATGACGCAAGATCCTGTCGCCGCGTGGATCACCATTATTGTCATGGATGTCTGGCACTGGACATCGCTTGTCGTTCTGCTGTGCTATGCCGGGCTCGTCTCGATACCGGACGCCTATTATCAGGCGGCAAAGATTGATGGCGCAAGCAACTGGAGCGTCTTTCGATACATCCAGCTGCCGAAGATGAAGAACGTCCTGACGATCGCGATCCTGCTGCGGTTCATGGACAGCTTCAACATCTACACAGAGGTCTTTGTGCTAACCGGAGGCGGGCCGGGCAACTCGACCACGTTGCTGTCCATCGACCTCGTGAAAATCGCTTTGGGTCAATTCGATCTTGGCCCGGCGGCCGCGATGTCACTTATCTATTTCGCAATCACGCTCTTTGTGTCTTGGCTGTTTTATACGCTGATGACCAAAGACGACCGGAATTGAGGCGGATCATGCGCAAGCGTTCACTCATCCCCATTGTCTACATCTTCTTTCTGCTGCTGCCGATCTATTGGCTGGTCACGATGAGCTTCAAGACCACGAACGAGATCCTCTCGGGCTTTTCGTTGTTTCCGCAGACGTTTACGCTGGACGCCTACACGATGATCTTCACCGATCCGACTTGGTATTGGGGTTACATAAACTCGATCATCTACGTCACACTCAATTCGGTGATCTCGATCACGGTTGCTCTGCCGGCGGCATATGCCTTCAGCCGCTACCGGTTTCTTGGGGACAAGCAGCTTTTCTTCTGGTTGCTCACGAACCGCATGGCACCTGCCGCCGTCTTTGCCTTGCCGTTCTTTCAGCTCTATTCCTCCGTGGGTATCTTTGACACGCATCTTGCCGTTGCTTTGGCGCATTGTCTGTTCAACATCCCGCTCGCCGTCTGGATCCTGGAAGGTTTCATGCGCGGGGTCCCCAAGGAACTTGACGAGACAGCCTATGTCGACGGCTACTCCTTTATCCGTTTCTTTACGACGGTGTTCATACCAACGATCAAAGCGGGGGTCGGTGTCGCAGCCTTTTTCTGCTTCATGTTCTCATGGGTTGAGATGCTGCTGGCCAAGACCCTTACAGCGGTTGAGGCAAAGCCAATCGCGGCAACGATGACCCGGACGGCCTCTTCGGCAGGGTATGAGCTTGGGCTGCTGGCCGCTGCTGGGACATTGACGATCATTCCGGGGGCTATCGTGATCTACTTCGTGCGCAATTACATCGCGAAAGGTTTCGCGATGGGGAGAGTTTAGATGCTAAGTTGGATGGCATGGACATTGCCGACGGCCCTGATCTTTGTCGGCCTTTTCTCCGCCATGGGAATTCTGACGTTCCTTGAGATCAAGTACCCCGGCGGGGCAGAGCGTCGCGGTGTTTTGGGGCTGACAACGACGCGCGGCGACCGCCTGTTCCTGACATGCCTCGGGATGTGCTACATCTTTCTTGCGTGGCTGGGGTTGTTCGGGACGCCACTGTGGGCGCCGCTGGCAATTTCGATTGGCTGGGCCACGTTCTGCTTCTGGAAGGTGTGATCAGCCTGAACTGCACCCTGTTTGTCCAAAAGGTTGCCCCGTTCCATGCGACGGGGCGCACCAGCGAGCCAGGGGATCAAACACCGCGGCATTGGGGGCCTCCTACTGCGCAAGGAGGGCAGAGCGGGCGGCCCCGGGGCGCTCACGCCTCGTCCGGTGTATGGGCGGGTAGCCAGATCTCGAAACAGGCGCCGCCGTCCGGCGCGTTGCGGGCCCGGATCAAGCCGCCCGCCCGTTGGATCAGCGTTTGCGAGATCGACAGGCCAAGGCCCGTCCCTTCGGCCTGTTTGGTGCTATAGAACGGGGCAAAGACCTGATCGATCAGCGCGGGATCAATGCCCGGCCCGGTGTCCAGAACCGTCACCGCCACCCCCGCCACGCGGTCGCGGTCCAATGGGTCCACCCGCAGCGTCAGGGTCCCTTGCCCGTCCATCGCCTGCACCGCGTTCACGATCAGATTGATCAGAACCTGCTGTAATTCGCCGGGGTCGATGCGCACCTGCAGGGAGGTGTCGGTATGTGTCTGCACCTCGATATTGCCCTGCGACACCACATGGTTGACCAACACGAGGCAATCCTTGACCACCGCGGCCACGGGCACCGACTGTTCCAGATCGGCAAACTCTCCGGGGCGGGCAAATTGTAGCAACTTTCCGACAATGGTCTGGATCCGCGAGACTTGACGGTCCACCAGCCCCAGCTCCGTCTTGATCGCGGCGCTGCCCTCGCCCAGCGTTTCGCGGATCACGTCCACATTGCCCTGAATGACGGCAACCGGGTTGTTGATTTCATGGGCGACGCCCGCCGTAATCTCGCCGATCGAGGCAAGCTTTTCGCTCATCACCAATTGGCGAAACGTTTCTTCGAGCTTTTCATTGGCGCGTTTGAGTTCCGCCGTGCGCCGTTCCACCCGGTCGTTGAGGTCCTGATTCAGGCTGCGCAGCGCATGGTCGCGCTGTTGAACCTGATCCAGCAGATCATCGAGATGGCCCGCCACCTGCGCCAGCTCGTCATCCGTGTCATTGAGGTCGTTTCGCGCTGACAGGTTGCCGCTTTGGACCAGCGACATGGTGTGTGTCATCCGCTCGAGCGGGGCAAAGATGCCCTTGGCCAGCCGCAGAAACAGTGGCGCTGACAGCATGAGGACAGCAGCAAAGGCGCCGAGCATCCAAAGGAACGCATTGCGCTTGGCGGTGTTGAACGGTTCTTCGAGAAAGCCGACGTAGAGCATGCCGACATCGGTGCCAAAGCTGTCGGCCAGCGGCAGATACCCTGAAATGTACCAGTCATTCACCACGAAGGCCCGGTCCAGCCAGGTGCGCCCCTTGCCCAGCACCTCGTCCCGGACCGCGGCTGACACGCGGGTGCCTAGGGCGCGCACATCTTCGAACAGGCGCACATTGGTCGACACGCGCACATCGTCCAGAAACAGGGTGGCCGTGCCCTGACGCAGCGCGCCGGTTTCTTCCTCCAGATAGACCAACGCGTTGATCGTGTCGATGAAGGCCAGATTGCGGTTCAGCAAGACGCCGCCCACCAACACGCCGGTCCGGTCTGGCAAGGCCACGGGGGTGGCCGAATGGATGACCATGCCGCGATCCTCGACCGTGCGGTCGGTGGGCACGGCGGCCTCTGTCTCGATCAGGGCCAGGCGCGCGCGCGCGGCAAGGACTGGCGAGATCGCCTGTAGATCAGAGCCGGAGAAGATGTCGATCTCGGTCCGGCTGGTGCCCGTCGCGGCGGTGTCGATCACCGGCCAGTTGGGGTGGGTCTCGGCCGCGTCCTCCGCCGACAGGAAGTAGAGAAAGTCCAGGCCCAACGCGCCGCGCTTGGCCTCGAAGAAGCTGTCGAGCGCCTGTGGCGCGGCCTGGGCGAATTCCACGGATCCGGCTACGGCCTGCAACTCTTCGCCCGTCTCGACCATCAGGCGCGACAGATATTGTTCCGCAATCCGCAGATCGCTTTCCACATTGGCGATCAGCACCTGATCGTAATCCGCCGTCCAACGCGTCATGCCCAGAAACAGCATCAGCGGCATCAGCAGCACCATGGGTGCCAGAGCGAGAATCATCAGGCGAAAGCGGACAGAGTTCATCGGCGCAGGCTATCAAAGCGGGGTGTCTTGCGCAAAGCTGCGGGATCAGACCAGATCGGCACGCTTTGGGGGCGGCACGCCGGTTCGATCTGGCAGGGGCCATGGCAGCCGTGGGCTGTGCCTTGCGCTGTCCGGCCAGGCGCATGCCGGATGGCCGCCGGACAAAACGACCCCGCGCCCGCGCGCCGATCGTGCCCCCCGGGACAAGCTGGGGATGGCCGCAAACAGGGCTGGTAGCCCCATGCAAGAACCGTCTAATTTGGCGGCGACATGCGACAGGGAGGATCGGCCATCGTCGATCTATGGGAGGGATTGCGGCAAGCCTTTTGGCTGGTCGTCACGTTCGATGCAGAGCTGGCAGAGATCGCGCTGCGCTCGCTGCGCGTCACCCTGACCGCTTTGGTTATCGCCTGCCTGATCGCTTTGCCCTTGGCGGCGTTGCTGGCGGTCCGCCGCTTCCGCTGGCGGCGCATCGTGGTCGCCATTCTGAACGCGCTGATGGGCCTGCCGCCGGTGGTCGTGGGCTTGATCGTCTATATCTTCCTGTCTCGGTCCGGCCCCCTGGGCGCGCTGGGATTGCTGTTCACGCCGACCGCCATGATCGTGGCGCAGGTGATCATCGTCGTGCCGCTCATTGCTTCCATCGCGCATCAGTCGTTGCGGGACCTCTGGGCGGAATATCATGACCTGCTGATCTCCTTGAACGTGTCGCAAATCCAGAAGATGCGCACGCTGCTGTGGGATGCCCGGCGCGCGTTGCTGACGGCCGCCCTGGCCGGGTTCGGGCGCGGGATCGGCGAGGTCGGGGCGATCATGATCGTCGGCGGCAACATCGACCACGCGACCCGCGTGCTGACCACCGCAATCGCGCTTGAGACGGGAAAGGGGGAGTTCGCCTTGGCGCTCGCATTGGGGTTCGTCCTGATCGCGCTGGCGCTCAGCGTGAACCTCGCGATCCATTGGGTGGGCCAGACAGAGCGTGACAGCCGATGGTGACGGAATTGTTCCCTTTGACCCTGTCGGGCGCGGAAACCTCGCGCGGGGGCAAGCGCCTTGTGGGGCCGGTGGATCTGCAGCTTGGCAAGCAGGGGCTTTGCGTGGTGCTTGGCCCGAACGGCGCGGGCAAGACGACGCTGTTGCGGCTGATGCACGGCACCGCGCGGCTGACCGGCGGGCGCATCGACTGGGCCTGCGCCACGGAAGAGGCGCGGCACCATCAGGCCTTCGTGTTTCAGCGGCCCATCGTCCTGCGCCGCACGGTTGAGGAGAATCTGACCTATCCGCTTCGGTTGCGGCGGGTGGCCAAAGCCGCGGCGCGCAAGGCGGCGCGGGACTGGGCAGAGCGGGTCGGTCTGTCGGCATTGCTGGGCCACCGGGCCGGGGTCTTGTCGGGGGGCGAGCAGCAAAAGCTGGCCATCGCCCGGGCCTTGATCACGGATCCCGCCCTGGTGTTTCTGGATGAACCGACGGCGTCCCTTGACGGGCGCGCCACGCGCGAGATCGAGGCCATTCTACAGCAGGCCAAGGCGGATGGAACGCGCCTGATCCTGTCGACGCATGACATGGGCCAGGCCCGGCGCATCGGCGATCAGGTGGTGTTCATGTTGGGCGGCAAGGTGCACGAGACCGCCCCCGCATCCGCCTTTTTTGAACATGCACACACGCCCGAGGCGCGGGCGTTTATCAAAGGAGATATCGTCGAATGAAACAGGCACTGACTTTGGCCATTGTCGCCTTGTTTGCCGCTGGCATCGCCCAGGCCGATACGCTGCGCATGGCGGTCACCACGTCGTTTCACAACTCTGGTCTGGCCGACGTGCTCTTGCCCGAAATCAAGCAGGATCTGGATCTGGAGGTTCAGTTGCTGGTGGTCGGCACGGGGCAGGCGCTCAAGCTTGGCCGGTCCGGGGATGTGGATGCCATCCTCGTCCATTCCCGCGCGGCGGAGGAGGCCTTCGTGGCCGAGGGATTCGGCACGCACCGGCGCGAGATCATGTACAACGACTTTGTCCTGATCGGGCCCGCAGCGGACCCGGCCGGCATCGAGGGCGCCGAGACGGCCTCGGGTGCCTTGTCCGCGATAGCGACAGCAGAGACAGGTTTTGTCAGTCGGGGCGATGACAGCGGGACCCATAAGAAAGAGCTGAGCCTGTGGGTGGATGCGGGCCTTGACCCGGACAGTTTCGGGCCCTGGTATCGGGCGGTTGGCGCTGGCATGGGGGCGGCGCTGAACACCGCGTCGGGCCTTGACACTTATATCATGTCGGACCGGGCCAGTTGGCTGAATTTCGGGAACAAGGGCGATCTGGCGATCCTGTTTGCGGACGATCCGGTGCTGTTCAACCAATATGCGTTTCTGCCCGTGAATCCCGCCCGGCATCCGCATGTCAAAGCGGATCTGGTAAGCAAGCTGGAAGGCTGGCTGACCTCGCCGCGCGCCGCCGCCTTGATCAATGGCTACCGGATCGATGGCGAAACGCTGTTTGTGTTCAACGCGAAATAGGCATTGTGCGCCGAGGCTGTGCCGCGCCAAATCGATCTCACATGCCGGACCGAACGGGCCCATGCCTCGCACGTCTCCGGCATGCGGGTGAGCAAAGCTGATCGGGCGCGGTGCGCTCTGCCGCATCTACCCCTTAACCGATTGTATTGGCGTCTCTTTTCGCGCTGGCGGCGCGGGTCGGGCGAAAGTTTTTTCAGCGTGTCGCGTTTGCCTGGATCTATCGAGCTTCAAAACATCCTGTTCGAGCGGGAACCGAGGCTGGATATTCTGAGTTCAATGAAACGCGACACGCTCTGGGGCGGCGCGACCTAGAGCGAGATGAGATTAGGTTGAAGCGTATCCGGCATTGGCGAGATAGTTTG
>CAYGRI010000166.1:0-11243 GCA_964352155.1 uncultured Maritimibacter sp. | reverse complement strand
CCAACAACCCGCTTGGATCGGCCGCGGGGGCAGAGATGCTGGCCGCCGGGGGCAATGCGGTGGATGCGGCCGTGGCCGCCTTGCTGGCGCTGACGGTGGTCGAGCCGATGATGGTCGGGATCGCGGGCGGCGGCGTCTCGCATCTGCGGCTCGCGGACGGGCGCCATGTGGTGATGGATGCGCTGTCCACCGCCGCGCAGGCGATGCATCCAGAGATCTACCGCCCCCTGTCCGACGGCCCGCCGAATTACATGGAGGTCGCAGGGCGCCGCAACCGGATCGGCCCCTCGGCGGTGTCGGTGCCGGGAAACCTGCGCGGCTGGCACCAGATGCAGGCATCCCATGGGCGGCTGACCTTTGCCGACGTGGTCGAACCGGCCATCCGCCTCGCTGAACGCGGCTTTCCGGTGACACATTACCTGCACGGGGCGATCTCAGAGCATCAGGCGGATCTGACGCTGGATCCCGAAATCTCGCGGATTCTGCTGCCGGGGGGCGCGCCCGCCGCCGTTGGCAGTCGGATGGTGATGCCTGACTATGCCGCCAGCCTTCGGCTGGTCCAGTCGCAGGGGGCCGTGGCGCTGCATGGCGGCGCGCTGGGTCAGGCGCTTGTGGACAGCATGGCGACCGGCGGGCCGGGGGCGGGCTATCTGGCGATGGCGGATCTGACATCCTACCGGGCCGTCGCGCGCGAGGCGGTCTTTGGCACCTATCGCGGCCACACCATCGCCGGGCCGCCGCCGCCCGCGTCGTCGGGCGTGCATGTGGTGCAGATGCTGAACATGCTGGAGCATTTCGACATCGCCGGCATGGGCTTCGACGCGCCCGAAACGTTGCACCTGATTGCCGAAGTCCTGCGGGTATGTTTTCAGGACCGCCGCGCCGCCTCGGGCGATCCGGATTTCGTCGACGTGCCGGTGGCGCGCTACATGTCCAAGGATTACGCCGCCGAATGCCTGGCCCGTCTGCGCAGTGTCGGCGGCGCCGCGCTGGTGCCGCCCAGCCCCGAAAGCCGCGACACCACCCATGTGACCGTGGCCGACCGCGACGGCAATATCGTCTCGGCCACCCATACGATCAACGGCCTGTTCGGGGCGAAATACATGGTGCCCGGCACCGGCATGATCCCGAACAATTATATGCTGAACTACGACCCGCATCCGGGCAAGGCGATGTCGATCCAGCCCGGCAAGCGGGTGCCCACCTCGATGGCGCCGATGATTGTCTTGCGCGACGGCAAACCGGTGTTCGCGCTGGGTCTGCCGGGGGCGGTGCGGATCTTTCCCTCGGCGATGCAGGCGATCGTCAACCTGCTGGATCACGGCATGAGCGTGCAGCAGGCCGTCGAGGCGCCGCGCCTGTGGACCGACGGCGAGCATGTGGAGCTGGAGCCGGGCTTTGCCCCGCATCAGGCCGCGCTGGAGGCAAAGGGGCACGAGGTGCGCGTGGTCAAGACCATCGGCGGCGGTATGAACGCCATCGCCTTTGACCCCGACGGGCTGATGACCGGCGCCGCCTGCTGGCGCGCCGATGGCACGGTGATGGCGCTGGGCGGAGGGCTCGCCCGCCCCGGCATCCGATTCACGATCTGATCCATTCCGACCGAAAGGTGAGGCCATGACAAAGCTGGTGATGCTCGACCCCGCGACGCCAGAGCGGCTGGACCGGCTGCGGCCCTATCTGCCCGAGGGATGGCAGATCGGCACCGCAGCCTCGCGCGCGGGGGCGGATCAGGTCGCGGCCTTGCGGGGCGCCGCCTTCGCGATCACCGGCGATGTGCCGGTCACGGCGGATATGATGGCGGTGCCAGGGGTCCGCGGGGTGCATAAATGGGGGGTCGGCTATGACAATATCGACCTGGACGCGGCGCGGCGGCATGGCGTGCGGGTGTTGCGCACCACCGGGTCCAATGCGGTTGCGGTGGCGGAAACGACGCTGGGCCTGATCCTGTCGGTCAACCGCAACCTGATGCGCGGCCATGTGGGGCTCCGCGATGGCGCGTGGCGCAAGGGCGAACTGGCGCCGACCTCGATGACGCTGTCGGGCAAGACCGTGGGGATCATCGGGATGGGCTATATCGGAACGGCGCTGGCGCGGCTGCTGCGTGGGTTCGGTTGCGCGCTGCTGTACACCAAGCGGACGCCCCTGTCGGCCGGGGAAGAGGCCGTGCTAGGCGCCCGCTTTGCCCCGCTGGAGGTGTTGCTGCAAAGCTCGGACGTGGTCACGCTGAATTGCGAGCTGAACGAGTCCACCGCCAATCTGATCGACGCTGCGGCCTTGGCGCGGATGAAGCCCGACGCGGTGCTGGTGAATGCCGCGCGGGGCGGGGTGATGGTCGAGGCCGATCTGGCGCAGGCCGTCGCGGCAGGGCGGCTGCGCGGCGCCGCGGTCGACGTCTTCGCGATAGAGCCGATCACCCCGGACAATCCGCTGATCGGGCTGGACAGGGTGATCCTGACGCCGCATCTGGGCGCGATCTCGGCGGATAATTTCGCGCCGACGGTGACCCGGATGATGGCCAATCTGAAAGCGGTGGCGGATGGGACGCCGCCGAAGGACATCGACATCCTGGTGTAGCCCGGCGCGCTTCCCTATTCGGACGCATTGGCGGTCGTGCGCCCGGCCCAGACCCGCCGCGCGGTGGCGATGAAATCCCGCACCACGGCAGAGCTTTCGCCCGCAGGCCAAGCCACCGCCAGATCCACGGCATTGGGCAGTTCCGGCACCGGGCGAAACTCCAGATACGGGGACTGGACCGAGGTGATCCATTCCGGCACGATCGCCACCCCCAGGCCCGAGGCGACCTGCGCCGCGATGGCCGTGGTGTGGGTGCATTGCATCACCACCCGGGGGTTGACTCCGGCGCGGTGCAGTTCGGCCATGACGATGTTCGAATAATAGGCGCCCAGAACCGGCGCATAGCCGACCATCCATTCCCCCGCGAAATCCCGCAGGCTCAGCTCTGCCTTGGCGGTCAGGGGGTGGCCCCTGGGCAGGACGGCCACGAAACCTTCAGAGGACAGGGTTTCCATCTGCATGAAAGCGGCCTGTTCGGTCGGCCGGATGAAGGCGATGTTGATCTCGCCGCTGGCCAGGGTCCGCAATTGCTCGGACGTGCCCAGCGGGACGACATCGACGATGACGGCGGGCCAGGTCTTGCGGAACTCTGTCAGGATCGGCGGGATCGCATGGGACATCGCCATATGGATGCCCGCGACCACGATCCGCCCGGTCGATTCGCTGGCCATCGCCCGGGTATGCGCCACCGCGCGGTCCACCCCGTCCAGCAGATCGCCCGCATGGCGCAGCAACGTCTCTCCGGCAGAGGTCAGCCTTGTGCGCCGGGTGGTGCGGTGAAACAGCGCCACGCCCAACCGTTCCTCCAGCAACTTGATCTGCTGGCTCAGCGGCGCTTGCGCGATGCCCAGCCGTTCAGCAGCGCGCCCGAAATGAAGCTCATCCGCCAGGCAGACGAAGTATCGAAGGCGCCGCAGGTCGATTCCATCATTCATATCCGTTCGATATCAAATGACCTGAGAATTGGGAATTGATTGTAGATGAATAACGTGGTTCGCTTTCGCCCGAGAGACAGCGGCGCTGCCGCATCTCTGCTTTGGCATTCAAAAAGGATGGCACGTCTGCCCAAATGACCCGGTTCTGGCTTATCAAGCTCGCGCGGACGGTGCTGACGCTGTGGTTCGTGGTGACGTTCGCCTTTGTGGTGCTGCGGACCTCGGGCGATCCGGTGATGGCGCTGGTCGGCCCCGATGCCCTACCCGACGAGATTGAGCAATTCCGCGCGCAATGGGGCCTCGATCAGCCGCTGATCGTGCAATATCTCCGCTATATCGGGCAGATGGCCATGGGCCAGTTCGGCGAATCCCTGCGCAATTCCCGCCCGGTGATGGAACTGATCATGGAGCGGGTGCCCTGGACCCTGCTGCTGGGCTTTTGCGCCTTCGCGCTGGCCGCGCTTGTGGGCATTCCGGCCGGGATCGCCGCCGCCCTGAACCGGGGCAAGCTGTTGGACCGTGCGGTGATGGCGCTGGCGGTGTTTGGCTTTGCCCTGCCGAACTTCTTCATGGGTATCCTGCTGATCTTGCTGTTTTCTCTGGTGTTGCAGGTGTTGCCGTCTTCGGGCACGGGCACCGTCTGGCATCTGGTGATGCCGGTGCTGACGCTGAGCACCTTTACCGCCGGAACCCTGGCGCGGTTCACCCGCTCGGCGATGCTGGAGGTGCTGGAGCGGCCCTATATGCGCGCCGCCGCCGCCAAGGGCGTCCCCTCGTGGCGGCGGGTGCTGTTTCACGCCTTCCCGAACGCGGCGATTCCGATTGTCACCATCGTCGGGCTGAACCTGGGGCAGTTGATCGCCGGCGCCATCGTGGTCGAGACGGTGTTTGCCTGGCCCGGGATCGGGCGGCTGCTGGTCACGGCGGTGTCGGCGCGCGATTTGGCGGTGGTGCAGGGGCTGGTGCTGGTGATCGCCTTTACCATGGTGCTGGCCAATCTGATCGTCGATCTGGTCTATGGCCTGCTCGACCCACGCATCCGGGGGGGTGGCCGGTGACAAAACGACCGTCTTTCCTGCTGATCGCGGCCTCGGTCGTGCTGGCCACGGTGGTGTTGATCGCCGTGATCGGGAATGTGTTCTCGCCCTATTCGGTCACCAATCAGGATCTGCTGAACCGGCTGAAACCGCCCGGCTTTCTGGGCGGGCCAGAGCAATACCTTCTGGGCACCGACCGGATCGGCCGCGATCTGGTCGCCCGCCTGGTCGCGGGGCTGCGGATGTCGCTGCTGGTGGCGCTGGCGGGCACGCTGATCGGCGCGGTGGTGGGCACGCTGATCGGCTTCATCGCGGCGCATTTCCGGGGCTATGTCGAGGAAGGCCTGATGATGCTGGTCGACTTCCAGGCCTCGTTGCCCTTCATCCTGATCGCGCTGACGCTGCTGGCGTTCTTCGGCAACTCGCTGGTCTTATTCATCATCCTGATGGGCCTGTTCGGCTGGGAAACCTATGCCCGCCTTGCGCGCGGCGTGGTGCTGTCGGCCTCTTCTCAGCCCTATGCCAAGGCGGTGACGGCGCTGGGCGCGCATCCGCTGCGGCTGTATCTGCGCCATATCCTGCCCAATGTCGCCTCGGCCCTGATCGTGCAGATCACGCTGACCTTCCCGCAGATCATTCTGTTGGAGACGTCGCTGTCCTTCCTGGGCCTCGGTATCCAGTCGCCCAACACCAGCCTGGGCCAGATCCTGGGCGACGGGCGGGATTACCTGTCGACGGCCTGGTGGATCTCTGTCTGGCCGGGGCTGCTGATCTTCGTGATCACCCTGTCGATGTCGATCCTGGGCGACGGGCTGCGCGACCGGCTGGATCCGATGCTCAAGACACGAACAACCTGAAGACAAATGAAACAACAAGGAGGTAAGTCGATGATCACGAGACGAGGCTTTGGCAAGGTCACGGCAGGCGCGGGCGCGCTGGCCATCACCGCCACCGGATCCCGGCTATGGGCGCAGGGCGAGCGTCCGGTGCTGAATGTGGCCGTGGACAACCTGTGGTCCAACTTCAACACCATCAACGGCATCTCGACGACCACGCGGCGGATCTTTCCGAACATCTACAGCGTGCTGGTCGAGCGGGACATCCTGAACGACCCCACCGGGGTCAAGCTGATGCCCGGTCTGGCCACCGAATGGTCCCGCGACGGCAAGGTCTGGACCATCCAGCTGCGCGCGGGCGTGAAGTTCCACAATGGCGAGACGATGACCGCCGAAGACGTGGCCTTTACCCTGGGCGCGGAACGGCTGTGGGGCGAGAAGCCGTTCGAGCCGCGCGGCCGCACCTTCACCGAGGGCTTTGTGCGTGTCGAGGCGGTCGGCCCCTTGACCGTCGAAATCGAGACCGCGTTCGAAGATCCCTATGTGCCCGGCAAGCTGAGCGGCTATATCGGCTTTGTCGTGCCCAAGGCGCATTACCTCGAAGTCGGCGTGGATGCCTTCGGTCAGGCGCCTGTCGGTGCCGGTCCCTACAGGGTCACGCGGTTCACGCCCGGCGAAGTGCTCGAAACAGTGGCCTTTGACGATTACTGGGGCGGCCCGCCGCCCGCCGCCGGGGTCAACTGGAAGATCGTTCCGGAATTCGCGGGCCGCTTCGCCGGCGTCGTCTCGGGCGAGTTCGAGTTCATGGTGAACATCCCGACCGACCAGATGGCGCAGCTGGCAAGCTATGACAATGTCACCGTGCGGCATGAACTGGCGGGCAATTATCCGGCCATGGTGTTCAACACCCTGCCGGAAGAAGGCAACCCGCTGACCGATGTGAACCTGCGCCGCGCGATGGTGCATGCGGTGGACATGAACGGGATCACCCAGGCGCTGTTCGGCGATCTGACCAAGCATCCGGGCGTGCCCTTCAACTTCAAGGAATACGGCGCCTTCTACGATCCGGATGCCGCCCCGGCCTATCCCTACGATCCCGAAAAGGCCAAAGAGCTGGTAGCGGCCACCGATTATGCCGGCGAAGAGCTGGATTGGCATATCACTCGGCAGTTCTATCCCAACTACGAAGCGGCGGCCGAAATCATGGTCGAGATGTGGCGCCAGGTCGGGATCAACGTCCGCGCCAATGTGCTGGACAACTTCCAGCTGGTCTACCAGCGGCCCTGGCACCTGCAGAACCAGTCGAACTCCACAGAGTTCATTCCCGGCGATCCCTACCGCCCGCTGTGGCTGGACTGGGGCCCCAATTCGGGCCGCGGCCGTCCGGATTCGCGCACCTATGCCTGGGATCCCACCCCGGAATACATGGCGGCGTCGGAAAAGTTCCTGCAAGCCACCGAGTTCGAGGCGCGCAACGAGGGATATCTGGCCATGCGTCAGGCCTGGATCGACTATTGCCCCGCGATGTACATGTGGCAGAGCGTGTATAACTGGGCGCATTCCTCCGATATCGAGTGGATCCCGCGCGCGGATGCCGAGATGCGGATGTTCGGCCCCTATCTGAAGCTGCCTGCGTGAAATCCGCGCTGAAAGACATGACGGTCGCGGAGTTTCGCGACCGTCTCACCGACGGGGCCGACGGGCCGCCCGTCATCCTGCTTCCCTTCGGCAGCACCGAGGAACAGGGCCCTCATGCGCCGATGGGCGATTACATGCTGACCGAGGCGCTGGCGCTGCGCGTGGCCGCGGAATCCGGCGCGATCGCGGCGCCCTGCGTGCCGTTCGGCTATGCGGAGTTCTTTCGCGCCTTTCCCGGCGGCATCCAGCTGCGGGCCAAGACCTTTTGCGGCGTGGTCGAGGATGTGGTGGGCGCCTTTCTCGATCACGGGATCGAGCGGTTGCTGATCCTGAACGGGCATAGCACCAACTCCTTTCTGATCGACCAGGTGCTGCGCAAGATCCGCCAGGACACCGGCGTTGCCGTCGCCTCCGTCGACCTGTGGCGCGCGATCCCCGACAGCCTGTGGGCAGAGGTCCACGGCGACAAGGCCGCCGCCGCGCGCGGTCATGGCGGCGATCCCGTGACTTCGGTCGCGATGCATCTGTTCCCCGATCTGATGCGCCCCGACCTGACCCGCCCGGCGACCCGACATCAGGCGATGCGCCTGCCGATCAGCGGCCCCACCGGGGTGCGGTTCGAGGGGGTGCCGGTGAACCTGCCGCTCAATGCAGACGAAGTGAACCCCGACGGGATGATGGGCGGCGACGCGACCCTTGCCTCGGCCGAGGCGGGGCGGGTGATCCTGGATCATCTGACCGGGGTCTGTGCGCGCCTCGTGGCGCATCTGCAAAGCTGCGACCCCCGCGATCTCGACATAAAGGCGCTGGCATGACCGAGCCGCTGCTGGACATCCGCAACCTGTCGGTGCCCTTGCCCACCGGGGCCGACCGGCCCTTCGCGGTGCAGGATCTGTCGCTGAGCCTCGGCCAGGGCGAGATCCTGTGCATCGTCGGCGAAACCGGGTCGGGCAAGTCGCTGACCGCCTTTGCCACCATGGGTCTGCTGCCCGCAAACCTGCCGCAGCCCGGCGGGGCGGTGATGTTTGAAGACCGCAACCTGCTGACCCTGACCGCGCCGCAGCGGCGCGGGATCAACGGGCGCCGGCTGGCGATGATCTTTCAGGAACCGATTGCCGCGCTGAACCCGATCTACCGCGTGGGCGAGCAGGTGGCCGAGGTGTTTCGCCTGCACACCGATCTGTCCCAGGCCGAGATCGAGGCACGGGTGATCGAGCTGTTCACCGAAGTTCGCCTGCCCAACCCGGCCGAGATCCTGCGGTCCTACCCGCATCAATTGTCCGGCGGCCAGTGCCAGCGGGTAATGATCGCGACGGCGCTGGCGCTGGACCCGGCGATCCTGATCGCCGACGAGCCCACCACGGCGCTGGATGTGACGACCCAGGCGCAGATCCTTCGGCTGATGCTGGATCTGCGCGACAAGCACCGCACCGGGATCTTGTTCATCACCCATGATTTCGGGGTTGTGGCCGAGATCGCCGACCGGGTCGCCGTGATGCGCCACGGACAACTGGTAGAGCTTGGCCCGGCGCGCGAGGTTCTGACCAACCCTCAGGCCGCGTATACCCGGCAATTGCTGGCGGCGGTGCCGACGCTGCAACCCCATGCCGCCCGCACGGGTCTGGGCAAGCCGGTGCTGCTGGCGCAGAAGATCGCCAAGACATTCCAGACCCGGACCCTGTTCGGCAAGGGGCGCCGGGTGCAGGCGGTGGACGAGGTCGATGTGACGATCCGGCGGGGCGAGACGCTGGGGCTTGTCGGCGAAAGCGGCTCGGGCAAATCCACCCTTGCGCAATGTCTGATCCGGCTGGAAGAGCCCGACCGGGGCGATGTGACGATCTCTGGCGGGCAATTCACCGGGCTTACGGGCGCCGCCCTGCGCGCCGCGCGGCAACGGGTGCAGATCGTGTTCCAGGATCCGTTCACCGCGCTGGACCCGCGCCAATCCGCCGGCGCTGCGATTGCCGAAGGCCCGATGATCCACGGCCTGTCGCGCGAAGAGGCGATGGTCCGCGCCGTCGGCCTGATCGAGGCAGTGGGCCTCGATGCCTCTGCCGCCGACCGGTTCCCGCATGAATTCTCCGGCGGGCAGCGCCAGCGGATCTGCATCGCCCGGGCCCTGGCGGTGGAGCCGGAGCTGCTGATCGCGGATGAAAGCGTCTCGGCGCTCGATGTTTCGGTCCAGGCCCAGATCCTCGATCTGCTGGCCGACATGCAAAAGCGGTTGCAGTTCGGGATGCTGTTCATCACCCATGACCTTCGGGTCGCCAGCCGGATCTGCGACCGAATTGCGGTGATGCGCCATGGCAAGGTGGTCGAGCAGGGGGCGCCCGACACGTTGTTCGCCAATCCGCAACAGGATTACACCCGTGCTTTGCTGGCCGCCGTGCCCGGCCGCGATTGGCAAAGCCCCCCGACCGGAAAGACCGCCTCATGAAGAAGTACCGCATCGGCCCCGATCCCGCCCGCATCGACCCCGCTCTGGTCGAGGGCTTTGGCGCTGTCGAAGTTGCGACCATCGGTCATTTCCGGCATCGCGGCTATGTGAATCACGCCCTTCGTCCCATCGCCCCGATCTCTGGCACGTTGGTCGGCACCGCGATCCCGGTGGCGATTCCGGGCACGGACAGCACGATGCTGCACCATGCGCTGTCGGTCATCCGGCCCGGCGATGTGCTGGTCATCGACCGGCTGGGGGATGACCGCCACGCCTGTCTGGGCGGCGGCGTGGCCTTTGCGGCCAAGGTCGCGGGGGCCATCGCGGTGGTGCTGGATGGCCCCTGCACCGATGCCGAAGAGATCATAGAGGTCGGCCTGCCGGTCTTTTGCCGCGGGATTTCGGGCATCACCTCGCGGCTGAACGATCTGGGCGGGGCTCTGAACCTGCCGGTGTCTTGCGGCAATGTGCCGGTCCTGCCGGGCGATGTGGTGGTGCTCGACAATTGCGGGGTCCTTGTCCTGCCGCCGGACGAGGCGCCAGAGGTCATGATCGAGGCGACCGCGCGGCAGGTCCGTGCCAATCGCAACCGGGGCCGGATCGCGGGCGGGGAGAAACTGGGCGATCTGTCCGGCGCCTCGCGCCTGATCGCGGCGGTGCTGGACCCGGACGGGGCCTGATGCCTGGCCGGGCAGTGCCGTCTTGCCGAGGCAGCGGCGCTCCGCCCTGACAGCGACGGCGGAGCGGGAACGCGGCAGCGTCTCGCGGATGGCCTGAGACGCTGGCGATCGGAAAAACTGTTAGAAAGCAGTTTCTTGGAACCGCGTTCTTGTTGGGGCTTTCCGAGAACGCTGTGGCAGATAACCCGCGCCATATAGCGGGGGAGTGACGCCCGCGTATCGGTCCTGATACCCGACATCCCGCAGGGTTGGCATGACGCGGGGCGCCCGCGATCATCGATTGGAAGATCCTTCAGCGCCGGGGCGCCCGCAATGGTCTTTGGCCTCCCCGGGCCGATACACTCTCGGCCGCCCGGAACATCGCCTGCATGGCGGGGCCGATCGACACAAGGATGCGCGGTGGGCTGTCAGCCAGGGATCGGCAGCCGCGCAAAGGTCGCCTTGTCGCGCAGGTCGATGGCTTTTTGCAGGAAGGCGTACAGAAAGCTCTCGTAATCGGTTTTGCGCCACACTGCGGTCAGACTGGCCTTGATCGAGTCCATGTCTGGCGTGGCCGTGGCGACAACGCTGGAATATTCCGCGCGTCCGAAGGCGGTGACGGGTTTTTCGTGCAGCATCGCCTCGAACCCCACGCCGGAGTTCACCAGGAAGACGTGGGAGGCACCGGCCAGACAGGCATGGATCGACACATCTTCGACCCAAAGCGCGGCGTCGCTGGTGGCCGTCAACTGCTGCAAAGGCTCCATCGAGCGCTTGTTGATCGGGTGGCCCTTGACGACAAGACGCTGGCCGCTTTGCGCTGCAAAGTCGATCACCGCGGCCAGGGCCTGGGCTACCGTCACATCGGAATGGTACAGGATGGTCTCGTCATGGGGCAGTTGGCAGACGAACAGCAGATAGCCGCTGTCCGGCAAGGCGGCGCCGGCGTCCAAGTCGGGCTGCTCAAAGATCGACTGGTTGGCCTGGATCCGCTCTTGCATCCGGGCGAAGAAGGCGGGGGCCGCGTCGTTCGGGGTGGCGGGAATGGGAAGATAGGACAGCGACGCGCCCCAGCCCGCCTTGTCGACGGTGACGAAATCTTCGAACGCCGATGGCTTGTAGTA
>CAYGRI010000165.1:9896-11247 GCA_964352155.1 uncultured Maritimibacter sp. | reverse complement strand
CCCGCACGTCGATGGCCCGCCCCCCCAGCCGCAACGCGATGCGGCCATCCTGGGGTATGCGCGTTTCCGCGATGTCGAGATTGGCCATCACCTTCAGCCGCGAGACCACCCGTTTCACCGGCACGTCGGACCGGTTCAGGATCACCCGCAGCGCCCCGTCGATCCGCATCCGCGCGCGCAGCCCGTCCTCGCCCGGTTCCACATGCAGATCCGACGCGCCCGCCCGCACGGCGCGGCGCAAAAGGAGATTGACCAGCTCGATGATCGGCGCCTCGGCCTCGTTCTCCAGCAGATCGCGTTGGCGCAGGCCCGCATCTGCGCCCTCGACGTCAAAGACGATCTGGTCCTCGTCATCCTCCGCCGAGTCCGCGCCGTCCTGAAACGCCGCCGCCAGCAGGCTGCCAAACGCCTCGGCCCCCACCTGTTCAGGTTGCAAGGCGATGTCCGCGCGCCGTGCCGCCTCGCGCAGACCGACCAGAGTGGCACCGGGCCCGCAGATCAGGCGATGGCCCTGCACCAGAACCTGCTCTTGCTGGGCAAAGCCGAAGGACAGGGCGGGATCGGGCATCCTCCGCCGCCGGGATCAGTCGAATTTCAGCGGCGCGGGCAGCCTGGGATAGCTGCGGTTCAGCGCCACCGGGTCCATGATGTCCAGCTCGAACGGCTGGTCCAGATCGAACCCGTCGAAGGGAAAGGCCATCGGCGGCGCGTTCGGAAAGCGCCCGTCCTCGGGCGGCGCCAGCGTCAGGCTGGCATTTCGCGCCTCGATCGCCAGCTCCTTGGACAGGCGCGTCGCCTCGGCATCGGAATTCATGATCCGCGGGCGCAGCATCACCAGCAGCACCTTTTGCGAATTGCTTACGCTGCGGCCCCGGAACAGCCCGCCCACCAGCGGCAATTCGCTGAGCCCCGGCACCGCCTGGTTGCGCACGCCAGAGCCGTTTTCCAGCAGCCCGCCCAGCATGATCACCCGCCCGTCATGGACCAGAACATTGGTGGTCAGGTTGCGCTGCGCCGTGATCTCTCCGCCCGCGGCAGAGGCGGTGTTGGTCAGGCTCGACACCTCTTGCTCGATCTGCATCCGCACCGTGCCCTCGCTGGTGACCTGGGGCAGCACGCGCAGGGTCAGGCCCACATTCTCGCGGTTGATGGTCTGGAACGGCTGATCGGGCACCGCGCTGTCGCCCACCGTGGCGAAGCTGCCGGTGACAAAGGGCACTTTCTGCGCCACCAGGATCTCGGCCTGGGTGTTGTGCAGCGCGATGATCGACGGCGTCGACAGCAGCCGCGTGGAGCTTTGGCTGACAATGGCCGACAGAAAGCCCGCGAACCCGCGCCCGTCGCCGTAGGA
>CAYGRI010000165.1:0-9886 GCA_964352155.1 uncultured Maritimibacter sp. | reverse complement strand
CCGTAGGACGCGCCGCCGAAAGAGCCGCCAGAGCCGGGGCTGATCGGATTGCCCGCGATCGCGGCCGACACAACGCTGGTCAGCGTGGGCCGTCCAGGCAAGGCGAATTCCACCCCGCCCGCGATGGCGTCGTTCAGCACACCGGCAAATTGCACCGAGAGGTCCGAGAAATTCTCGACCGACAACTCGAAGATCACCGCCTCGATCAGCACCTGGCGGGGCCGTTCGTCCAGCGACCGGACAGAGGCGATGATCGACGGCATCACATCGGTGGGCGCGGTGACGACCAACGCGTTGGACTGGCTGTCGGCGACCACCGTCACCTCGTTGCGCCCGCCGCCGCCATTGGCATCCGCCGCCCCGAAAGAGCCCGCGACCACGGCGCGCAACCGTTCGGCATCGGCGTAGTTCAGCTTGATCACGGCCGTACGGACGCTGCGGGTGGGCGTGTCGAGTTGCCGGATCAGCGTCCGGATCTGGCTGCGGAACGCGGTGTTGCCCGACACGACGATGGCATCGCCGCGCGCATCGGCCGACAGGCTGCCCCCCGGCGGGGTGATGTTCAGCTCCTGCAGGGTGCTCAGCAATTCGGCGGCATTGCCGTTGCGCAGGCGGATCGTTTCCACCTCGGAATCGCGCTGACGGTCGAGCCGGGCGAGGATCTGGCGGATGCGCTCGTGGTTCTGGCGGCTGTCCGACAGGATCAGCATCCGCGCGGCGGGCAGCGTGCTGAGCACGGATTCCGGCGGCAACAGCGGGGTGATGATATCCACCGCATCGGCGGTCGACAGCGATTTCAGCTCGATCACCCGCGTCTCATAGCCGTCGCCGCCCAGCAGCACGTTGCCGTCGCCCGACAATTCCCGCGCCAGCGCCAGTGGCACGATCCGGTCCACCTCGTTGCCCTGCACGATGGTCAGCTTGTTCAGTTCCAGCACATTGGTGAAGATCTCGTACAAGGCCGCGTCGCTGATGGTCGAAGGCGCATAGACCGTCACCGTCCCCCGCACCCGCGGATCGAGGATGAAGTTGCGCCCGATCGTCTCGGACACGATTTCCACGAAGTCGCGCAATTCGATATCGCGTAGGTTCATCGACAATTGCGCCGCCGCCGTCGAGGCCAAAGACACGATCATGCAGAGCGCCAAACAAAGGCGTTTACCCATTCTTGACAACTTCCACCTCGATGGCGAGACGTTCGCCGTTGCGCAAAAGGTCTATCCGATAGCTGTCACTGCCAAGAAGCTGTCCGGCCGCGCGCAATATCGCCTGGTCGTCGCCGACATCAATGCCGTTGATCTGCAAGATGCGATCCCCTGCCTGTAGTCCCAGTTTATCGAAAAGCTGCCCGTTGCGGATCCATAGCAGATCCAGTGCTTTCCCACCGCCGGCTAATTCTATCTGCTCGAGTGCCCCGGCACGGGCGAGTATCCGTCTTAGCCCGTTTTGGTCAAGTCCAGTAAGGTCAAGCTGGGTGCGTGTTGTTCGGATGCTGGCAATTTCAGCACGATCCGGCGCGGGTTCGGCAGGCGGACCGGCCCCGCCATCGTCGGTTGCGGCGGCCTCGGAAAAGCCGACCAGCGTCAGCGTGCCGTTCTGGTCGAGCGTGACGCCATGCCGGTCGATCCCCACGACCTCCGTGCCATCCGCCAGCACATCGCCCACGCGCACGAGAACTTCGCCGTTGCCTTCGGTCAGCACCGCCCAGCCACCGGACTCTCGCGCGATCAGCCCCTTCAGACCATAGCGTGTCGACACCGCGACGACCGGCGCCGGTGCCGGCGCATCTGGCGGCGTGCCGAAGACGGCGGGCCAGGGCTGCGGCGCGGCCAGAGCCTTGTCCGGCGCGGCGCCCTGCCCCGTTGTCAGTCCCGGCAAGGGCGGATGGGTCACAGGGATCAGCGCCAGTGCCAGATGCGCCCCGCCATAGCCAACCAGCACCATGGCCAGAACTGTCGCCGGAACCGCGCCTTTGGGCATCTATCGCTCGCTTCTTTCCCTGTTGCGCCGAAGGCCCGTTCCGCGGTGCAAACGGCCCGGACACGACCCGTCGGATTGACCGAACCTCCTCAAAGGGATAGCCTGACGGTTAAAATAATCGAGCATCAAAAGCAACAAGCACGACAGGCAGGTACGTCATGACAAGAAGACCGAAACCGGCGCTTGGCCGCGTTCGTCTGGCTATGGTTCTGTACATTTTGGCCGTTTCAGGATGCACGGACGGGGGCGTTCCAGGGTTTGGCGGCGTCGACAAGCGCTCGTTCAAGGGGCATTACATCGCGGCCCGCTCGGCGCTGGAGGGCGGCGATTATGACAAGGCGATCAACAGATACAGGGATCTGGTGGGTCAGGCCGGACCGGTCACCGCGCGGATCCGGGTGGAATACGCCCATGCCCTGCTGCGCGCCAACCAGTTCAAGGCCGCCGCGAACGAGGCGCATATGGCCGCCATCGATCTGACCGGTCTGGCGCGCGCCTCTGCCCTGTCCGTTCAGGCCACCGCCAAACACGAAGAGGCGCTGGCGCTGATGTCGCAAGGCACCTACGACAAGGGCGTGCATGACGCGTTGGCCGCTTCGCTGAAGATCTTCGAGCAGATCGCGCCGGATCTTCCGACGCTCGACCCCAAGGGTGGGTTGCAAAGGCGCCACAGTTCCGCCCGGCGGGCCGAGGCAGAATTGAAGGCCACACTGGGCCTCTGACAGCGCGGCCGGTTGGGGCTGGCGCCGGTCCTTGCGGTGCGCTGTGCCGCACCGGCGGGCGCAAGGCGGGCCGCTGACCGAGACGGCTTGTGCAAGGCGGCTTCTGCAAGGCAACGCACCGGGGCCGCTGTCTGACCCGGCGCCGGTATACGCCCAAAGCCGGTCTGTCCCCGAAATCCAAGGCCCTGTGGTCGCCCGGCGACGCTATGGAAACGCGCAATGGGTGTCTTTCCCGCGCCCCGGTCCGCCGACCCCGCGCCTGCGACTTGCGGCGCGGGGTCGGATGCGGTTTGGTGCAGTCATGGACGGAGAAAGCAGAGCGGGGTTGCGGCCTGGGTGGGCCGGGACCCCGCAGCGCCGCAAGGGCCGCGACAGGCGCCCGGGTCGATGCGGGGCAAGACGCCTAAACAGGCGGCGGCGTTTCGCCAGACGGCCTTTGGGGGCGGATGGCTCTTGATCCGGGCCAAGACGAACAGTACCCGTGAGGCAAGACCGGGGATACAAAAGACACGGCGAGGGGAGCGGAGACAATGAGCAACGGCAAGACGCAAGGGCTGCGCAGTCTGGCCACGACGACGGCCTTGACCGCGGCAATCGGCATGGTGGCGCTGCCGGGGCTGGCGGGTAATCATTGGCTGTCGCGCGTGAACATCCAGACCAACGCGGGCGAGACCGTGTCTGTCACGCCGATGAACCGCTCTGCCCTGGCTTCGCTGCCCGACAGCACCCGCAGCGCCACCGCCGTGTTCGACCTGGTGATCTCGCTGGAGGAGAACCCGACCGGGGATGACGACGCCACCACCGATCCGGGCACCACGGACGATGCCCAGAACCTGTTCGAGGCGCGGATCCGCCAATTCGCCAATGCCGTGTTCGAGGCCACCAATGGTCGCCACAAGATCGGCCGGGTCACGATCTACCGCAACTATGACCAGCGCAATCTGGCCGATGTGCAATGGGAACAGAATTGCGCCAACGACAATGGCCCCTGGTCGCATGTGGGCGGGTTCCAGAAGGCGGGCAAGTTCATCCATTTCTGCACCAACTGGGATGGCTCGACCAATATGGCGGCACCCCGGTTCAGCGGGTTCACCCTGGCGCATGAATGGGGCCATTACGTCTATAACCTCTATGACGAATATTCCGCCGAGCAATGCGAGATCAATGTGTCAACGCTGTTCGGCCTGCTCTGCGTGCCCTGGCACCCGCGCGACACCGACATCGTCACCGACAGCCTGATGCATTCGCAATGGTTCGCCGCCAGCGATAGCGTGCGCACGGGTTACACCGGCGCAAGCACCGATTATCTGGAATTCTCCACCCCCGATCACGCGCCCTACCGGACGCCGCTGCCCGAGGGCACGGCCGGCCGCACCGGGCATGAGCGGTACTTCGGTGAAAGCGTGTGGGAAACGCTCACCCGCAATCCGGCCACAGACCCCACCTATCCCGGCCTCGACCGGACGCAATACACGACGCTGGTGGCGCCCGAGGCGCCGACCTGGCGGGTAATCAACGGCACCGCGGGCGCGCAGACAGAGCTGGATATCCGCTGGGTCAAGGATCAGGTCACGCAGCTGGTGATCGACCGCTCCGGCTCGATGCGGGGCAACCCCTTGGTGAACGCGAAACTGGGCGCCGCCGTGCTGATCGCGCAATTGCCGCCGGGGGATGCCGCCGTCGGCGTGGGGTCCTTTGCGGGCGACACGACCCAGGATTTCCCGATCGCCAATATCCCAGAGCCGGATCCGAGCGTCCGGGCCGATGCCACATCGGCGGTGAACAGCCTGATCGCGGATGGGCAAGCGGCGATGTATGACGGCCTGCTGCTGGCACTGGACCAGATCCAGGCCTTCGACACCGCCGATGGCGGCACCCGCGAATCCGTTGTCTATGTTCTGGCGGACGGGGCCGACACGGTGTCCAACGCCAGCGAGGCCGAGGTGATCGCCGCCTATCAGGCTGAGGGCGTTCCGATTGTCGCTTTTGGCTATGGCACGGCGGCGCCCACCAACACGCTGACGGCGATGGCCGGGGCGACCGGTGGCCTTTACCTGCGCGCGCCCGCCAGCGCGCCCGACATCTCTGCCGCCTTTCTGTCGGCCTATGCCGCCTTTTCCAACAATTCGCTGGTGTCGATAAAGACGGTCCCCGCCACCGCCAGCGCCAGGACCACCACCACAATCCCCATCGACGGCACACTGGGCACGGTCAGCCTGGCCGTGGCCTTTTCGGGCAATGCGGGCGATCTGACGCTGACCCTGCGCGACCCGGCGGGCAACGACACCGGCGTCACCTTCAGCTGCAGCGGCGCCGCCTCATGTACCGGAGAGCTGGACCCCGCGACGCTGGCGGCGGGCGGCGTGGGCGATTACGAGCTGGTGATCAACAATGCCGCGCTGACCGATCTGGACATCTCGATCATCGTCTCGGGCACGCCGGCGCCGGGCCGGGGCTATTCCCTGGCGCTCAACATAGGCAGCGAGGTCGCGACGACCTACCCCGCGCCGATGCTGATCGAAGCGACGGTGCGCGGCGAGGCCCCGATCAGCGGGCTCAACGTGGTCGCAACAATCACCGACCCCACGGACACAGAGACGGTCCTGACCCTGTCCGACGGCGGCACCAATGGCGATGCCATCGCCGATGATGGCACCTATACCGCCAGCTTTCACTATACCGGCAACGGGACGCATTCGATCACCGTTGTGGCCGACAATGCCGCCGGCAACGGGCAGACCACCGCCGAAGGCGTCGCCGTCTCGATCCGCGAGGACGGGACCGCCACCATCCCCCGGCCGATCTCGATCGCCGACCGGTTTGAACGGACGTCCTCTGCCTCCAGCATCGTGCAGGGCTTCTTGCCCGACGATCACGCCAGCGTGCCCTCTGTGCCCGCCGTCTGCACTTCGATCGGCACCAACAACACCCGGATCTTCGGGCGCATCGACTTTCCCCAGGATATCGATTGCTTCTTCTTTGCGCCGGATCTGACGGACCGCGATCTGGTTGTGCGCGCCACGGGCCTCTCGGGCAGCATGTCGCCCGCGATCACCGTGTTCGATGCCGCTGGCCGGAATGTCCTGCTGGTGGCCAATGAGGCGTCGTCTGAAAACCCGCAGGTCGGAACGATCTCGACGATCCCGGCCTCTGCGCTGGTGACCGCGGGGCATGTGGTCACCGTGACCCATGCCGATGGCTCGGCGGATCGGGGCAATTACCGGCTGTCGATCGGACCGCGCCAGGTCTCGGACGTGAAACAGGCGGCGCAGGTGGACGAGGCCGTGTCCGATGCAGGCGGGGCGATTGGCCCCTGGGGCGTGCTGGTGCTGGGGCTTCTGTCGCTGTTGGGCCTGCGTCAGCGGCGCCGGTAGCAGCGGCGGGGCCGGCGCTCGGTTGCCCTCCGTCCAGCCGCCGTTCCCCCGCTGGTTGCCTTCGGTCCGCGCCCGGTTGCCCTCCGTCCAGCCGCCGTTGGACCGTGGTCAGCCGCCGTTGGGACCCGCTCAAACGCCCTTGGCCCCGCTGACCCGCTGGCTGGCCAGAGTTCGGCCCCTCCGTCACCCAATCTGGCGAAGAGTTGCGATCAGCGCCACGAGGATCACCGCGCACCGGGGTCCTTTCGGAGTGCCCGCCGCTCCCAGGGCGCCGCCCAGCGTGCCCAGGGCATGGGCCAACAGCGCCACGCGGCCGCCAATCTCTGCCTCGGCGCCCGGAACCGGGCCATAGGCGAATTCATAGCCGATCTTGATCGACATACAGGCCAGCACGATCACCCCGATCCAGACCGGCCCACGCCGCAAAAGATGCAGCGCACCAAAGGCATAGATGCCATGCGAGATCCCGGAAAAGCCCACATAGGTCAGCCCGGCGGGTTGCAGCAGCACCCAGCCCAGGCTGATCGCCGCACCCGCCCAAAGCGTCGCCCGGAGGACGAAGCGCGCCGTCAGAATCGACCAGATCGACACGGTGATCAGCGCCAGCCCCAGGATGTTCAGCACAGAATGCGTCCGGCTGAGGTGAACCAGATGCGCCGTCGCCAGCCGGTAGAACTCCCCTTCCAGCACCGCGCCACGCTCCAGCGCCCAGGCCCGGCGCAGCGGGTCGCCGCCCAGGCTTTCGGCCAGCCAAAGCAAAGCGCAAATCGCAAGCACCGTCACCACCAGCCCCGGCACATCGCCCCGCGCCAGCTTGCTTGTCTGAAACAGACGCGCAAGATACACTCTAGCCATGTGGAACATGTGCCGCCGCGCGCCCTTTGCCTGCCCGGGGCGACCCTGTCATCATCCCGGGACTCCTGGCAAGCGCAAGACGCGGGCCGCCGCGCTCCCCGTATCCGGTTTTACCCTGCTGGAGTTGCTGGTGGTGGTCACCGTTCTGTCGATCCTGACGCTAAACCTTGGCCTGTCCCTCGGGGTGGGGGACCGTGGCCGCCGCGCCGATACCGATGCGCTGGCGCGGCTGGACGCGCAGCTTCGCGATGCCGCGCTGTTCGGGCGGGAGGTGACCGGCTTTCGCGCGACCGGCACCGGCCTCCAACCCATCGCGGCGGGCCCGGGGGGCTGGAACGACACAGGCGCGCCGCTGGTCTGGCAAGCCGAAGCGCGCTGGCAGGCAACGGTCGACAGCCGCCCGGTGGTCGTGGCCTATCTGCCCGATGGCCGCAACACGCCGTTCTCTGTCACCTTCCGCGTCGAGGGCGTCGCGCTGACCTGTGCCTCTGACGGTTGGAGCCCGGTCTCATGCAGCGCCCGCTAGGCCGACAGGACCGCCAGCGCGGCCTCAGCCTGCTGGAGCTGGTGGTGGCGATCGCGATCCTGTCGCTTGGCACCCTCGCCGCCTTTCGGGCATTGGACCAGACCACGATGCAGGTGGGCCGCGACACCCCGCGCCTGCTGGCACTGACCGTGGCGCGCAATCGGTCCGAGGAGCTGGCGCTGCTGGGTGCCCGCGCGGGCCGGGGCCTGCCCGCCACCGTCCGGATGGGGCGATACGACTGGCAGATCGACGTGGCCGAGGCGATCACCGAGGTCGGCCTGATCGAGGCGACCATCCGCGTCAGCGCTCCGGATCTGCCCGGCGCGGTGCTGGTGGCCTATGTCACCGTCGATCCCGCCAGCGATCCCATCCCTGAAACTGCAACGGAGACTGCAACGGAGACTGCAACGGAGACTGGCCGATGACAGCGCGCCACCGGGCCTCTGGCGTCACCTTGCTGGAATTGACGGTGGTGCTGGCGATCTTTGCGCTGATCTCTGTGATGGCGCTGCAGGCGCTGCGCGGCGCGATCCGCAGCGAGGCGCGGCTGGAGGCGCATGCGGGCGAAACAGCCGACCTCGCCCGCGTCCTGACCCGCCTGCGCCACGATCTGCAGGCGGCGGTGCCGCTGGCTTTCACCGATCCGCAAGGCGGCGACAGGGCCGCGCTGGTCGTCTCCCCCGGCGGCGCGGGGTTTGCCCTGTCGCTGGGCGGACAGGCCAGCCTGGGCGGCGCAAGCGAGGCGCCGGGGCTGCGCCGGGTGGAATGGCTCTTTGACCGGGCCGAGGGGCGGCTGGCACGGCGGGTCTGGCTGACGCTCAGCCCGGCGCGCACCGCGCGGCCCGGCCCGGCCATTGTGCAGATGGACGGGATCGACAGCGTCGCGGTCACGGTCTTTGGCCCCGGGGGCACCTGGCAGGCGACCTGGCCGCCCAATACCGACGTGGGCCCGACCACCCTGCCCCGCGCGCTACGCGTGCGCATCGAAAGCCGCCGCCATGGCCGCCTTGACGTGATAGAGCGCTTTTGATGCGCCGCAGCGCCGGATTTGTATTGCTCAATGCGCTGATCGTGGTGATCGCGATCGCGGCCATCGCCACCGCCGTGCTGCGCATTTCGGCCCGGGCCACCGCGCGCGCTTGGGACATGCAGGCAGACGCCCAGCTCGCCCTGTATCTGGACGGGGCCGAGGCGCTGATCGTCACCTTTCTGGAACAGGAATGGGAGAAGGGCGGCACCGACCACCTGGGCGAGCTGTGGGCGAGAGAGACCTTGCAGGTCCCGATCGACCGGGGCCGCATCGGCGCGACGCTGTCGGACATGCAGGGGCGGCTGAACCTGAACCGGCTGCCCCAGGGCGGCCGCCCCCGTGACGAGATCGCGCGGCTGTTTCAGGCCCTGGCGCTGCCGCAGGCCCTGCTGGAGGCGCTGGAGCGTTATCTGGCAGAGGCCGGCCCGCCCGATGCCGCCCCCTATCTTGGCCGCGATATGCCGGTGCAGCCGCGCGGCGGGCCGGCCCGGCTGATGGACGAGCTGCGTCTGGTCGAGGGGATGACCGAGGCCGCTTTTGACACCCTCGCCCCCTTTGTCACGGTGCTGCCGCGCGCGGTGCCGGTCAACGTCAACACCGCCCCCGCCGAGGTTTTGGCCGCGATCCTGCCGGATCTCTCCGCCGACGAGATCGCCGGGATCCTGCGCGACCGGCAAGACGATCCCTTCGCCAGCGGGCGCGACTTTCTGATCCGCATGGCACAGCGTCTTGGCGAAGAGGCGCTGGCAGGTTTGCCGGCCGACCGGTTCGCGGGCCAAAGCAGCCATTTCGACGCTCTGATCCTGGCAGAACTCGAGGGGCGGCGACTGCAACGGCGCGTGATCGTATTTCGCGACGAGACGCAGGGCGGCCGAACGCATATTCGCTACGCGCTTCCAGTCCCGCCGCGTGTGCAGATTGCACCGCCGCCCTGACCCGCCCGGCAAGAAAGGCAATCGCCTTGCCCCGCGCGGCTTGCTACTCTGTCCGCGACCTGACCAAACCAAGGCGCCCGCATGATCCGACCGGCCCGACACTGCCGCCAAGACCGCCCCGGCCCGCGCGTGCTGCCGCTGGCCGAGGCGGACGCGGCCACGGGCGCCCATGTGGCGACGGTGCCGGGGGTGCTCGCGCCAATCTATCCGGTGGATCTGCCCACCGGCCTGCGCCACGGCCCGCGCGAACGGGTCGCCCGGCGCCAGATCGCCGAACGGCTGGGGCTGCCCGAAACGGCGCTGGACATAAGGCCCCTGGGCGCCGCGCCGGACTGGACCCATGTGCTGGTCTGCGATGTGGGCACCGCCGCCGATTGGCGCTCTCGGGCCCGCCCCGGCTGCACCGCGATCCTGCCCGATTATCTGACGCTGCCCGTGGCCGAGGGCATCTGGACCATCGCTGG
>CAYGRI010000164.1:0-11256 GCA_964352155.1 uncultured Maritimibacter sp. | reverse complement strand
GGCTCGGACCTCTCCGAAGGTCAGCGATCCTACTCCAACCGTTGGGACACTATCCATGCAAGCGGGTCGGGCGAAGCAAATTGCCTCGTTCTCAAACCGGACCGTTTGGGTATGGCGCGCCGTTTGGCCAAACAAGCAAGCCTGACGATCCTCGCAGCGACGCAATCTGTCCGCGATGCGCTTGTTTTTGCTCCCTTTCGGTTTGGGCAGGTGAGTGCGCAGCCCATCGGCTGGGACGTTTGAACTGCCGCAATATACCTGCTGGCCCGCGCTAATTTCGCCTGCGCCAGACTCGCCCGTTCGGTGCACGAGCAGTCCTGCTTGGCGGTCAGGGACATGTGTCGATAAAAAATGTAGACATTTTATGCCAAACAATAAAGGCTGAATGAGAAAGGACATGCGATGACCCGTATCTGGAAAGAATCCTACCTTGGTGTGTATCGCGAACCCGGTCCGACGGTGCGGGATTCGTTGAGCGATCATGCGGAGGCGCATCTTAAGTGGCGTGTACTGAACGGCGCGTTCATCAGCGGCGAAAAGATCCGGGAAGCGGCGCTTGCCAAGGAGTTGAACATCAGCCGTGCCACGATCCGCGAGGCGACGCGACGTCTGGCCGGTGCGGGGCTGGTAGAGATCGACGCGCAGCGGGGCGTCTTCGTGCGGACCTACACGCTCGAACAGATCGAGGACATTTCGGGGATCCGGTCGGCTTTGTGCGGCCTGACGGCCTCGTCCTTGGTCGCGCGGGCAAGCCCGGCGGATCTGAAACGGATCACGGATCTGTTCGAAAGGGTCGAGGCTGCCGAGGCGCGCGCCTTCGAGCCATCGGATTATGTGCTGGGGCTTTTGTACAACGAGGCGGTGGTGCGTGCGGCCAACAACGAGCGGCTGTTCACGCTGTACCACGAGGCCTGGCAGCAGATACGGATTTTCAAGTTGTTCCTGCGCCGCCATACCCACGGCGAAGTGGACGTGCAGACCCATAACCGGACGATGTTCACACAAGGGAGCGTGCATCGCCGCACCCTGTACGAGGCCGTCATGTCGCATGACGAGAACCGGATTGCGGAGGCAATGCGCCATTCGGCCGATCACTCGCTTGAACGCGCGCGCGCAGGTTTTGCCGAGTATCTCGAGGCGACGCGGTCAACATGGCGAGAGAAGATCGTTTCGAAACGAACGCCAACGGGGAATGCAAACCAAACATAGCCCCAACACCTGATACTAGGGAGGACGAAAATCATGAAAAGACTCACAAGGATCATATCCTGTGCCTTGGGGTTGACCCTTTCGGCGGGAATGACGCAAGCGGACGTCGACTTCAGCGGCCAGACGATCACCGTTGTTGTGCCGTTCGGCGAAGGCGGCGGGACGTCGCAGGTATTCGGTTTCTTTCAGCCGTTCTTGCAAGAGTACTTGCCCGGCAACCCTTTGGTGCAACTTCTGAACGTGCCCGGCGGCGGCTCGATCCGGGGCGCCAATCAGTTCCACAACACCCAGACGCCAGACGGGACCTATCTGCTGGCGACCTCGACCTCGACGATCGTCAATCAGGCCGCGCGCAACCCGCTGGTCGAATACGACCTCGCCGCGTATGAGCCGGTGGTCCTGCTCGGTGCGGAGACGCATTGGTTCACCAGCGCATCCGTGATCGACGAACCCTACGATTTTGGCCCGATCCTGGAACGGCCCCTGGCGCTCTATGCCCTCAACTCGCCCAGCTCCGCGGACCTGTTTCACGTCTGGACCTTCCATACGCTGGGTATCGAAGGGGCCCGCCCTATTCCTGGCCTGTCTTCGGCCGCAGGTTTTCAGGCGTTCTTGCGCGGTGAACTGCAAATCAGTTCGCACGGCACCAGCAACTATCTGCGCCAGGTGCAGCCTGGAATCGAAAGTGGCGAATTCATGGATCTGATGTCCTTTGGGCTGATCCGCGAAGATGGCACCGTCGACCGGATGCCCTATTCGCCCGACACGCCGACGTTCCCCGAGCAATATGAGCGGATCCAAGGCAAGCCGCTGGCGGGTGAGGAACTGGAAGCCTACCGGGCGATCAATGCGATCTGGAACCAGGCCAGCAAGGCCATGTTCCTTCCCACCGGCACACCGGAGGAGATCGTAGAGGTATGGCGCGACGCATTTCGTGCGATCTTGCAGGACCCCGATTTCATCGAGCAAGCGGCCTTACGTCTTGGCCCGACCGAGATCATCATCGGAGAGGCTGCCCGGGATATCGTGTCCAGCGCGTCTACCCTGTCCGAGACCACCATCGGCCAGCTCAATGCCGCCTTGGCGGCCAATCGGTTCACCTACCGCATCAAGTAAGCCCCGTCGTCTGCCCGGTGCCAGCGGCGCAACGGGCAGACGACCTCCCCGACCACGCGGAGCTAAGCCATGGAACTGTTCTTCACTGTGCTCGGGGCGCTTTTCTCGCTGGACCATTTCCTTTTCTTGATTGCGGGGATCCTGCTGGGACTTACCGTCGGGATTCTTCCCGGCCTCGGCGGAACCACCGCGCTGGCGATCCTTCTGCCGTTCGTTTCCGCCTTCGAGCCGACAAGTGCTCTGGCCCTGATGATCGGCGTTCTGGCCCCCACGACGACATCCGACACATTCCCCGCCGTGCTGATCGGTGTGCCGGGTACGGCCGGCTCTCAGGCGACCGTTCTCGACGGCTATCCGATGGCCAAGCGTGGCGAGGCGGCGCGTGCGCTGAGCGCGGCCTTCCTGTCCTCGATGATCGGCGGAGTTTGGGGGGCCATCATCCTGACCTTCGCCATCGTCTTCGCGAAGCCGCTGATCCTTGCGGTGGGTTTTGGCGAGCAGTTTCTTCTGATCGTTCTGGCCTTGATCATGGTCGGCGCCCTGACCGGGGCCAACCTTATCAAAGGCTTGGCAAGCTGCCTGATCGGATTGATCCTGGGCGCGGTCGGACTGGCCCAGATCACTGCCGAACCGCGCTTGACCTTCGGCACGCTCTATCTGACCGAGGGGGTGCCGCTGGTCGTCGTCGGAATGGGCCTGTTCGCAATCCCGGAAATCGTCTCGCTGCTGCAATCAAAGGCCTCGATCACCGAGAAGCTGAAGCTCGGCGGGCAGTGGATCCGGGGCTTTCGCGACGTCGCAGCCAATTGGTTTCTGGTGTTCCGTTGCTCGACGATCGGGGTCATTGTCGGGGCCTTGCCGGGGCTTGGTGGAACGGTCGTTGACTGGATCGCCTATAGCCATTTGCGCCAAACCGCCCGCGACACCACAAACATCGGCAAGGGCGACATTCGCGGCGTGATCGCACCGGAATCGGCGAACAACGCCAAGGAAGGCGGTGCGCTGATCCCCACCATCCTGTTCGGTATCCCGGGCTCTGGCAACAAGGTCCTGCTGCTGGGGGGATTTCTTCTTGTGGGCATCGAGCCGGGGATCGAGATGGTAACGACCCAGCTGGATCTGACTTACACGATCATCTGGTCGCTCGCTGTCGCCAATATCATCGGCGCAGGTATCTGCATCGTGCTCGCCCGGCCGATGTCGCGGATCACGACCGTGCCCTATTTCATCCTCGCGCCAGTGCTGATCGCGCTGATCTTCTTTGCAAGTTACCAGGTCGGTCGAGACTGGAACAATTTCGCGGGCCTCATGGTGTTTGGGCTGCTCGGCGTGATCATGAAAAGCTATGGCTGGTCCCGACCGGCCTTGCTGATCGGGTTCTTCCTCTCCTCCAAGATCGAGCTTCTGAGCTACCAGACCTCGGCCGTCTACGGCATGTCGTTTCTGTGGCGCACCGGCTCGCTGATCCTGATCGCGGTGACCGTGCTGACCCTTTGGCTGCTGCTGCGGCAGAAGATGGGCGATGAAACCCAAACCAGCGACCGCGGCCAACAGATGGCACAGATCCGCGTGACCCTTGGCTTCTTGGTCCTGCCCCTTGCCATGGCCATCGCGGTTGCGGGCCTCGACTACCGGTCGAGCCTCTATCCGCTGGGAGTATCGGTCATCCTTGCGCTGGCCTTGCTGTTTGTCGCCTACAGCCAGATGCGCGCGCGCGCGGCGACGATCGGCGGCGCGGGCCTGCCGCAAAACTTCCTGATGCGGGGTGTTTTCGCGCAAGAGGGCGACTTTCTCCCGCAGGTCCGCGAATTCGGAAACCTGGTGCTGTTCTTCCTGATGATCGTCGCGTTCGGCTTTCCGATCGCCACGGTGATCTTCATCACCGCGTTCATAGGACTGCGCAGCCCGCGCCATGTTCCGCTGGCCTTCGGGCTGGCCACTGCCCTTCTTGGCATAATGTGGCTGCTCGCCTCCATGCTGACGCTACAATATCCATCCGGCTGGATCGCTACGGTGATCGACATGCCGTGGTGGCTTTCAGGGTACTGAGCGTTGCCCGTCAACAAGATGCGCCGATAGTAAGGATACAACAGCCATGGATAACCCGCTCACGCCGCTCTTGCCCTTTGCCTATCGGCAGTCAAAACCGCGCGTGCGGGGCCTGAACTACGTGCGGGGGCCTGCCCTGCTAGGCCATGCGCTGCAGGATACGTTGCAGACCTATGGCGCACATGTGGATATCCTGAAGCTGTCGGGTCACCAAGCGTCCCTCGCCTCCGAAGCCGCACTGTTGGCGGCGATAGAGGCGTGCAAGGCGCATGAGGTGGCCGTTGCCGTGGGGAACCCGGTGATCGATGTCGCCCTGAGCGGCGGACAAGACCGGTTTGAGGCGGTTCTTGCACAACTGGCCCGTTGGCGGGTTGATCTGCTTGAAATCTCCCTGATTGCCCGCTCGATCGACGAAGAAGACCTCGAGCGGGCCATCGCTTTGGCACAGCATCATGGGATCGCGGTGCTGGCAGAGATTGGCGTCGATTTTGCCCATACCCGCGCGGCCGATCACGAGCTGTTCGTGCGCCGACGTGCCCGATTGGCGCGTGTCGCGCTGGAGGCTGGCGCAACCCACATCTTGCTGGAATCGGAAGGCTTGACCGAGAACCGGAGCGATCAACCGTTTCGCTGGGAAGCCGTCGAAGATATCGTCGGAGATCTCGACCCCGCGCGGGTGATCTTCGAGGCCGATGACCAGGATGTCATGAGCCACCTGATCGATATCTTTGGCCCCAAGGCCAACTTGATGGTGGACAGCGCGCGCATCGAGAAGGTCGAGGCTGCCCGGCGCGGGTTCGGCCCGTCGCAATTTCTGTGGGGCAAGGTTGCCACGCTGGGGGCGCCGGGATGAGCAGACAGCCCAACATCCTGTTCATCATGGCCGACGATCACGCCGCGCGGGCGATCGGATGCTATGGCTCTGGGCTGAACGCGACACCCAATATCGACCGGATTGCGACGGATGGCGCGCGCTTGGACCACTGCTACGTCACCAATTCGATCTGCACACCCAGCCGTGCCGCCATCCTGACGGGCACCTATAATCACGTGAACCTGGTTCAGACCCTGCGGACCCCCATGGACAACCGGTTGCCACATGTTGCCAAGCACCTGCGGGCCGGCGGATACCAAACGGCGATTGTCGGCAAGTGGCACCTGGGCGAGGGCCCTGCCCATCAGCCCACCGGTTTCGACTTCTGGAAGGTCTTGCCGGGCCAGGGCGACTACTTCGACCCGACCTTCATTGACCCCAGCGGCACCGAGATCCACGAGGGCTATGTAACCGATGTCATCACCCAGTTGAGCCTCGACTGGCTGAAGGCGCGCGACCCCGACAAGCCATTCTTTCTGATGTGTCATCACAAGGCCCCGCACCGGTCATGGGAACCCAATCCGAAGAACCGGCACCTTTATCAGGACCCCATCGCGCAACCCGAAACATTCAATGATGACTACAAGAACCGCGCCCGCGCCGCGGCCGAGGCGAAGATGCGCGTGCGGGTTGACATGACCTATTTCGACCTGGGCCTCGTTCCGCCCGGGGGGGATCCGGCCGCCGCAACCCAAAAGATACCGCATCCGTCCGACCCCAGCCATATGGTGTTGACTGATAGCGAAACCGGCGCGGAGTACCGGTTTGCAAGCCTGAGCGAGCTCGCGGACTTCAAGTACCAGCGATATCTGAGGAGATACCTGCAAACTGTCGCGTCGCTCGATGAAAGTGTAGGATGCCTGTTGGACTATCTGGAAGCGGCGGGTCTGTGTGAAAACACGATTGTCATCTATACCTCCGATCAGGGGTTCTTTCTGGGCGAGCATGGTTGGTATGACAAACGGTTCGTCTATGAGCAGTCGTTTCAAATGCCATTCCTGATCCGCTACACGCCCGAGATCCCGGCAGGGTCGGTTTGCACCGATTTTGTCTGCAATGTGGACTTCGCGCCGACCTTTCTGGACTATGCCGGGCTTACAACGCCGACCTACATGCAGGGCCGCTCGGCGCGCAGATGCCTGCGCGGTCAGCCGCCCGGGGATTGGCCTCAGATCGCCTATCACCGCTATTGGATGCATCGGGATGCGACCCATAACGCCTATGCGCATTACGGCATTCGGGACCGGCGCTACAAACTCATCTACTGGTACAATGAAGGGTATGACCTTCCGGGCACCCGCGAGGGCGGACAGGACCGGGAATGGGAGCTCTTTGACCTCGAAACGGACCCGCTCGAACTTCTGAACGTCTATGATGACCCCGAATACGCCGATGTGGTCTTGTGGATGACGCAAGCACTCGCACGGCGGCAGAACGAGATCGGGGATGTTCCCGCGCATTGAGTGGACCAGGAATAGGGCATCCACGCGTGGAGCCGTGCAAACGAAAACCGCGCCACCCCGTTTCAATGCCCTTGTTTCGGCCTTTTGTCGGACCTGCCCCGAGTGGATTTTCGCCAAGCCGTGCCAGGGCTCATGAAACCAGTTGATCTATCTTTCGCGGCCATGTCCGACTTGGCGACTATGAGTCTCAGGCGGCTTGATTGGTCCATTTCAAACGAGATTTGCACAGCGTGTTTGCGATCGTGACAAGCTCAGGATCTATAGAACCCTCGCCATATCGGCCCCGATCTGATTGAATTCGCCCGCACGGATATCCGGCGGCTGATGCGCCTTGTGAGGCTCAAACCGATCAACCAGCAGTCCGACACCAGCGGGCCAGCGAAGCGGCACAGGAGCTATCCCTATCTGCTGAGAGGTCTGCGCGTGGACTGTCCGAACCAGGTCTGGTGCTCGCACATCACCAACCTGCCCATGCGGCGCGGGCTCCTACACCTGGTGGCGATCATGGTCTGGCACACCCGCAAGCTCGGCCAGCCGGAGATATTCGATACGGACAGTCATACGATGGGCGCCAGTTTACATCCTTCGTCTGGACGGACAGATTGCGCCGATCCAGCATCCGCATCTCAATGGACAGGAAGGGCCGGTTCCTTGAGACGGATGACGTTGAGCAGCCCCTTTCTCCATCCTTTTCCGGTTGGTCTTGGTTTGGGAGGATTTTCTCGCCAAGCTTCAACCATAGGAATATCGAAGACCTGTGCATTGGCGACCAGGTCCATTTCGCAATGGCGGATCTTCTTGGTCCAGTCGTCTCGCGCTGGACCGGGTTTGTTGCCATGTTCCTTGGGTGCGTCGGCACGGAGCACCAGCTTGCGGATCTTCATCGACACGAAGGCCGGGCGTGCCCAGCGCAATGGTTCTACCTTAACGAGAAACGTCCAGATCAGAGTGGCGATCTTGCGCGCGGTGGCGACGGCGGCAGCGTGGGCGCCCTTGCGATCCTTGATGCGCAGAAAGAACGCCCGCGAGGGACCAACTGCGCTCGCTACGGATCAGGCCGCCTCGACGAGCATAGTCCGCGCCGTTACGTTGCCTTGCTTGGTGATGCGACCATGGATCGCGCTGCGGTCGCCCGACTGCCGGACGCGCGGCGTCAGGCCGACGTAGCTGGCAAGCTTCTCTGGCGAGGAGACGCGACTGATGTCGCCGATGGAGGCCACCACCGCAGTGGCAATCACCGAACTGATCCCGGCCACGCTCATCAGCTTTCGCATGCGCGAAACGTCGAGCGAGACGCGGATCAGCGCGGTCTCCAGCGTCGCGAGGCGGCCATTCAACCAGTCCAGCTCGTCCAGGTGGCGGGCCAGGAGATCGCGTTCGGTCCTGGGCAGAGATGCCTTGACCAGCCAGCGTCGCCAGCCCTTGCCGAGGCGGTGGAACGACTTCAAGGCAGCAGGGTGTGTCTCAGACCAAAAGTCGGATGCCACGGGTTTCCGTTCCCCGTGGCAATACCGGACCAGGAAGGCCCGTGGTGGAACCAGTCAACTTCGTCGCGCCAATGTCAGCATCGGGTAAGCTGTTCCGCAGCGCCGCACATCGTGGCCGAGGGCGCCCCTCGGCCGTCTGTGCCGAAGTATAGGAAGAGCCCGCTATCGAAGCCCCGCAAGGACGTTTCATGCCCAAGGCGGTCAGTGTCAGACGGCTTGATCCAGCGGGCGTGTGCCCTTGGCTGTGACAAACTCCCCGGCGATGCGATAGCTCCCGTCACTCTGCTTGTATTCCGATATTGAGGCCAGAAACTCTTGCCGGACGTCCTGCCAGACGTCGTCGCTGAACCTCTTGACGGCGAGGGCGACCGGGCCGCCAAGAAGAACCGCATCCACGACGGCGTTTTCCGAGCGGAAGGTCAGCGTTTCGACTTGCCGATGCTCGCGCACTTGCCCAAGCCCGGCGTTCTCGAAGATCCGCGTCAACGCGCCCGGGGCCCCCGTTCCGAAGAACATCGGGCAGACCTCGGACGCCACGCGGGCATCGACGATCGGGAACACGTCCGCCCAACCGCAGTTCCGGCGCTCCCCCCACACGGTCGCCGTGACAGAGCCGCCGGGGACCACGCATCGCGCCATTTCGGCGACTGCAAGGGGTGGATCGGGGGTATACATCAGCCCCAGCGCACAGATCGCCGCATCGAAGGTTCCGTCAGGGATGTTGAGCCCCTCCGCAGCCATGCGCTCTGCCTCGATCGTCGCGCTGGTGCCGAACCAGGATCGCGTCCGCAAATCGTCGATCATGCCCTGAGACAGATCGGTCGCCAGGATGTGTCCCTCGGGACCGACCGTCTCGGCGAGACGTCGGGTGACAAGGCCGCTGCCGCACGCCGTTTCGATAACACTTTGCCCGGCGGTGACCCCTGCCATCCGCACAAGCTGGTCATGGGCCGGGCGCAGCTGCGCCTCCCAGCCGGCATTGTAATACGGGGCGGCAGCATCCCAGCCGTAGCGCTGAACGCGAAGTTGCAGGCGGGGATCCATCACCCGTTCGCCTCTGCAAAGGAAAGTGTCGTGCGCACAGGCTGCGCGTCCCTGAAGGCGAGGAACCACGGGTCCGTGGCCAGTGCGCGGGCAACCATGTCGTCCAGGACTGCCCTTGGGGCGCGGCTTTCAATCTCGATGGTAATTCTGGTCTCAGAGGGCACCGGGCTTGCTCCCTCCATGCCCAGCACCCCGCGGTTGTCCCAGTCCTGCGCGATCCCCACACGCACGGCGTCAAGGTGCAGGTTCTCGCGGGCGGCGGCCATCTTGATCCCGATGGAAAGGCACCCGCAGATCGCAGCCCGCCCGAAGTAACCCGGTGACGGACCGTCTTCGCTGCCCCCGATCGCCGACGGCATGTCGATGGAAATGCGATGGCCGTCCTGCTCATAGCTGCATCTCAGACCGTCGCGGACTTCGGCGGTGCCACGGTTGACGACCTGCGCACGCTCGGGACGCTTGGCATATACCGATATGGCGCGCATCTGCGCCTCTCTGACGTGGCCGTTCCTGTCCATCCGTGTCCCTCCCCCCTCCCGGAGTTTTCGGCAGGTGACCCGGCGTCGGGCCACCTTTGGGAGCCCAGCCCCAATCGGCATTCAGCCCGCGGCCATCGCTTTGATGTCCTCGGCGCTCGGCGTGTTGCCTCCGATGCCCCATTGGCCACTGCGTACTTCCTTGACCCGCACCCAGGTCACGCCGCGCATGCCTTCCCCTTCGATCTCCACCATCGCGTCGGTGACCTTCTGGATCATTTTGGCCTTCTGACCTTCGTCAAAGACGCCTTCGATCACTTCAATATCAACCAGCGGCATCAATTGCCTCCTCTGCCTAGGTTTCTGATGGATCAAGGCTTGCACCGTCCCCCTGGCGATGACCAGTTCTGCAAATGAAGCAAACTCACTACACTTTCTGAAGTGGACGCGGTCCGGGCCCAAGTGCTTAGCTGTATGCGGAGGTGCCCGGATGTCAGATTCGAACTACCCGCGGTTTTGTCCCGTCGCGATGGCAGCAAGTCTGCTGGAACCCCGCTGGACCATGCTGATGCTGTGCGAGATGTGGTCGGGCTCGACCCGCTTCAATGAAATTCAGCGCGGGGTGCCTGGAATGTCGCCGGGACTGCTCTCGAAGCGGCTGAAGGAGATGGAGGCAAACGGTCTTGTCACCCGCAGCGGAACAGATCCCGGAACCCATGCAGAGTATTTCACGACCCCGCTCGCCGACGAACTGGAGCCGCTGATCCGCGGTTTGGGCGAATGGGCCCACCGCAACATCGATTGCGAAGTTTCCCTTCAGGACCTGGATGCACGTCTGCTGATGTGGAAGATCCGCAGCAAGATCGACCTGTTGCAATTGCCCAAACGCAAAAGCGTGATCCAGTTCATTCTGAAAGACCCACCGCACGAAACCGCGAATTACTGGCTGGTTGCGAAACCGGGGGAAGAAACGGACCTCTGCTACACAGACCCCAAGTTCGATGTCGATCTTTTTGTTGTTTGCGAGCTTCGTGCGCTGACCGCTGCCTGGATGGGGCACTCGACCTTCGAGACGGAGATCAATGGTGGGACAATCTCTCTGACCGGGCATGATCTGATGGCGAGGACCCTGACCAAGTGGCTGATGCGCAGCAGCTTCGCCGACGTTAAGAAAGTCAGTTCAAGCGGCGAACGCAGTGGTATCGCTTAGGGTCTCTTGTACGGTGTTTGTACGGTGTTTGCCGCCTGGCTTGGTGGCTCTACGGCGTTTGCATGATGCGATCAATTGGCGGGTTAGTCGGCGCCCCAGTCATTGCAGGGATGGAAATGCTGCTTGATGCGCCATTGGCCGGTTCGGTGAAGCTGCATCGCAGCGCGAGTCCAAACAGCGAATGTTCCCTGCGGGCCGATCGTGCCGGTCCCACTCTGGACGATCTGGCGCAGGTTTGCGACGGCTGTGTCCGAACGGTTGGTGTAGGAGGCCGCGCGCGGAGCCCCGGCGTAGCGCAGCGCGCTGGCGGTCGTGACGCTGGCGGTCG
>CAYGRI010000163.1:0-11289 GCA_964352155.1 uncultured Maritimibacter sp. | reverse complement strand
CGGCGCCAGCAGCGGCAGCAGCAGCCGAAGCAGCCCCTGCCCCCACGGCGGGGCGCTTTTCGCAAGTGAACGGCAGGTCGCGCTGGGTCATCGAGCCTCCTCAGATTACGGCTGCGTCGGGGAGGATCGCGAACCGCCTGTCAAACGGCCCGGCCCGCACCTCCGCCATGACTTAGGCCGAAACCCGGGTGGGTTGAAAGTTCGATTTGGACCGTGCGCTGTCCGATCGGCGGCCCCGGCGGCGCGCGCCGCCCGGATCAAAGGGCCCGCCGCCCCCTGCGCCGACCCGCGGCTGCGTGCCATAAGACCGCGCCTTCGTCCCGGCAAACGGTCCGCAACCTCCGGGCCACCCTGGCGGAAAACACCATGTCCCGTTGGATGGCGCGACAGATCACTTGTGAATCGCGGCCATGTCTTTTACCTTCCCCCCATCGGTAACAATTCACAACGGGAGGGCACGAGCTGAGCATGCGTATCATCCGCCGACTTCAGCATGGTCCCCGTTTCGCCCTGCGGATGCGTTTGCAGGGCTGACCCAAGACACCCTTTGTCAATCGGTCTGCCCATAGCCGCGTTGCGGCCTTCTTCTCATGACCGAGACTCCGATGACGATACTGAATATCAATGCTTTGGGCGTGACCCTTGGCGATCCTCTGTTCAAAAACCTGAGCCTGACCATCTCCAAAGGCGACCGGATCGGGCTCGTCGCCGCGAATGGACGCGGCAAGACGACGCTTCTGGAATGTCTGGCGGGCCTGTCCGACCCTACGACCGGAGATATCGTGCGCGCGCGCGGGCTGCGGGTGGGATATGTGGCCCAGAACGTGCCCGACGCCGCCCTGTCCGGGACGCTCTATGACCTGGTGCTGGCCGCCCTGCCCGCCGAACAGGCGGAATATGAAAGCTGGCGGGTCGATGTCACGCTGGACGACCTAAGCGTGCCCTACGACATTCAACACCGGCGTTTGGGGGCGCTCAGCGGCGGGTGGCAGCGTACCGCGATGCTGGCGGCGGCATGGATCACCGAACCCGACATTCTGCTGCTGGACGAACCTACCAACCATCTCGACCTCTCTCGCATCGGGCTGCTGCAAGACTGGCTGGCCGCCCTGCCCCGCGACATGCCAGTGGTGACAACCTCGCACGACCGGGCGTTTCTGGACGCCACGACCAACCGGACCCTGTTCTTGCGCGCCGATGAGTCGCGCGTCTTTCAGCTTCCCTTCACGCCGGCCCGCGCGGCCCTGGCCGAAGCGGATGCGGCGGACGAGCGGCGCTTTGCGAATGACCTCAACAAGGCGCAGCAGCTGCGCAAACAGGCGGCCAAGCTGAAGAACATCGGGATCAATTCCGGGTCTGACCTGCTGATCACCAAGACCAAGCAGCTTTCCGATCGCGCAGCCCGGATGGAGGCGGCGGCCAAGCCCGCCCACAAAGACCGCAGCGCGGGCGACATCAGGCTGGCCAACAGCGGCACCCATGCCAAGGCTCTGGTGACGCTGGAAGATGTCTCTGTAAAAGCGCCCGATGGCCGTTTGCTATACAAGACGGGGCAGAAGTGGATCTTGCCCGGCGACCGGATTGTCTTGCTGGGCAGCAACGGCACCGGGAAGACCCGGTTGGTCATGCTGATCCAGGACGCGCTTGGCGGGGCGACCAGCGCGGTGAAATGCGCGCCTTCGGTGGTCCCGGCCTATTCCGACCAGCATCTCAGCCAGCTATCCGACAGCGACACCCCCATGACGGCCATCGCGGGGCAGTTCGACATCGGCGACCAGCGCGCCCGCGCGGCTCTGGCCGGCGCCGGCGTGGCCATCCAGATGCAGGACACACGGATCGGCGCCCTGTCTGGCGGCCAGAAGGCGCGTCTGGCGATGCTGGCTCTGCGGCTGAAGAACCCGAATTTCTATCTGCTGGACGAGCCGACAAACCACTTGGATATCGAAGGCCAGGAAGCGCTGGAGGAAGAGCTGATCGCCCATGATGCCTCTTGCCTGCTGGTCAGCCACGATCGCAGCTTTCTGCGCAATGTGGGAAACCGGTTCTGGTGGATCAAAGGCAAGAAACTGGAGGAAGTGGAAAGCCCTGAACCTTTCCTGACGGCGCAGACGGGCGGGCGGTAGGCAGGCCGGAGCGGGACGTCAGTCTTGCCCCGGATGTGCGCCGGCGGTCAGCGCGCGCGGCCGCGGCGTCCCGCGACGCTGGCATCAATGCGCCGCCTGGCCTCTGGCCATTGCCATGTGGTGCATCCGATGGTGATCGCCGGTGGCCATCAACCCAAAGAACCCAAGCGCCCAGATACGCGCGACAGCGCCCGCGTCCGGGGCCGTCACTGTCCACAGAATGTCCTCGCCGTCATGGGCGATTTCCGACTGCCAGCCCGTCTCGGCCGCCAGAAACGGGGCATGCGCCGGAACCATGCGGGCGGCGGCCTCGCCGGGGCGCCCGGATGTGCCGATCCGCATCCTGAGACCGTCTGGCAGCGTCTCTGACCGGACGCTGGCACCGAGGACGAGCTGGTTCATGTCGACCAGATGCGCGCGCAGACCGTCGATATCGACGCGGGTCCAATCGGTGTCGGGGTCGGCAGACAGCATGGCGACGATTTCAATGAGCGCGGCGAAGGACCCGTCGCCGGGCTCCGTCGGCAGGTTTGCTGCCTTTGGCTGCGCCATGACATGACCCCCGTGGCCCCCTTGCCCCTCGTGGCCCGAATGGGTCGCGTGTTGCGCGGCCACAGGCGCCGCCGCGACAAGCACCGACATCGTCAATACGAACACCTTGGAAAACATGCGCCTCTCCTTCTTTTGTCGTTTCAGACTATCAACCGCGCCACCCATCCAGATATGATCGCGATCATGTCAGCGCGGGAATTCTTTGATCGGCTTGAGCAGGCCTGCGCCCCGGGCGGCGCGCGCAGCCTTGTGCTGGCACCGGGGCAGACCGTGTTCCGGCAGGGCGACCTTCCGCCCGGGCTCCCGTTCCTGACGGAGGGTCAAATCGATCTTCTCCGCCATACAGAGCCCGGACGACAGGTTCGGATTCACGTGGCGCGGGCGGGCGAGACCTTTGCAGAGGCGTCGATCTTCGCGGCACATTGCCATTGCGACGCCGTCGTAGCGGAGCCATCCCGGCTGCGCCTGCTGCCGAAACGCCTGGTGCTGGCCTCGTTCGAGACCCGGCCCGACCTCGGCCAGGTGTTCGGCCTGCACTTGGCGCAGTCATTGATGCGGGCGCGCCGTCTGCTCGAACTTCGGGCCATCACGCCGCTGACCGAGCGGGCCCTCGCGCGGCTGAGCGATCTGGCAGATGCAACCGGCGCCTTGCCCCGGGACATGTCGCTGATGTCGATTGCAGCCGATCTCGACGTGACACCGCCCGCGCTCTACCGCGCCATCGCCACCCTCGAAAAACGCGGGCTGCTGAGCAGGCCGGAACGCGGGCGGGTGCGCTTGACACTGGCGTGACGGAGGGCGCGGGCCTCCGGTTGGCCAAGAGCGGAAAGCGTTGCCGTTTGGCCTTTTGTCAGGCGCCGCATGGCCCCGTTGCCGCGTCAGATCGCAACGCGGCGCGCGCCGCGCGCGGCCGCCACACCGGATTGGACGGCACAGGCCATCATTCCGCGGGAACGTCGCGCAGGCGCGCGGGCGCGCTGCCCCCTGCCGCCCGATGCGCAGGCGCCGGTCTCCAGCGCCGCAGCCGAAGCGCGTTGCCGAGCACAAAGACAGAGCTTAGCGCCATGGCGCCCGCCGCGAAGATCGGGGACAGCAGGATGCCGAAGGCCGGGTACAGCGCCCCGGCTGCGACGGGAACCAGCGCGGTGTTATAGGCGAAGGCCCAGAACAGGTTCTGCCGGATGTTGCGGATCGTCGCCGCCGACAGTGCGATCGCCCTGGGCACACCCGACAGCGCCCCCGACATCAGCACCACATCGGCCGCCTCGATGGCGACATCGGTGCCCGTGCCGATGGCCAGACCCACATCGGCCTCGGCCAGCGCGAGGGCGTCGTTGATCCCGTCGCCGACAAAGGCGAGCCGCCCGTGGCGGGATTTCAGATCGCGCACCGCGGTCACCTTGCCCTCTGGCAAGACCTCGGCGACCACCTCATCGATTCCGAGGCGCCTGGCGATGGCGTCGGCGGTGCGCTGGTTGTCGCCGGTGATCATGACGACCTTCAGGCCCAGATCATGCAGCGCCGCGATGGCCGCCGGGCTCGACAGTTTGATCGGGTCGGCGACGGCGACGATGGCCGCCAGCCGACCGTCAACAGCGGCGTACAGCGGGGACTTGCCCTCGGCTGCCAGGCGGTGGGCCGTCTGCGCGAAATGCGCCGCATCATGGCCGAGCCCCGCCATGTAGCGGTCGGCGCCGATCTCAACCCGGATGCCCGCCACCTCGGCCCGGACGCCCATACCGGTGACGCTGTCAAAGCCCGACACCTCCGCCAGCGTCAGCCCCTCCGCCTTGGCGGAGGCGACAATGGCGCGGGCGATGGGATGTTCGGATTTCGCCTCCACCGCCGCGATCTGCGCCAGAAGCGCAGCGCGGTCAAAGCCGTCCGAAACCTCCAGATCGGTCAGGCGCGGCGCGCCCTCGGTCAGGGTGCCGGTCTTGTCGAACGCAACAACGCGGATATCCGACAGCGCCTGCAGCGCCTCTCCCTTGCGGAACAGCACGCCGATCTCGGCGCCGCGTCCGGTGCCGACCATGATCGACGTGGGCGTGGCCAGCCCCATGGCGCAGGGGCAGGCGATGATCAGAACCGCAACCGCATTCACCAGCCCGAAGGTCAGCGACGGTTCCGGGCCGAAGGCGAGCCAGACCGCAAAGGTCAGCAGCGCCAGCGCAATGACGGCGGGCACGAAATACATCGTCACCCGATCAACCAGCGCCTGGATCGGCAGCTGGGCGCCCTGCGCCTCTTCCACCATCCGGATGATCTGGGCGAGCATCGTGTCGCTGCCGACGGCGGTGGCGCGGAAGGTGAAGCTGCCGGTCTGGTTGACCGTCCCGCCAACGACCGTCGCCCCGGCGTTCTTGGCCACGGGCACGGGTTCGCCGGTGATCATGCTTTCGTCGACATAGCTGGCCCCGTCCAGCACCGCGCCATCCACCGGCAGGCGTTCCCCCGGGCGCATCTCGATCACATCGCCCATGGTCACCTCAGCCACGTCGATCTCGAACACCGCGCCGCCGCGCCGGACCCGCGCCTGTTTCGGGGCAAGCTTGACAAGGCGCTGAATCGCCTCGGAGGTGCGGCCCTTGGCCCGCGCTTCCAGCCAGCGCCCGATCAGGATCAGCGTCACGATGACGGCGGCGGCCTCGTAATAGACATGCACCGTCCCCTCAGGCAGCAGACCCGGCGCGAAGGTGGCGACGACCGAGAACAGATAGGCGGCGGCGGTCCCAACCGCGACGAGGCTGTTCATATCCGGCGCGCCCCTGACCAGCGCGGGCAGGCCCTGCAGGTAGAAGGCCCGGCCCGGCCCGGCCAGCACCGCCGTGGTCAGTGCGAACTGGATCAGCCAACTCGCCTGCAGGCCGATGGTGCCCATGATCAGATGGTGCATGGCCGGGATCAGATGGCTCCCCATCTCCAGCACGAAGACAGGCACGGTCAGCAGCGCCGCAAGCGTCGTGCGCCGCTTGAGCAGGCGGGCTTCATCCTCTCTTTTGGCAACTTGATCCACCGGCGGCGCGTCCCCCGTCAGCACCCGCGCCGTCTTGCCCTTGCTGGCCACCGCCGCGATCAGGTCGCGGACAGCGGCGGCGCCGGTGACCACTGCCTTCTCTGTCGCCAGATTGACATGCGCCGAGGTCACGCCGGGCACCGCCAGTAGCGCCCGCTCGACCCCGCGCACGCAGCCGGCGCAGGTCATCCCCTCTACCGCGAAGGTGATGGATCGCAGCGGCACCCTGTAGCCCAGGTCTTCGACGGCCTTCACCACGGCGGCCGGATCGGCTTGGGCGTCAAACACCACATCCGCCCGCTCTGCCGCCAGGTTGACGCTGGCCCCCGACACGCCGGGCACGGCTGTCAGCGCCCGCTCCACCCGGCCCACGCAAGAGGCGCAGCTCATGCCTTCGACAGGCAGGCTCAACGACGGTGGAGTTCCGGGCTCGGCGGTCATGGCACGCCATCCTCATATCATTCAATTCCAGGCTGGCCGGGAACATGGGGCCTCCAGTCACTGGAAGGTCAAGGGGAAATTTGCTATTGACCTTCCAGCGGCTGGAAGCCGCATACAGATCCCCGGAGGAGCGTTGCCCATGAATATCGGAGAAGTGTCGCGCGCCAGCGGGCTGCCGGCCAAGACGATCAGATATTACGAAGACATCGGCCTGGTGCATCCCGCACGAGGCGCAAACGGCTATCGCGATTTCCGCGAACAGGATGCCCACAAGCTGGCCTTCCTGGGGCGGTCCCGCTCGCTTGGATTCTCGATCGAGGATTGCCGCACGCTCCTGTCGCTATACGAGGACCGTGACCGCGCGAGTGCCGATGTCAAGGCGCTTGCGGCCGAACATCTGGGTCGCATCGCGCAAAAGATAAGCGAGTTGCAGGCGCTGCAATCCACGCTGGAGACACTGGTCACCCGGTGCCACGGCGACACCCGTCCCGATTGCCCGATCCTGGACGATCTTTCCGGGCGGGCGGCCGCAATGCCGTGACGCGCCTGGTGCCCCGATATGCCGCGTCCGGCGCCATCGACCGCGGCCCCCAGGACGCGGCCCCCAGATCACAACCGATGTCCGCACCCTGCGACGGGCGCAGCGGACCAATGGAAGGAGACAGCCATGAAATCACGTTTGGGTCTTGCCCTGGCAGCCAGCGTCCTATGCGGAGCGGCCTTTGCCCATTCCGACAAGGAAAGCACAACGCCAGCGGACGGGGCGCGGCTAACCGAGACGCCAAAGATGATCCACATGGTGTTCAACGACCCGATGCGCATCACCATGGTGCGGCTGCTGAATGCCGATGGCGACGAGATGCCGATGGTGCGGGGCACCGGGCTGGAGCCATCGCTGGAATTCCACGCCGAACCCGAAGCGCTGGCGCCAGGCAGTTACCGGGTGGAATGGCGCGGGCTGTCGTCCGACGGGCACGCGATGCAGGGCCGTATCTCGTTCGACCTGACCGATTAGGCCCGGATGGCGGGCACGCGCGCCTTTGCGGATGCCATCCCCTGGCGGTCGGCAGCCGCAAAGCCGCTTACCACGGTCTCCGCCCCGCCGGGCCATGGTGACAGCAGATATGTTTCAATCCCTTCGCCGTTCCATGGGCCGGCGCACAGGAGGTTCACAGACCCGTCATGACACGACTCACCCGCCGGCAATTCCAGCAATCCGTTCTGGGCGCCGCCGCCGCCGCGACGCTGCCGACCCTCGCGCGCTCTGAAACCGCGCCGATCCTGCATGCCAGAGAAGGCAGCGCGCGGCTTGCGCCAGCGGAGTATCCGGAAACGCGGATCTGGGGTTATGACGGCCTCGTTCCCGGCCCGGTCCTGCGCGCGCGCCAGGGGGAGCGCCTGACGCGGGTGTTCCGCAACGACCTTCCGCAGGCGTCCAGCGTCCACTGGCACGGCATCCGGATCGAGAACGGCATGGACGGCGTCCCTGGCATGACACAGGCCGCCGTCGCGCCGGGAGAGGATTTCCGGTACGACTTCACCCTGCCGGACGCGGGCACCTATTGGTACCATCCCCACAACCGTACCTATGAGCAGATGGCGCGGGGGCTTTACGGCGCGCTGATCGTCGACGAAGCCACCGGCGCGCCAGAGGTCGATCTGGACGAGGTGCTTTTGCTGGACGACTGGCGCCTGACCGACGACGCGCAAATCGCGGAAGGCTTCGGCAATCTGCATGACTGGGCCCATTCTGGCCGGATCGGCAACTGGATCACCATCAACGGTGACGGCGGCTGGTCGCGCGAGGTAGCGCGCCATGCCCGCCTGCGTCTGCGGCTTGTGAACACCGCGAATGCGCGCATCTTCTCGCTAGAGGCACAGGGGCTGGAGGGCTATGTGGTCGCGCTGGACGGGATGCCGCTTGACGCGCCACAGCCGCTGGAGGCGCTCACGCTGGCGCCCGCGCAACGGGCCGACGTGATCGTCGACGTGGTGGCCGAAGCGGGAGAGGAGGCGTTCCTTGTCAGCTTCGAGCGGGACGGCAGCTATGCCATCGCGGCCTTTCCCGTCGTGGGGGTCGCGCGGCCGGCCCGCCTGTCCGCGCCCGATGCCTTGCCGCCAAACCCGGTCCCGCCCCTTGGACCGCTGGACACGACCGCCCGGGCCGTCCTGCGGATGGAGGGCGGCGCCATGGGCGGGATGCGCGGCGCGATGATGGGCGGTCAGATGACAGACATGCGCGACATGGCCGCGGCCGGCAAGGTCTGGGCCCTGAACGGCATGGCGGACATGGGAGAGGCACCGCTGATCCAGGCAAACCTTGGGGAAACCGTGCGGATCGCCATGACCAACGACACCGCCTGGCCACATGGGATGCATCTGCACGGGCATCACTTCCGGCAGATCGGCGCGGATGGCTCCCTTGGTCCGCTGCGCGACACCGTTCTGATGGACCGTGCCGAGACGGTCGAGATCGCCTTTGTCGCGGACAACCCCGGCGACTGGCTTTTGCATTGCCACATGCTGGAACATTCCGCTGGCGGGATGATGACCTGGCTGCGTGTCGCGTGACGCTTCGCCTGGCAAAGTTTCACATTGGGAGAGACCGGATATGACCCGCAGACATTTCATCCTCACCGGCATCGCCTCTGGCCTGGCCGCTGCGATGCTTGGCCACCCGGCCCGCGCCACGCCGGGCCGGATCGAAGTCTTCAAATCACCGACCTGCGGCTGCTGCTCTGCCTGGATCGCGCACATCGCGGACGCGGGGTTCGATGCCGTGGCGCGTGACGTCGATCAGGAAACGCTGTGGTCGATCAAGGAACGCGCGGGCGTCACGCCAGAATTGGGGTCCTGCCACACCGCCTTTGTAGACGGCTATTTCATCGAGGGCCACGTGCCCGCCAGCGACGTTCTGCGCCTGCTTGCCGAACGGCCCGAGGCGTTGGGGCTGACGGTTCCGGGCATGCCGATCGGGTCCCCCGGCATGGAGATGGGGACCCGGCGCGAGGCCTATGACACGCTGCTTGTGCGCCGCGACGGGACGGCGGAGGTGTTTCAGCACCACGCCTGACCCGGCGGGCAGCTTGCGGAAGGATTGCGCCCTGGCTGCGGTCCGGGGGATCATGCACCAACGCCCGCTCGGCCTATGCGACGGATGTCCCGACTGCCTGCGGCTGCGGGAAAGAGCGAGGCGGGACCTGCTTTGCCCACTCGCGCCAAGGGCAGCCGCAAAGGCCCGTCCGCGCGTGGCTGCCGGGTAATCACGGGGCGGTGATTTGTGTGAACACGGGGTTTGCCATAACCTCTCACTGCCCCTTGGGCAAAAACAAGACGGCCCCGCAAACGGAAGCAAGAACGTATGGGCAGACGGGCGAGGCACATGAGGTCCTTGGCGGCAGTTGGAAAACAGGCCTTCGTGGCACTTCTTTGTCTGTCGCTGGCCGTCTGGTCGATCATGCCGACTTTGTCTCACGCCCCGACAGTGTTGGAGACGGTTCAGGATCATCTGGAGATGATTGCGGTCCACGGGCATTCGCATGGGTTTGAAGAAGACCTTTACTGGGCCATGCATGGTCACAGCCATGACGTTGCCGACCATGAACACTTCCAGGCATTTCTGAGTCCAGGCCCGCAATCGAGACCGGTGGCGGCATTCCGCGACATCTGGGTGCGGATCGCGCCTGCCCAGGGGGCGTCGCGACAATTTCGGATCGACCGGCCTCCGCGCGCGTGATCGGCGCGGCCCGCAGCAGTCAGCGGGCCGCTTGCACACGATCATTCTCAACAATAAGCGGAGTTGTTCCATGAAGATCCTCACCGAGGACGCTTGCGGCGTGCCACTGCGCCTCGCGCTTCTCGTGCTATCAACGCTGGCCCTGACGGCCAGTGCCGCCCTTGCCCATGACGTGACCCCCGGAGACGCGGGCTATATCCAGGAGATCTGGGGGGTGCATATCATTCCCTTCATCTACCTTGGAGCAAAGCACATGATCACGGGATATGACCATATCCTGTTCCTGCTGGGCGTCGTGTTCTTCCTTTACCATATGAAGGATGTGGCGATTTACGTCAGCCTCTTTGCCGTCGGCCATTCGGTCACGATGCTTTTGGGCGTGTGGTTCGGCTGGGGCATCAACGCCTATATCATTGACGCCATCATCGGCCTGTCGGTGATCTACAAGGCGCTCGACAACCTCGGCGCGTTCCAGACATGGTTCGGGGTCCAGCCGAATACGAAATGGGCCACGCTGATCTTCGGCTTGTTCCACGGCACCGGGCTGGCGAGCAAGATCCTGGAATACAACGTCGCGGACGATGGTCTTCTGGCCAATCTGCTGGCCTTCAATATCGGGGTCGAGGTCGGTCAGCTTCTGGCGCTTTTCGTTATCCTGATTGTCATGGGATATTGGCGTCGCAATCCGAACTTTCTGCAACAGGCCACCTATGCCAACTGGATCATGGTCGGTCTTGGTATCATGCTGACCTATGTTCAGGTCGCCGGATATCTGGCCAGCGCGTAAAGGAGCAAGAAGATGTACAACGCACCAAGACCAAAGCTCGAAGACCTACCGTCGCACGCGCAGCTTCGCCGATCGACGATCCTTGCCGCCATCGGGGCCGTCGCCATCGGTGTCATGGTCTATATGCCCGCGGAACTGGGCCGGGACCCGACAGGTGTGGGCACCCTTCTTGGCCTGACCGAAATGGGTGAGATCAAACAGCAACTCAAAGCTGAGGCCGAGGCGGACGCATTGCTGCACGGGGCCGAGGACTCGTCGTCGCTGATGAACGGCCTTCTGGGGCTGTTCGTCGGCGCGGCTCATGCGCAGGCGGCCTGGCAGGACACGATCACCTTCACCCTCGCCCCCGGCGACTATACCGAGATCAAGGCCACCATGGCGGAAGACGCGAAGCTGTTCTATTCATGGGTCTCAGAGGGCGGTCGGATCAACTTTGACCTGCACGCTCACGCCGATGTTGGCAGCGATGCGGTGACCTACGAAAAAGGGCGGGGACAAACCGCCGGCGAGGGCAGTTTCGAGACACCCTTTGCCGGAGACCACGGCTGGTTCTGGCGGAATCGCGACGATGCGCCGGTTACCGTTACGCTTCGGCTGCGCGGCGACTACACTGCCATCGTGCACAGCGATTGAC
>CAYGRI010000162.1:0-11339 GCA_964352155.1 uncultured Maritimibacter sp. | reverse complement strand
CCGCAGCGCCGCTTGCGCCCGGTGGTGGTGCCGAACTCATGCCCCCGCTCGCCCAAACGGTCGCCATCGGCATCCTGCAATTCTGTGGGAAAGGGGCCCTCGCCCACGCGGGTGGTGTAAGCCTTGACGATTCCCAGAACGAAATCAATCGCGCCGGGGCCGATTCCGGTGCCGGTGGCCGCCTGCCCCGCGATCACATTCGACGAGGTCACGAAGGGATAAGTGCCGAAATCAATGTCGAGCAAGGCACCCTGCGCGCCTTCGAACAGAATCCGGCGGCCCGCCTTGCGCTTTTCGTTCAGCACCTTCCAGACCGGCGCTGCATATTGCAGGATATGGGGCGCAACCTCGCGCAGGCTGGTCAATAGCGCGTCGCGGTCGATCTCGGGCAGGCCAAGGCCCCGGCGCAGCGCATCGTGATGCACCAGCGCGCGTTCCACCCGCTTTTCGAGCGTCGCCGCATCCGCCAGATCCGCCACCCGGACGGACCGGCGCCCGACCTTGTCCTCATAGGCCGGGCCAATCCCGCGCCCGGTTGTGCCAATTTTGGCGACGCTGTTTTGCGCCTCGCGCGCGCGGTCGAGTTCGCCATGGATCGGCAGGATCAGCGGCGTGTTTTCCGCGATCATCAGCGTGTCCGGTGTGATGACGACGCCCTGGGCGCGCACCGTCTCGATCTCTTGAATCAGGTGCCAGGGGTCCAGAACCACCCCGTTGCCTATCACCGACAGCTTGCCGCCCCGCACCACGCCCGAGGGGAGCGCATGCAGCTTGTAGGTGGTTCCGTCGATCACCAGGGTATGGCCCGCATTGTGCCCCCCTTGGAACCGCGCGATCACGTCCGCCCGCTCGCTGAGCCAGTCGACGATCTTGCCTTTCCCCTCGTCGCCCCACTGGGCGCCGACAACGACGACATTGGCCATGGTCTATCCTTCTGTGTTCCGGACCGGAGCCCGTGTAGCAAGACCGGCTCGCCACTGAAACCTGTATTTCACTCCGCCTGGGCCGGGGCGCTGTTGCGCGACCAGAACCGGGGTCAGAACCAAAGTCAGTACCGGGACCAGACCGAATGGCGGGACAGAAGGCTGGACAGGGCGGTGCCAAATCGGCACATCATGCGGGAAACGAAAGGATTTCAACGCATGGCCTTGCTGATCCGGTGGCTCTTTGCCTTCGTTCTGGTTGCCGCGACCTATAACCCGACCCAATGGAATTACATCCTGTGGGCGCAGAGCGCCTATGCCGACCGTCTGTCGGTGGTGGTGCTGCTGGGGCTGATCTTGCTGGTAGGCTACATAATCTTTCTGCGCGCGACGCTGCGGTCGATCGGGCCCTTCGGGATGATGCTTGTGCTGGCGCTGATCGGCGGCATCGTCTGGGTGTTGTACGATATGGGCTGGCTATCGCTGGACGATCCCGATCTGATGGTCTGGCTGGGGGTCGTGGCCCTGTCCGCCGTCCTGGGCACGGGGCTGTCGTGGTCGATCATCCGGCGCAAGGTCTCGGGCCAGGTCGACATGGACGATGTGGAGGAATAGCGGCGCTTTTGGGGATCACTCTGCCTCCATCCGCCGACGCCATTGACGACAAGGACCAGACGGGGCTTGCAGCCCGGCCCCGCAGGTTCTAGATACCCACCGTTGCAACGCCAAAGGCCCGCCTTATGGAAAATGTCGTTCTTGTCGTCCACCTGATCCTTGCGCTCTGCCTGATTGGCGTTGTGCTGCTACAGCGGTCGGAGGGCGGCGGTCTTGGCATGGGGGGCGGCGGTGGCGCCATGTCGGCCCGTGGCGCCGCGACCGCGCTGGGCAAGCTGACCTGGGGCTTCGCGATCTGCTTCATTGTGACATCCATCACGCTGACGGTGATCGCCGCCGGCAAGTCGGGCGACAGCTCGGTCGTGGACCGGCTGGGGATCGAGACTCCGTCCGTCGATGGTGTGACCCCGTCCCTGCCCCCGGCGGAAGAGCTTTTGCCGCCCAGCAGCGACTCGCCGTTGACCCCGCCGCGCGCGGACTGATACGCACCGGCGATATGACAACAATCCATTGAGGCGTCCGGCGGTCCACCCACCGCATCTTGGGCCATGACTTGCAATCGCCCCGGGAATCGGATAACCTTTAAATCCCGTGGGTAGTCGTATGTTCTGACGTTTCGCCCGCCGCTGACTGGGCGCATTCACGGGAGTTTCGCAGACATGGCACGCTTTGTCTTCATCACCGGCGGGGTGGTGTCGTCGTTGGGCAAGGGTCTCACTTCGGCCGCATTGGGCGCCTTGTTGCAGGCCCGCGGGTTTACCGTGCGGTTGCGCAAGCTGGCCCCCTATCTGAACGTCGATCCCGGAACCATGTCGCCCTTCGAACATGGCGAGGTCTTTGTGACCGACGATGGCGCCGAGACCGATCTGGATCTGGGCCATTACGAACGCTTCACCGGGGTCGCGGCCCGCGCCACCGACAGCGTGTCCTCGGGCCGGATCTATTCCAACGTGCTGGAGCGGGAGCGGCGCGGCGATTATCTGGGCAAGACGATCCAGGTGATCCCTCATGTCACCGACGAGATCAAACGCTGGATCGCCATCGGCGAGGACGAGGTCGATTTCATGCTGTGCGAGATCGGCGGCACCGTCGGCGATATCGAGGGGCTGCCGTTCTTTGAGGCGATCCGCCAGTTTTCCCAGGACAAGCCCCGGGGCCAGTGCATTTTCATGCATCTGACGCTGCTGCCCTATCTGGCCGCCAGCGGCGAGCTAAAGACCAAGCCGACCCAGCATTCGGTCAAGGAAATGCGCTCTATCGGGTTGCAGCCGGACATTCTGGTCTGCCGGTCCGAACATCCGATCCCGGAAAAGGAGCGCGCCAAGATCGCGCTGTTCTGCAACGTGCGCCCCGATTCCGTGATCCCGGCCTATGACCTCAAGTCGATCTACGAGGCGCCGATGGCCTATCACAAGGTCGGTCTTGATCAGGCGGTGCTGGATGCCTTTGCCATCGCCCCAGCGCCCAAGCCGAACCTGGCCCGCTGGATCGACGTCGAAGACCGGATCCACCATGCCGAGGGCGTCGTGCGGGTGGCGATTGTCGGCAAATACACCCAGTTGGAGGACGCCTACAAATCCATCGCCGAGGCTCTGACCCATGGCGGCATGGCCAATCGGGTGCGGGTGAAATCCGAATGGATCGACGCCGAGATCTTTGAACGCGAGGATGCGGCGCCCTATCTGGAAGGCTTCCACGCGATCCTCGTGCCCGGTGGGTTTGGCGAGCGCGGGACCGAAGGCAAGATCAAGGCCGCGAAATTCGCCCGCGAGCGCAAGGTGCCCTATCTGGGAATCTGTCTGGGCATGCAGATGGCGGTGATCGAGGCGGCGCGCAATCTGGGCGGGCTGCAGGACGCCGGGTCAGAGGAATTCGACCACGAGGCGGGCGGCAAGCGGTTCACGCCCGTGGTCTATCACCTCAAGGAATGGGTGCAGGGCAACGCCAAGGTGCAGCGCAAAGTCTCTGACGACAAGGGCGGCACGATGCGGCTGGGCGCCTATGACGCGACGCTGGCCAAGGGCAGCCGGGTGGCCGAGATCTACGGCAATGTCGCCATCGACGAACGCCACCGGCACCGCTACGAGGTCGATATCCAGTACCGCGAGGCGCTGGAGGAACAAGGGCTGCGATTCTCGGGCATGTCGCCGGACGGCCGCCTGCCGGAAATCGTGGAATGGACGGATCACCCCTGGTTCATCGGCGTGCAGTTCCACCCAGAGCTGAAGTCCAAACCCTTTGCCCCGCATCCCCTGTTCGCCGATTTCGTGCGGGCGGCCAAGGAGATGTCGCGGCTGGTCTAGGCCCCGTCGCGCGATCTGAGCCGGTTGGTGCGCCGGGGCCGCCCTGCGACGCAGGCTGCGTCCCGGGGGGCCGGCGGGATATGGGCCGGTGCCGCGCGCTTGGGTGACCGGCCCTGCGGCATGCCGCCTTGGCTGTCCTGGCGAGCGCTTCCCGCCCCGGGGGACCGGGACGAGAGGCGAAACGCTTCGGAACTCGCCCTGTCGTTGTCCCGACAGGGCTGTGCAGGCATCGCTCCGGCGGTCCGGGCAGGTGAACATCCCGGCCGGACAGGCCCACGGGGCGCGCGGCGCCCTGCGGGTGCAAACAAGCGGTGCGACACGGCCGCCAATGTCTCGCGGACCGCATCCACGGCCCGCGCTTGGAAAAGCCGGTGGTCGATTTGCGACGCGCATAGCTTGGTCGCAAGGCTTCCCGTGCAAGGTCCGTCGGTCATTCCGCGGCCATGGCATGGTGCATCTGGGGAATGTCCATCTTCATCGCCGAATACTGCCGCCCGTCGCTGGGGTCCCGCCAGGTCTGCCCAAGGCGGTCCACCGGATAGCCCACCTGCCGCAGAACCCGCAGCATCGCCACCGAGGACATCGCCCGCAACTCCTCGCAGCCATGGGATTGCACAATGTTAATGCAGCCATCGCAGAGCAGTTGCAGACAGGTCCGGCGATCTTCGACGGACTTGACCTCGTCCGACATCACCAGGCGCGTCATCTCCCATACCCGGTCCGAGGACACATTGTCGGGCAGCGACGATTTGGGAATGCTGTTGATTCGCCCCTCGAAGGCGTCCCGCATCATGTAGGTGTGCTGGCCCCAATGCGAGGTGGTCGGCGCACAGCGCGCCCCGCCCAGAACCTCGCCATTCTCGACCACCAGCGAGTACCAGGCGGTCGGGTTGTCATATTGGTCCATCTCGTAGCGGTCGTTGTGCGGGATATCCCACCCCAACTGATCCACGAAGAAGCGCTTTCGCAGCGCAAGGTAGTCGAAGTAGGCCGAACCGTGCTCGTGCAGACCCGCGAATTCAAAGATGATTGTGTGCATTGTTCACTCTCCTTTTCGGAGAGTGATTTAATCGCGATCCCAATCGAGTGTTAATCGATAATCAACCATTCGCAGCATTTGGACGTACTTTTTCGCGTCTGTTAACGGTTCAGATCAACCCGAAACGCGTCGCAAGACTTGCCGCATGGGTACTGGTTTTGGCGCCCAGCTTAAGCTTCGCGCCTTTTAGACGCTGCTTTACGGCGCCTTCGGACACGCGCAACAGGCAGGCAATCTCTTTCATCAGGAAACCGTTCTTCACCATTCCCAAGGCTTCAAGCTCGGCCTTGGTCAGGTTGGTCGGCGGGACCAGTTCGATATGCAGGTCTTCAACCATATCGTGCAAAAGCACGATCTCCGACTCAGTATACTCCCGGTCGGATCTGGAGAAGCTGGCAAAGCTGCGCTGCGATCCTTCGCCGGGATCGGTACAGCAGACGGCGACGCCGTATGTCATCCCATGCTTTGCCGCCAGGTCGAACACCCCGCGCGGATCGTCGATGTCAATCTCGCTCCAGCGGATGGCGCCCACATTCGAATACATCCAGTGCATCAGGGGATCGCTCAGGACGTAACCGCCGATTCGATACCGCTCCACATATTTTTCAGGAAGCGTCTTTTCCTCGTAAACCGGGAAAACGAAACCCATTCTGATCGCCAGAAAAAAACCGTTAGGCGACATGGCCTGAAACTGCTTGGTTCGTGCCTCTATTATCATTGCTTAATCACATATCTACCTTGGGAGACAGCCACGTGCTATCGTCTAGAGAATCCTAACGGCGCGACAATACGCATGCAAAACCCGTGATGCAACTTTATAGAGAGTGAAAAAGCCAATTGTGGATAATAAGGCGAAGATAGCCGTTCTACTGGCGGAGATCGACGAACTGACGCCAAGCGGGTTTGCGATCGGCCTGCACATCGACCTGACCGGACCTTCGTTCCTTTTCCAGACCTTTCCAGCCGAATGGGTAGATTACTATGCGAACCAGGGCCTGCAATTGCGCGATCCGGCGATGCACTGGTCGTTTTCGAACACCGGCTCGATTCGGTGGCGCGACCTGACAGACAACGATCCCGCCGATGTGATCAGCAAGGCCGCCGATCATGGCATGCCCTATGGGGCTACGATCTCTATTCTCCAGCAGCAGTCGCGCACCGTCGCCGGGATGGGGCGGGCGGACCGGGACTATCTGGACGCGGAACTGTCCGAGATCACCAAGCGGCTCGAAACGCTGCACGACGCGACGCGCAACGTCACCAAGCTGTCACCCGACGATCTTGAAGCGCTGAAAAAGATGTCGGTCCGGCTGTCGCACCGGTAACGCGCAGTTTTCCCAAAGCACCTTTTTCTTCGCCATCGGCCGGCTTATATGCGCCGCATGTTCGGAGATCTTATCAAGCGGCTCACGCAGCCCGACCCCGCCCATATGCCAGAGGCGGATGAACGCCTGGCCCTGGCCGCCCTGCTGGTCCGCGTGGCGCGCGCCGATGGCGACTATGACCCGCGAGAGGTGGACCGGATCGACCGCATCCTGGCCTCGCGCTACAATCTGTCGCCCTTCGAAGCGCCCAAGCTGCGCGCCACCGCCGAAACCTTGGAGGCCGAGGCGCCGGACACCGTCCGATTTTCCCGCGCGATCAAAGAGGCGGTTCCCTATGACGAACGCGCGGCGGTGATCGAGGCTTTGTGGTCCGTCGTTCTGGCCGATGGCGTGATGGACGAGGACGAGACCGCGCTGCTGCGCCTGCTGGCGAACCTTCTGGGCATCAGCGATCGCGACAGCGCGCTGGCACGGCAAAGGATGGAAGCCCGCGAGCGATGATCGCGGCGCTGCCGATGTACGACCGGCCAGAAACGCGGGCGGCGAATGGCCGGTTGTGGGCCGCCATCCGAAACGCCCTGCCCTATCCCCCGGCAGAGGCGCCCCCCCTGCCCGAAGCGTTGTCCCACCCAGACGATCTGATGGCCCATTGGTTGGCGCCCGACCTCGCCTTTTCCCAAACCTGCGGGATGCCCTATCGCACCCGGCTGCATCCGCATGTGGCGCTGATCGGCACACCGGATTACGGGCTGCCGGGCTGCCCGCCGGGCTATTACAATTCCGTCCTGGTGATCCGCGCCGAGGATGACCGAGACGATCCGGCGCTGTGGTCGGAGATGCGGCTGGCCTGCAACGATCCCGGCTCGCAATCGGGCTGGGCCGCGGCGCAGACGCATCTGGCCGGGCGCGGCACCGCGTTCCAGCGCGTACTGCTGACCGGCGCGCACCGGAATTCAGCCGAGGCGGTGGCCGAGGGCCACGCCGACATCGCCAGCATCGACGCCCAGACCTGGCGGATGATCTCTCGGTGGGACGGCGTGGCGGTCCAGTTGCGCGAAGCCGCCCGCACAGGCCCGACACCCGGGCTGCCCTATATCTGCGCGGGAGGGCGCGATCCCGACCCGCTGCGCGGCGCCGTCCGATCTGCCATCGCGGCGCTATCACCCGAGGACCGCGCAATCCTGGACTTGCAAGCGCTCACCTTGCACCCGGCCGAGTTGTATCGCGCCGTGCCAACGCCGCCTTTTCCGGCGGCAGATGCCTCAAAAAACGGCTGACCTGCGACCTTACCTGTGCGTAAACCGCCGCTGGGCCGTTGCAATCGACTTTGAATTACGCCCTACTTGCTGCCAGGCAAAGGGGGGGCGCCGCGCACGTGTCAGACAATGTTCCGGTGATCGAGATCCAGGACCTGCACAAAAGCTATGGGTCGCTGGAGGTTCTCAAAGGGGTCGGGATGACCGCCCCGCGGGGGCATGTGATATCGTTGATCGGCTCTTCGGGGTCTGGAAAATCGACGCTGCTGCGCTGTTGCAACCTGCTCGAAGACAGCCAGCAAGGCGATATCCTGTTCGAGGGCGAGCCGATCCGGTGGAAGGGCACCGGCCTGGGCCGGCATCCGGCGGACCGGGCGCAAGTTCTGCGGATCCGGACCAACCTGTCGATGGTGTTCCAGCAGTTCAACCTTTGGTCGCATATGACCATTCTGCAAAACGTGATGGAAGCGCCGGTCACCGTGATGGGCCGCGACCGCGCCGAGGTCGAGGAAAAGGCCCGTGGCTATCTGGCCAAGGTCGGCATCGGCGACAAATGCGACGTCTGGCCCGCGCAGCTGTCGGGGGGCCAGCAGCAACGCGCGGCGATCGCCCGGGCGCTGTGCATGGAACCCCGTGCCCTGCTGTTCGACGAGCCGACCTCGGCGCTGGACCCGGAGCTGGAGCAAGAGGTCGTCAAGGTCATCAAGGCGCTGGCCGAAGAGGGCCGCACAATGCTGCTGGTGACCCATGACATGCGGCTGGCCCATGACGTTTCGGACCATGTGCTGTTCCTGCACCAGGGCCGCATCGAAGAAGAGGGGCCGCCCTCGGCCATCTTCGAAAATCCACAGACGGCACGATTGCAGCAATTCCTGTCTGCCACGCGTGCTGCCTGACATGTCACTCAAAACAGGGAGAAAAACAGTGAAAAAACTTCTCGTATCCGCGGCGGCACTGGCCTTTTCGGCCGGGGTTGCCTATGCCGCGTCGCATTCCGTTGTGCGGCTTGGCACCGAGGGCGCCTACCCTCCGTGGAACTTCATCAATGACAATGGCGACGTTGACGGCTTCGAAAAGGAGCTGGGCGACGAGCTGTGCGCGCGCGCCGAGCTGACCTGCGAATGGGTCACCAACGATTGGGATTCGATCATCCCCAACCTGGTGTCCGGCAACTATGATGCGATCATCGCCGGCATGTCGATCACGGACGAGCGGGACGAGGTGATCGACTTCACCCAGGCCTACACGCCGCCCGACCCGTCCGCCTATCTCGCGCTGTCGATGGACCTGGATGTGGAAGGCGCGGTTGTGGCCGCCCAGACCAACACGATCCAGGCCGCCTTTATCGCCGAAAAGGGCTGGACGCTGGTGGAATTCGCCACGCCCGAAGAAACCATCGCCGCCGTCCGCAACGGCGAGGCCGATGCGGTGCTGGCCGACCAATCCTTCCTGGCAGGTGCCGCGGACGAAAGCGCCGATCTGGTGCTGCTGGAGCGGCAAGAGATGATCGGCGGCGGCGTCGGGATGGGGATCCGGGAATCGGATGCCGAGCTGCTCGCCAAGTTCGATGCGGCGATCCAGTCCATGAAGGACGACGGCTCTTTGAACGAACTGATCACCAAGTGGGAAGTGGCCTCGACCTTCTGATCCACATTTGCGCCCGGCTGACAGGCCGGGCGCGTCCTGCCGCCCCGCGCGCGGCCTGTCGAGGACACCTGCATGTTCGCCTATTGCGCCGACCCATCGGTCCTGGAGACCCTCGCCTGGTTCTCGTGCTACCTGACGACCGGCAAGCACATGCTGTTCTACGGCTCTTTCGTCGTGGTGCTGGTGCTGTTGTTCATCACCGCGCCTGTGGCGCTGGCCTTCGGGTTCGGCGGGGCGGTGGCGGCGCGGTCGCGGATCCTGCCGCTGCGCTGGTTCGGCAAGACCTATGTGGCGATGGTGCGCGGCGTGCCCGACATCGTCTATTTCATGTTCTTCGTGATCGCGCTGGATCAGGGGCTGGAATGGATCCGCCACCACGTCAAGTGCCCCGAATGGACCGAACCGATCCGCCAGGGCACCGATTTCATCGTCTGCGCCGAGGCCAAGCTGCCTCTGGGCAACGCGCCGCAGATCTGGCACGAGTTGTATAACTTCTCGATTGCCGTCTTCACCTTCGGCATCGTGTTCGGCGCCTTTGCCGCCAATGTGCTGGTCGGCGCCATGCGGGCCGTCCCCCGGTCGCAGATGGAAACCGCCGAGGCCTATGGCATGTCGACCCGGCAGGCGTTCTGGCGGGTGCTGGTACCGCAGATGTGGGTCTATGCCCTGCCCGGCCTGTCGAATCTGTGGATGATCCTGATCAAGGCCACGCCGCTGCTGTTCCTGCTTGGGGTCGAGGATATCGTCTATTGGGCGCGGGAACTGGGCGGCACGGCGAACCCGCGTTTCACCGCCTATCCGCATCCCGACTGGCGGCTGTGGTACTTCCTGGCGCTGCTGGTGTTCTATCTGGGCTTCACCAAGGTCTCGGAGGTGGTGCTGTCGCGGATCACCGCCCGCCTCTCGCGCGGACAGGGGACGATGGGCGGTCGGGCGGGGGCGTTGCGATGAGCTGTTGGGCCACCATTGGCGACTATGCCTTTCGCGCGCTGGGCTATGGCGAACGGCTGCTGCCCCGGTCGGATTTCACGCTGTGCCAGCAATTCACGCTGATCGGCTCTGGCATGATCTGGAACATCTATTACGGCGTGCTGGCATTGGTGTTCGGCTTTGTGCTGGCGATCAGCCTGGCGATGGCCAAGAACAGCCGCCACATCCTGCTGCGCAAACCGGCGGAATGGTTCGTCTTTGTGCTGCGCGGCTCTCCCTTGTTCATCCAGTTCTTCCTGGCCTATTTCCTGTTCCTGTCGCTCAAGCAATGGAGCCCGCTGTTCGACCCGTTCACCTCGGCGGCTCTGGGCGCGCTGATCGTGCTGTTCCTGAACACCGCCGCTTATTCGGCCGAGATTTTTTACGGCGCACTGCAATCCATTCCGCGCGGCGACATCGACGCGGCAGATGCCTACGGGATGACCGGCTGGGTCCGGTTCCGGCGGGTGATCTACCCGACGATGCTGCGGCTGGGCTGGCCCGCCTATACGAACGAGGCGATCTTTCTGTTCCATGCCACCACGCTGGTGTTCTTTTCCGGCTTTCCGGCCTGGCAGCAGAAGGGCGACGCGCTGTATTATGCAAGCTATTTCGCAGACAAGACGTTCAACCCCTTCATTCCCTACCCGATCGTGGCGTTCTATTTCATCCTCTTGACGCTGGCGGTGATCACCGTCTTTGGCGGGATCAACCGCCGCCTGAACCGCCACCTGCCGCAAGAGCACCGCCGCAAGCTGCGCATCCGCCCGCAGATCATCCGCTGATCGCCCCCAAAGCCTCCCCCGGAACAGGGCGCCCGCCGGGGCCCAGATCGGAACGCTGATTGAAACGGAGTTCGGGACTGGTCTCCGGACCGGGCTCGGGGCGCGGATGGGGACGCGGATGGGGACGCGGATGGGGACGCAGATCGGTATGCGGACCCGGGTGCCCTTGCCGCCGCGCCGCAGCAGGGATAGGTTCGGGCGAAACCGTGATTTGGGTGGTTCATGCACATCGGCATCCTGCAGACCGGCCGCGCCCCGGAGGCGCTGGTGGATCGCCACGGCGAATATCCCGCAATGTTCGAAGCGCTTCTGGCCGGCCACGGCTTTACCTTTGACAGCTATCCAGTGCTCGACATGGTGCTGCCCGGCACGATCCATGCCGCCGATGGCTGGCTGATCACCGGCTCGCGCCACGGGGTCTATGAACCTCACCCCTGGATCCCGCCGCTGGAACAGTTCATCCGCGATTGCCACGGC
>CAYGRI010000161.1:689-11360 GCA_964352155.1 uncultured Maritimibacter sp. | reverse complement strand
GACCGACATCCTCGAATCGGGCGCCGATGCCTCTGGCGTCATGGCCGCGATCGGGGCAGGCTCTGCGCCCGCCACGGGGGCCTCGACTTTCGCGGTCGTCACCGGAGCGGCGACGACCTCAAGAAGCTGTCGGGCGTTGGCCCGGCGCTGGAGAAGAAGCTGCACGAGGCGGGCGTGACCACCTTCGCGCAAATCGCCGCCTGGACCGAAGAAGACGTCGCCGCAATGGACGAAAAGCTGTCGTTCAAGGGCCGGATCGAGCGTGAAGGCTGGATCGCACAGGCCAAAGAACTGACCGCGAACTAAGGAGCATCACCGATGGCACACAAGAAAGCAGGCGGTTCCAGCCGTAACGGCCGCGACTCCGCGGGGCGTCGTCTGGGCATCAAGCTTTACGGCGGTCAGTCCGTCATTCCGGGTAACATCATCGCGCGTCAGCGCGGCACCAAGTGGTGGCCGGGCGAGGGCGTGGGAATGGGCAAGGATCACACGATCTTCGCAACGGTCGAAGGCAATGTGACGTTCCGCAAAGGCCTTAAGGGCCGCACGTTCATTTCGGTGCTTCCGGTAGCAGACGCTGCGGAATAGCCGGTACCTCGATTGAAAACTCAAGGGGGATCGGCAAGCCAGCCGGTCCCCCTTGGGCGTTCAAGGTGGTCGCGGCGCTTGCGGGCGACGACCGCCGGCCAGAGCCCCGGCAGAGCCCCGAGAAAGGCCCGAAGAAGGAGTGTCTGGTCTTGCAACTGCCTGTCAACCAGCCCGTGATCGACACGGCCCGTTTCGTCCTGCGCCCGCTCCGTCCGTCGGACAAAGGGCTCTTGACGCTGTATGCGGGCGACGAGCGTGTGGCGCGCAACACGTCGACGATCCCGCATCCCATGCCGCCGGGCGCGACAGAGGCGTTCATCGCCCGGTCGCTCTCGCCTGACCGGGTCGAGGATGTCTGGGCGCTTGATGCCAGCGCGACGGGCCTGTCGGAGCTGATCGGCGTGATCGGGCTGAAACGCATGGACCACGGGCAGTCCGAGATCGGCTATTGGGTGGCCCCGGCGTTCTGGAACACGGGGCTTGCCTCGGAAGCGGTGGAGGCGATGGTGGCGGCCAATCCCCAGGGCGTCCGCACCTTTTTTGGCGAAGTGTTCCAGGACAACACCGCCTCGGCCAAGGTGCTGACCCATGCTGGGTTCGAATACATCGGCGATGCCGAGACGTTCTCGGTCGCGCGCAAGGCCAAGGTCCCCACATGGACCTATCTGCGAAAGATGGACGGATGACACCGACGCTTGGGACGGCGCGGCTGCGGCTGCGTCGGCCTGTGCCAAAGGATGCGGGCTGGATCGCAACCCAGATCGCGCACCCCGAAGTGCAACGGATGCTGACCACACCGCCGCATCCCTATAGGCCGGAGCACGCCAGGCAGTGGCTTGCGGGGCCGGGGCAGGCAGAGGGTGTATTCGTCGTCGAGGCGGACCGCCCGCTTGGCATCGTGACCCTGTGCCCGGATCGGAACGATGGTGAGCTTGGCTATTGGCTGCGCCGGGATGCCTGGGGGCTGGGGATCATGACCGAAGCCGCCGCCGCGGTGCTCGACTGGCATTTCGCGACCCGTGACGCAACGGTGCCGTCGGGCCATATCATGGACAATGCCGCCTCTGGCAACGTCTTGCGAAAGCTGGGGTTCCGCCCGACCCATAGCCAGATGCGGCACTGCAACTTTCGCGGGCAGGAGGTGCCGATCCAGTGCGTCGCGCTGAGCGCCGCCGACTGGGCCACACGTCCCCGCCCTTGAGCCTGCGCGCGATAGCGACTATCGCGGGCGCAACAATCAGGATCCGCCCCTATGAAGTTTCTCGATCTGACCAAGGTCTACATCCGGTCCGGTGCAGGCGGCAACGGCTGCGTTTCGTTCCGGCGCGAAAAGTTCATTGAATACGGCGGGCCCGATGGCGGCGACGGCGGCAATGGCGGCAATGTCTGGGCCGAGGCGGTGGACGGGCTCAACACCCTGATCGACTTTCGCTACCAGCAGCATTTCTTTGCCAAGAACGGGCAGGGCGGCATGGGCCAGCAGCGCACTGGCAAAAGCGGTGACGACATCGTGCTGAAAGTGCCCGCCGGGACCGAGATCCTGGAGGAAGACGAGGACACCGTGATCGCCGATCTCACCAAGGTGGGTGACCGGGTGCTGTTGGCCCGGGGCGGCAATGGCGGCTTTGGCAACCTCTACTTCAAGACCGCGACCAATCAGGGCCCGCGCCACGCCAATCCCGGGCAAGAGGGGGTGGAACGCACACTATGGCTGCGGCTGAAGCTGATTGCCGATGCGGGTTTGCTGGGGCTGCCGAATGCGGGCAAGTCCACTTTTCTCGCCGCCACCTCCAACGCGCGCCCGAAGATCGCGGATTACCCGTTCACCACGCTGGTGCCGAACCTTGGGGTTGTTGGCGTCGATGGCACGGAATTTGTCATGGCCGATATCCCCGGCCTGATCGAAGGCGCACATGAGGGGCGCGGCATCGGCGACCAGTTCCTGGGCCATGTGGAACGCTGCGCCGTGCTGCTGCATCTGGTCGATGGCACCTCCGAGGATGTGGCCGGCGACTGGCAGACCATCGTGACCGAGATTGACGCCTACGGTGCCGGTTTGGCGGACAAGCCGCGTGTCACCGCGCTCAACAAGATCGACGCGCTGGACGAGGAGACGCGGGCCGAGCGGCTGGCAGAGCTGGAAGCGGCCTGCGACGGCCCGGTGATGATGTTGTCCAGCGTCAGCGGCGAAGGCTTGCAGGAGGTTCTGCGCGCCGTGCGCGCTCGGATCGACGGGGACCGGCTGCGCAGAAAACAGGTGGACGAGGCGGAACCGTGGCGTCCCTGAGCGCGGCGAAACGGCTGGTCGTCAAGATCGGCTCTGCCCTGCTGGTGGATCGCGCCACCGGCCGGTTGCGCCATGAGTGGCTGGAGGCTTTGGCGCTGGACGTGGCAGAGGCCAAGTCGCGCGGCACCGATGTGATCCTGGTGTCGTCCGGTTCCATCGCGCTGGGGCGGGCCGCGCTGGACCTGCCCGGGGGAACGCTGGCGCTGGAACAATCCCAGGCGGCGGCGGCGGTGGGCCAGATCCGCCTGGCCCGCGCCTATGAGGAAATCCTCGCCCCCCACGGCCTGACCGCCGCGCAGGTGCTGCTGACGCTGGAAGACACCGCCAATCGGCGCCGCTATCTCAATTCGCGGGCGACGTTGCGCGAGTTGCTGCGCCTGGGCACGGTGCCCATCGTCAATGAGAACGATACGGTGGCCACGGACGAAATCCGCTATGGCGACAACGACCGGCTGGCCGCACAGATCGCGGTGACCTGCGGTGCCGATGTTCTGGTGCTGCTGTCGGATGTGGATGGCTTCTATTCCGGTAATCCCAAGGACGACCCCTCGGCCCGCCGCTATGACGTGATCGAGAGGATCACGCCCGAGATCGAGGCGATGGCGGGCGACGCCGGCTCTGGTCTGTCCAAGGGCGGGATGAAGACCAAGGTGCTGGCCGCGCGCACCGCCACCGGGGCGGGCTGTGCGATGGCGATCACCGAAGGCACTGTGATGCGACCGCTGAAGGCGCTGCAAGACGGCGCGCCCTCTACCTGGTTCCTGGCCGAGGGCGACCCGCAGGCCGCCCGCAAGCGCTGGATCGCGGCGATGAAGCCCAAGGGCCGCATCGTGGTGGACACCGGCGCGGCACGGGCGCTGGGGCAGGGCAAGTCGCTGCTGCCCGCCGGTGTGACGCAGGTGGGCGGCGACTTTGATCGGGGCGATCCGGTCGAGATTGCGGGCCCCTCAGGCACCCTGGGGTTTGGGTTGGCGCGCTATACGGCGGATGAGGCGCGGCGCATTGCGGGCCACCAATCGGCCGAGATCGAGGCGGTGCTGGGCTATCCGGGCCGCGCCGCTTTGGTGCACCGCGACGACATGGTGACCTGAGCGCGGCGGCACATCGCGCTTTGCGATAGGGGTCATCTCTGCTAGCAGACCGGGCAACACCCGCCGGAAAGGACAGTTCCATGAAGGATATCGACGAGATCCACGCCATCATGACCGATCTGGGCGTCCGCGCCAAAGCCGCCGCGGGCGCGCTTGCCTTTGCCCCGCCACAGGCCAAGACGGAGGCTTTGATGGCCGCCGCCGATGCGGTCTGGGCGCGCCGGGCCGAGATCATGCAAGCCAATGCCAAAGACATGGATTATGGCCGCGACAAGGGGCTGTCGCCCGCGATGCTGGACCGGCTGATGCTGGACGAGGCGCGGATCGCGGGCGTGGTCGACGGTCTGCGCGCCGTCGCGGCGCAGGACGATCCCGTCGGCGCGGTGATCGAGGCTTGGGAGAGGCCCAACGGGCTGCGCATTCAGCGGGTCCGCACTCCTTTGGGGGTGATCGGGGTGATCTACGAAAGCCGCCCCAATGTGACCGCCGATGCCGGCGCCCTGTGCCTGAAATCCGGCAATGCGGTGATCCTGCGCGGAGGATCGGAAAGCTTTCATTCCTCTGGCGCGATCCACGCCTGTCTTGTCGAAGGGCTGCGCGCGGCGGGTCTGCCCCAGGATGCGATCCAGCTTGTGCCCACCCGCGACCGGGCGGCGGTGTCGGATTTGCTGACCATGACCGACTACATCGACGTGATCGTGCCGCGCGGGGGCAAGGGGCTTGTGGGCCTGGTGCAGCGTGAGGCGCGGGTGCCGGTCTTTGCCCATCTCGAAGGCATCGTGCATGTCTACCTCGATTCCGCCGCCGACCGGGACACGGCGCTGAAGGTGGTGCTGAACGCCAAGACGCGACGCACCGGGATCTGTGGCGCGGCCGAATGCCTGCTGATCCACCGCGACATCGCCGAGGGGCTGGGGGCAGAGGTGATCTCTGCGCTGGTCGCCGCCGGGGTCACCGTGCATGCCGATGCGCCGCTGCAAGGGATCGCCGGAACCGTTCCCGCGACAGAGGACGATTGGGGCCGCGAATATCTGGACATGGACATCGCCGCGAAGGTGGTGGAGGACATCGACCAAGCCATCACCCATATCCGTCGCTACGGCTCCAGCCACACCGAGTGCATTCTGACCGAGGATGGTTCCGCCGCCGCGCGGTTCTTTGCCCGGCTCGATTCCGCTATCCTGATGCACAATGCCTCCACCCAGTTCGCCGATGGGGGCGAATTCGGCATGGGCGCGGAAATCGGGATCGCCACGGGCAAGATGCATGCGCGCGGACCGGTGGGCGCGATGCAACTGACCAGTTTCAAATATCTGGTGACCGGGGACGGGGCCGTGCGCCCCTGACAGCGCGACCGAAGGGCAGGGTGCCTCGTCCTGCGGCCCGCGTTTTACGGATCTTCTGCCTGACACCGACCAATGGCGCGGCCCCGGAACCGGACGGTCGTGTCTCCAAAACCGAGGCGGGCGCGGGCTTGGAACGAAGCGGGCGCGTCTCAAGAACCGAGGCGCTTGCGGCCGGTCCTAGAACCAGACGGTCGCGCCCCGCTCGCCAATGTCGATGGTCAGGCTGCGCTCAAGCTCTGCCGCCAGCAGCGGGGCAAGCAGGAACTGCACTTGCGACGCCGTTGCAGGCGGAGCTTCGGCGCCCTTTGTCATGCCCTCCCACAATTCGGGGATAATCCGCATCCGGTCGGTTTGCGCCACGCATTGCCAGGCATCCCCGTTGCGGTTGACCGTGATGGTCCCGCCCCGGGGCATCGCGCTTTCCAGGCAATTGATCACCAGAAACGCCAGTTTCACCTGGGGCCGGGGGGTGCTGGGACCGCTGATCCAGACAATCTCCAGCCGTGTGCCCTGGGTCAGGTCGGCCAGGATCTTGCGCGGTTCCGCCTCGCCCAGCTGTTCGTCGCCGCTGGCAGAGCCGAAGGCCAGGCGGAAAAACCGGATCCGGGCATTGGCGTTGTCCACGCTTTCGGATATCAGCCCGATTTCCGGCAGGTTGGCGCCCCCGGTCAGCCCCAGAAGCTCGACACCGTTCGAAATCGCCCCAATTGGAGAGATCAGATCATGGCAGATCCGCGATCCGATCAGTGCGGCGATGTCTTCGCGGGACTGTGACATAGGCTTCAACTCCTGGAGAGGGTACACATGAGCGATCTGAATGCGCTGCTGGAACCGGGCCAGCTGGTACGACATCCCGACGCGCCGGATTGGGGGCTGGGCCAGGTGCAATCCAACATCGGCGGCCGCATCACCGTCAATTTCGAGCACCAGGGAAAGGTCGTCATCGATGGTAACCGCATCACACTTGCTTTGGTTTACGATACATAGCCATGGCGCAATGACTGGGGCAATATGGTTAACAGGTGCCTAATGCGTCCGAAAGGCACGCGGTTTCTTGCCAAGTTGGCCCGGCAGGCGGTACAAGCCCCGCGATGAAAGCACAGTTCCCCCACCAGGCCCTGCACACGCCCGGCACAGGTTCACCCGCCTTTTCGATCCGGCTGGCAGAGACGCCGCAGCACCTGCGCGCGGCGCAACGCCTGCGCTATGAGGTATTCGTGCGGGAACTGGGCGGCACCGGGCCGATGGTGGATCACGCCGCCGGACTGGAGCGGGACGAGCTGGACGTCTATTTCGACCACATGCTGCTGTATGACGGGCCCGAGGTGGTCGGCGTCTATCGGTTGCTGCGCGAGGATCAGGCCGCGCGGATGGGCCGGTTCTATTCCGAAAGCGAGTACGATCTGGCGCCGTTGCGCCGCACGGGGCGTCGCTTGCTGGAACTGGGGCGGTCCTGCCTGCACCCCGCCTACCGTGGCGGCACCGCGATGTACGAGCTGTGGAACGGGCTGGCCGCCTATGTCCAGGATCACGGGGTCGAGCTTTTGTTCGGCGTCGCCTCGTTCCACGGCACCGACCCAAAGGAGCTGGCCGCGCCGCTGTCCCTGCTGCATCACCGCCACCTCGCCGCGCCGGAACTGCGGGTCTGCGCCCATGCGGATCATTTTCAGCGCATGGATCTGATGCCCGAAGCCGAGGTGGACCGGATCGCGGCGATGAAGGCGGTGCCGGCGCTGATCAAGGCGTATCTGCGTCTGGGCGGGGTTGTGGGCGAGGGGGCCTGGATCGACCATGCCTTCAACACCACCGATGTCTGTCTGATCATGGACACCGCCCGGATGAACGCCAAACGCCGCGCCTTCTACACGGGCGGGCATAAGGGGTGAGCCTCACCTGGCGGTCGGCGGACGCGCCTGCTCCGGTGCGGATATCGCCCATGGGGTGGCTCCGGGTCGTGCTGCGGGGATCCGCTATTGCGGTCACTTTATTGATCGGATTGATCTTTTTCTTTCTCCTCCGGCTTCTGGAACGCCCGTTGCACGGTCAGGTCCGGCCCTGGACGCCCTATATCGTTCAGGCGGTCAGCGCGGTGGCCTGCGCGATCCTGGGTCTGCGGCGCCGCTGCGAGGGCCAGCCCATGCAAGGGAGCGGCGCGGTTGTGGCGAACCATGCCTCCTGGCTCGACATCTTTGTGCTGAACGCGAGTCTGCGGGTCAGTTTCGTCTCCAAGGCCGAGGTGGCGCGCTGGCCGGGCATCGGATTTCTGGCGAAGGTGGCGGGCACCCTGTTCATCTCGCGCAGTGCCCGCGATGCCGAGCGGCAGAGGCGCCAGATGGCGGACGCGCTGCGGCTGGGCCGCCTGCCGCTGTTCTTTCCCGAAGGCACCTCGACCGACGGACGCCAGGTTTTGGCATTCAAATCAACGCTGTTCGGGGCGATCTTCAACAAGGATGTGCTGCCGGAGATGCGGGTGCAGCCGGTCTCTGTGATGTACGCCGCCCCGCCGGGCGCGGACCCGAGGTTCTATGGCTGGTGGGGAGAGATGGATTTCGGCTCCCACGCGCTGAAACTGCTGGCCCAGGCGCCGCAAGGCTTTGTCACCGTGATCTGTCATCCCTCGCTGCGGGCGGCGGAATTTGCCAACCGCAAGGCGCTGGCCCAGGCCTGTGAAACCGCGGTGCGTGATGGGTGTCAGCGCGTGCTACAGGATCGCGGCGACGAGTGATTTCAGCGCCGCCACCGGATCGGGCGCGCCCCAGATCTCTGGCCCGACCGCGACGAAATCGGTGACCGGCGCCAGATCCGCGATCCCTTCGGCTGTCAGAGCGCCCTCGGCCACCACCGGCACTTCGATCATCTCGGACCACCAGGCGAACAGATCGTGTTCGGCGAAGGAGCCGTCGCCCAAGGCCGTAGGGGCACAGGGGCCAAGCGCCACGTAATCCGCTCCGGCCTCGGCCGTAGCGATGCCGTCATGGCGCGAGGCGCCGCAGAAGGCGCCGACGATGGCATCGGGCCCCAGCGCCTTGCGCGCCGCCCGCACTTGCCGCAGGCCGTCGGGCAGATGCACCCCGTCGAGGCCCAGACGTTCGGCCAATTGCCAATGCCGGTCGATGACCAGCGACACATCCGCCGCATGAGCCACCTCGCGCAGCGCGTCGCCGGTCTGGATCAGCAGGGTTTCATCGGTGGTCGCCAGAGCCATCCGGAGACAGGCCACCGGCACCGCCGCCAACACAGAGGCAAGCTGCGCCGGAAACACGTTTAGATCGATCTCGGCTGGGGTGATCAGATAGATCTGTGGCTGCTCGATCTCGGACATGGGCGGGCTCCTTGCGACGGTTCGCGGCCCGCTATATGCCTTGCGCGGCGGCAAGAACAGGGGCTTTCAGCGGCGCCGCAGCCCCGGTCCGTCATGGCCGTCGCGCTCCGCCCTTCCGCGTTTGGGGGCGGCAAACTGACGGCGTCGGGCTGTAAGCGCGCCAATACCTAAGAGAATGCTTTAAGGTAGGGATCTAGCGTATTATTATAAAATGTGAAATTTAGTCAGATGGCGTTTGCCCGGCCAGACGTCCCGGCCGATCGGTCACGCAAAGGCCCTGCCCATGCGGCCCGCCAGCCTCGGCGACCACGGGGGCCGTCTTGCCCTCGCGTCGGTCTCGGCCTATCACCGCGCCATGCTGCGGAAAGAAAGCCTCATGTCAGACGCCCAGCCCATCTTTGTCCTCGTGCGCCCGCAGATGGGCGAGAATATCGGCGCCGCCGCGCGGGCGATGCTGAATTTCGGGCTGACCGGGATGCGCTTGGTCGCGCCGCGCGACGGCTGGCCGAACCCAAAGGCCGTGGCGATGGCCAGCGGCGCCGGGCGGATCCTGGATCACGCGGGGCTTTTCGCCACGACCGCCGAGGCGATTGCCGATTGCACCCGCGTCTATGCCACCACCGCCCGGTCTCGTGATCTGACCAAGCGGGTGATGACCCCCGAGGGCGCCATGGCCGATGCCGCCGCCCGCATTGCCAAGGGCGAGCGCGTGGCCGTGCTGTTCGGCCCCGAACGCGCCGGGCTGGAAAATGACGACATTGCCCGCGCGACAGAGATCGTCTCTGTCCCCGTGAACCCTGATTTCCCCTCGCTGAACCTGGCGCAATGCGCTTTGCTGACCGCCTATGAATGGCGCCGCGCGGTGCTGCCGGCCGCGCCGTCGCAGATGGAATTCGCGGGCACCGAACCCGCCGCGCAGATCGAGATCGAGAAGCTGGGCGACCATTTCGAGGCGCGGCTGGAAGAGGCGGCGTTCTTCTTTCCCCATACCAAGTCCGACGGGATGAAGCGCGCCCTGCGCAATATGTGGAGCCGGCTGGAGCTGACCCGCGCCGATATCCAGATCCTGCACGGGATGCTGCGCCAATTGATGCGACGCCGGGACACGGTTGAACGCGACGGGTCAGAGGAATAGGTCTGACGCCAGTTTGCAGCCCTCAGGCCGGGACGGAGAGCCATGAACGCAAAACGCTCCATATTCGAAGAGGTGGGCACGGATACGCCCCCGGCGCAGCGCGTGGCCCAGACGGGCGTGATCGACCGGGGGCGCAAGGGCGCGCGCAAGGCGATCCGGGTTTGGCTGATGCTGCTGTTCGCCCTGGTCGTGGTGATGATCGGCGTGGGCGGGCTGACACGGCTGACCGACAGCGGCCTGTCGATCACCGAATGGCGTCCAGTTACCGGTGCGCTGCCGCCGATGAACGCCGCGGACTGGCAATCGGAATTCGACAAATACCGGGCGATTCCGGAATACCAACTGCAGAACCGAGGTATGACCCTGGCCGAGTTCCAGTACATCTATTGGTGGGAATGGGGGCATCGGCAATTGGGCCGCTTCATCGGCGCGGTCTGGGCGCTAGGGTTCCTGACCTTTCTGGTCGCGCGCAAGATCCCGACTGGCTGGACGGGGCGCTTGTTGGGGCTGGGCCTGCTGGGCGGGCTTCAGGGGGCTGTGGGGTGGTGGATGGTCTCCTCTGGCCTCACCGGCACCATGCTGGACGTGGCAAGCTATCGTCTGGCCACCCATCTGGGCCTCGCCTTCCTGATCCTCGGGCTGATCGCCTGGTATATGCTCCGCCTTGGCCGCCCGGAACAAGAGCTGATGCAGGCCCGCCGCATGGGGGAGGCGGGGCTTGGCCGCGCCGCCGCCGTGCTGGCTGTGCTGGCCTTTGTGCAGATCCTGATCGGCGCGCTGGTGGCCGGGATCGACGCGGGCCGGGGCTATACCGACTGGCCGATGATGGCGGGCGCCTTCACCCCGCCAGGCATGTGGGAACTGCAACCGCTATGGCGCAACTTTTTTGAGAATGACGGCAC
>CAYGRI010000161.1:0-679 GCA_964352155.1 uncultured Maritimibacter sp. | reverse complement strand
TGACGGCACCGTGCAGTTCGTCCACCGGATCGCGGGCTATCTGCTGTTCGTGGCCGGGCTGGGCGTCTGGATCGCCGCCCGCCGGTCCGCCTTGCGCGCCACCCGCGGGGCGTTCGACTGGGTCGCGGTGGCGATCTTTGGCCAGATGGTGATCGGCATCGTGACGGTGATGCATTCGGCGCCCGTGGCCCTGGCGCTGCCCCACCAACTGGGCGCGGTCGTCGTCTGGGTGCTGATCCTGCGCGCTCGCTTTCAAGCCACCTATCCCGTGGCACAATCTGTAAGAGGCTGATGTAAATGACGGCGTACCAGGAATTGATGGCCTTCCAGCGCGAGACAGAGGCACTGTCGAGCATCGCGGGCCGGTTGGGATGGGATCAGGAAACGATGATGCCGCGCGGCGCCGCCAACCAGCGCGGCGACGAGACGGCGGCGCTGGAAGGCGTGCTGCACGCTCGCCGCGTGGATCCGCGTCTGGGCGATTGGCTGGCGGCGATCGACCCCGCTGCGCTGGATGAGGTGGCCCGCGCCAACCTGCGCCACATCCGCCGCAGCTATGACCGCACCCGCAAGATCCCCGCCGATCTGGCATCCGAGATTGCCCGCGTGACAAGCATCAGCCAGGGCACCTGGGCCGAGGCGCGCGCGGCCGAGGATTTCGCCGGTTTCGCCCCCGTCC
>CAYGRI010000160.1:10512-11427 GCA_964352155.1 uncultured Maritimibacter sp. | reverse complement strand
GATTAACAGTCAAGTCTGATGGGCAAAATTGGCCTAACGATGTAAAACTGTAGACCCGGAAAAATCTGTTATATCCCTTGTTATTTAGCCGATTGTTAGCCATTGTTACTAACGCGGGGTAACGCCTTCTATCGTCCAAATCTGTTACCCCAGCGTTACCCCAGATGGCCGGGGTAACAGGCGCAATATCGGGCGAGCGACAAATTGACTGCTCAAAAATGGTCGCGCGCCGGGGTAACAGGAGACCAATTGACGATGCCGAAAGCGTTCACCACGAAGGCGGTCGAGGCCGCCAAACCGGACCCGGACAAGCGGCGCGAGATACCTGACCCGGCGTTGAGCGGGCTATATCTCGTGGTGCAGCAAAGCGGCGCGAAGTCCTGGGCCTTGCGCTATCGCTACGCTGGCAAGCCCAAGAAACTGACGCTGGGTCGATGGCCGATAATGGGCGTGGCCGATGCCAGGGCGGCAGCGTCCGAAGCAATCGAGGCCGTGGACCATGGCGACGATCCCGGCGCAGCCAAGAAGGCCAGCAAGGCCGCGAAGATCGAGGCGCAGCTATCCGAGCGCGACAAGGTGAAGACGCTGTTCGACCTTTACGCCAAGCGGCATCTGTCGGGCCTGAAATCGGGCGCCGTGGTGAAGCGTGAACTTGAGCGGCATGTAATCGACCATTGGGGCGAGCGGGATATTCAGACGATCGGCAAGCGCGACGTGATCGACGTGCTGGACGGCATAGCGGATAGTGGGCGGGTGGTCACAGCAAATCGCGTTCGGGCCTACCTGTCCAAATTCCTGAACTGGTGCGTGGAGCGCGATGTGATCCCGGCATCGCGCTACACGCACCAGTTAAGGAATTTTGACAGGTTGGCCCGAACGCGATTTGCTGTGACCACCCGCCCACTATCCCCAATG
>CAYGRI010000160.1:0-10502 GCA_964352155.1 uncultured Maritimibacter sp. | reverse complement strand
TTCCTGAACTGGTGCGTGGAGCGCGATGTGATCCCGGCATCGCCCGCGTTCGGGGTCAAGCCGGTGGCGAAGGAAAAGAGCCGCGACCGTGTTCTGTCCGACGACGAAATGCGGTGGTTTTGGCGGGCCTGCGATGACCTCGGGCAACCATGGGGGCCGCTTGGGAAGATCCTGCTATTGACTGGCCAGCGTCTTGGCGAGGTGGTCGGGATGACCGATGCCGAATTGGCTGGCGATCTGTGGCGCCTGTCGGCTGACCGGACAAAGAATGGGAGGGCGCATGACGTGCCGATCAGCGAGGCCGTGCGCGACATTCTGGCGGGCGTGGAGCGCGTGAAGGGCGGGGCGGGCCTGTATCACACCACGACAGGCGAGACGCCCTTGAGCGGCTTCGACAAGGGCCGCGATCGCATCGCCAAACGCATGGAAGAGATTGCCGCAAAAGAGCGGGGCGAGCCGGTGGTGATCCCGCGATGGACGTTCCACGATCTGAGGCGTACCTGCGCTACTGGTATGGCGCGGCTTGGCATGCCGGTGCGCGTCACAGAGGCCGTTTTGAACCATGTGAGCGGCACGGGTGGCGGTATCGTCGCGGTGTATCAACGTCATGATTTTGCCGACGAAAAGCGGCAGGCGCTGGACGCATGGGCGCGCTTCGTGGCGGATCTGGTGGAAGGCACCGCCGACAACGTGGTTCGACTTGGCGAAGTGGGGCGGTGATGGATCGGAGCAGAGACCTTAAGCCGGACGCGCGCACGTTAGAGTTTCTGGCTGATGTATTGACCGGATGTAACGACTGCCCGCCTGCAAGCACGGCGTGGGACGCTGTATCGCGTGAAGCCGACCCGTTGGCCGTCGACTTGTCAGAAGGGCACGCGCTTCGGTTCTTGCGTGCTGCAATGAGCGACAACATCGCGAACGAAAGGCTACGCGCGGTGCTCTGGGACCGGTTGCGCAATTGCAAGCCATTACCCGCCGCATTCTCAATCGCCGCCTCTGCGTATCTTCTAAATCCACTGCCCGCGACCGCGCGAGGGCCGAAGGGAAAGCGGAATTCTGGTCGAGATATGCTGATTGTAAGCTGCGTTCTATGGCTGCGCAACGAATTGGGCATAAAGCCAACTCGTAATGAGACTAACAAGCATGACGACGCCCAAGGGTCGGGTTGCGCTATCATTTCATGGATACTTGAGCGTAACGGTGGGCCGGATCTGTCCGAGGGGGCGATTGAGAAAATTTTGCAGCGTAGTGAGCGCTTGTAGGACAAAATTGTCCTGAACTCTGTCTTTTGAGTGAGGCAGATTTCATGCATATTGGTTTGGCCACGTTCTAACCGAAAGGAACCGTGGCATGAACGCTCAAACCGAAGTCGGGAATTTCCTTCCGCCCGAAACGACCAACCCTCAAAAGCGGATTCAGGCCGCAGCCGTGCGCGCTTTGTGCGGCGACATCAGCGACATGACGTTGTGGCGCTGGGTCGATCAGCGCGACTTTCCCAAGCCGACGTACATCGCGCGCCGTCGCTTCTGGAAAGAAGCGGACGTGCTGGCGTGGCTGGAAGCGCAGGCCATGCGGGGGGCGGCATGATGGATTGGAAAAACCACGTTGTACGCCGCACGCTGGAAGGCGCTGGTGAATATCCGGGTGTGCAGCTTGAATTGCTGCTGACGCGCCTGGAGGCATACCCCGAGGCGATCCCGGCCATTGCTGACGCGATCCGCGACATGGGGGAGTGGCTGCACGCTCACGCCGCCGCGTTGGAAGCCGAAGCCCGCCGCCGTGAGGGCGGTGCCGAAGTCATCCAACTGCAAAAATAGAAAACCCCACCGGAGCGGCATTCCGGCGGGGCTTCCAAGTTTGGCGAGTGTCGGGCAGACACCGTTCGGATAGCACGCTGCGCCGCTCTGGTCCATTCCCTCGAGGATCGAGAGCAATGAAAAACACAACCCGAAAGGCCCGCCGCGCGTGGGCCGCCGCGCGCCTTTGCGGATGCAACCCTGACCGCGTTTTGAAGGACCACGCTGGCCGCGTGCTGGCACGCGTCGAAGGTGCGGGCTTCTATGACCCGCTCGAATTCGCGGAGGGCTCGCGATGACCCTCCGCACTCAAGTCAAGCTGTTGATGCAGCGTTATGCGCTGACTGAAGCGCAGGCATCGGCGCTGGCCGCCCTGATCTGGGGGACGGCATGAACATGCGAGAGAACATCCTTGCCCCTGACAGTGCGGCGATCCGCTGCCACTTGGACGCATGGGCCACGCCGTTCGTCGCGTCGGAATACGATGACGGACTTTGCGAAATTGCCTATACCGCGCCCGGCAGTGCAGCACCGGATCGCGCCCGGCTGTTTGCTCTGGACGAACTGGACACGGCGGCGACCTTCGCTGCCGACCACAACGCAAGGGGCGCAAATCTCTACATCGGCGCCGCGTTGCGTCTGCCTGATGCTGATCGGAACAAGCGGGCATCAGGGCTGGACTTCTATGCTGCCGCCTTTGCGTGCTGCGAGGCCGACGACGACGCAACAGGCGTGGCCGACCGGATCGAGGCGATAGGGACGAAGGGCGCGATCCGGATCAGGACCGGGCAGACACCGGAAAAGCGCGTGCATCACTGGCTGCGGCTGCGGGAACTTTGCGACGACCCGGAAGCCTACACCGAAGCCCTGCGGGCATTGGTGGCGCATGTCGGCGCCGACGCCAAGGTGCGCGACAGCGCGCGCATTCTGCGGCTGGGTGGCAGCGTCAACTGGATCACGGACCCGGCAAAAAAGGCGAAGGGCTACATCGACGAACTGACCGCCGTCAGGGTCGAGGACACGCCCGCCGCCGACCTGGACCGCCTGTCGCGCCTCGACCCCATGCCGGGATGGACGGGACCGCAAGGCGGCAACCGAGGCGGTAACGGTGGGCCAGGTGAGATCCTTCGCAATGCCGAAGGCCGCGTGACCGATGGCCGCGAAACCTTCTGGCGGCAACTGGTGCTGGCCGAACTGGCCGACTTTCAGCGCCGCAACGGGGCCGATCCTAGCGCGGACGACCTGTTTGACGCCGCATTCCCGCGCTTCAGCCAGGAGACTGAAGGCGACGACAGATGGACCTCTGATCGCGGTCAGGCCGCGCTGCGTAAGCGCGCGCAGAACACGCTGAAACGCCTCAGGAACGGCCACCTTGCCGCGCATGGTCTCTACAGCTTCGAGACCGGGGAAGGCCGCCAGGAGGCCGAACAGGTGCAGGCAGAACGTGACCGCAGGCGGGCAGAGAAGGAAGCCAGGAAGGCGACTGCAAACGCTTACTCCGATCCGGTGGATTTGTGGGGCACATTCCCGCCGCCCGATCTGCCGCAAGGGCTGTTGCCGCCGATCATCGAGGACTTCGCCCGTGCCAATGGCGCGCAGATGGGGGCGGACCCTTCCGGACTGGCGGTGGCCGCGTTGGTCTGCTGTGCGGTGGCGATCCGGGACGAAATCAAGCTGAAGGTGAAACGGCACGACGACTGGCACGAAAGCGCGCGTCTTTGGGCTGCACTGATCGGGCCACCTTCGACCAAGAAAAGCCCGATCCTGTCGCGGGCGACGGGGCCGCTGTGCAGTCTCGACGCCGAATTGATGCGGGACTGGCTGGATAGCCTTCGCAGATTCAACGCCCTGGCCCCCGAGGAAAAGAAGGGAAAGCAACCGCCGCCACAGACCCGCCTGCGGATCGAGGACACGACCATTGAAGCCGCGCAGGAGGTGCTGAAGGGATCGCCCTGGGGCGTGCTGCTGTTGCAGGACGAACTGTCGGGCTTTTTCGGCGCGATGGACAAATACAACGGCGGCAAGGGCGCATCCGCTGACCGGGCGTTCTGGCTGCGGTCCTTCAATGGCGGGCAATTCGCCTACAACCGCATCGGGCGCGGGGCCGGCGTGATCGACAACTTGTCCATTTCCATGCTGGGCGGGATCCAGCCCGAGCCGCTGCGCAAGGTATCAGGCGACAGCATGGATGACGGACTTCTGCAACGCCTGTTTCCGATCACCCTGCAACGCGCCACGATGGGCCGCGACGACCCCATGCCGCCGGTCAACGACGCCTACCGCAGCCTGATCGTGGCGCTGCGCCAACTGACCGCGCCGGGCTGGATGGGGCAAGACGTGTTGCAGTTCGATGACGGAGCGCAGACGATCCGGCGCGATCTGGAACGCCGCCACCTCGACCTTCAGTCAGCAGAGGCGATCAACGGCAAGCTGGCGTCGCACCTTGGCAAATATGACGGGCTGTTCGCGCGGCTGTGCATCGTCTGGCATTGCGTCGAACACGTCGAACGCGATGCGCTTTGCGATGCGCCCGACTTCGTGTCCGAGGGATTGCCTGCCACGGTCACAGAGGCCACCGCACAGCGCGTTGCCAGCTTCCTGCATGAGTTCCTGCTGAAACATGCGGTGGCCTTCTACGCGGGCGCCCTGGGGCTATCTGACGACCACGACCGCCTGACCGCTGTGGCGGGCTACATCCTTGCGCGGCGCCTCGACGTTGTGACCAACCGCGATGTGCAGCGCGGGGACCGGACAATGCGCGGACTGCGCGAACATGAGATCCGCCCGCTGCTGGAACAACTGGCCGCGCTTGGATGGCTGGAACAGGTGCCGGGACCGCGCCCGAGCTTGCCGCCTCACTGGATCGTCAATCCCGTTGTGCACGAACGTTTCGCCGACCGAGCCGAAGCGGAACACAAGCGCCGCGCAGACGCCAGAGCCGCCTTGTCTGGGCTTTTGGGGGGCGACGAATGACTTGTGTCACCAATGTCCCTTGCGCGCATGTCAAACAGACTGAAATCCGGCCTCTCTTAATATGCGGACAGGCGGCAGCTACACGCGCGCAAGGGACAATGGTGATAGAACTTTCCTGAGGCGCCGACTTTATCCAAACGCGCAGATCGCCCTTGAGGCCGGTTTTTTCTGGCCGGTTCGACGGCCAGTTGGGGTAAGTTCTAGGCGACCATTTGATTATTAGTCACATTGCCAAACCTTTCAAAACACTGACAAACAACAGTTTTAATTCACATATGGCCGTCAATCTGCTATTCTGGGTAACGTCAGGGTAACAGAAGACAGGTTTTAGCATGGGCAAAGCACCGCCACCGCCGCAGTTTAGCACCCGCCGGGGCACTGGTGCTGTTGTGCTGGCCGGTGTCGATGGCCGATCGCTGATGGCGCGCCGGTTTCGTGAGATTGTCACCGGCATCGAGGCGGATCTGGGCGGCGATCTGACCGAGGCGCAGAAGCATTTGATCGCCCGCGCCGCCACGCTGGCCTGCTGGTGTGAAGATCGCGAGGGCGAACTTGCCAAGGGCGCGGAATTCGATGCGGCACAATATGCGACGATCTCGAACGCCCTGCGCCGGTTGCTTTCGGATCTTGGCCTGGAACGCCGCTCCCGCGACGTGACGCCGGATCTGCAAAGCTACCTTCGCCAGAGAGCCGGGGGGCAAGCATGAACGCCGTCACGATCCGCGACGCGATGACAGACCCGGCGCTGTTCGGCGACATCTTCGGAGGCGAGACCTTTGCCGCATGGCGGGCGCTGCTGTCGGGCTTCTATGGCTTGCCGCTGGGTGACGCAGAGGCCGAGATATTCCGCGCCCTGACAGGCCGCGAGAACGTACCGCAGGGGGCATATTCCGAACTTTGGCTGGCAGTGGGGCGACGCGGCGGCAAGACCCATGCAGCGGCCTTGCTGGCACTGTTTCAGGCCGTCTTTCAGGATCACCGCGACCGACTGTCACCCGGCGAGATCGCCACGACGCTGGTGCTCGCCGCCGATCGGCCCCAGGCGCGAAGCGCAATGCGCTATGTCGGGGGGCTTTGCGATCACCCGATGATCCGTTCGCTGGTGGTGAAGCAAAACGAAACGACGATTGAATTCCGCAACCGGAGCGCAATTGAAATCGGCACCGCCTCACATCGTTCTGTCCGAGGTTACACGCTCGCCGCCGTTATCTGCGACGAAATCGCGTTCTGGTATTCTGACGGGGCGTCGCCCGATCGTGAGATTATCCAAGCCTTGCGCCCGGCACTGGCGACGCTGGGCGGCAAGTTGATTGCTCTTTCATCGCCGTATGCCCGGCGCGGCACACTTTGGACCACTTATCGCCGGGCGTATGGCGTTGACGACGAAAGCCGCGTTCTGATGGCGCAGGCGGCAAGCCGAACTATGAACCCGTCACTGCCGCAGAGTGTCGTGGATGCAGCCATGCAAGACGATCCCGAGGCCGCGCGGGCGGAATACCTGGCTGAATTCCGCAGCGACATTGCCAGCTTTGTTGACGCTGATCTTGTCGCGGAATGCACCCGACCAAAGCCGCTTGAACTGCCGCGCGTTCGAGGCGTCCGATACGAAGCCTTTGTAGATCCGGCAGGCGGTGGCGAGGATGAATTCACAATCTCGATTGCCCATCGCGACGGGGACGGGATTGTCATTGATCTGGTGCAGGGGCGCAAGGGATCGCCCGCCGGGATCGTGGCGGAATTCGCGCAGGTGCTGGGTCGCTACGGCATCAGCCGCGTCAGTGGCGACCGATACGCGGGGCGCTGGCCACGCGACGAATTCGCAAAGCATCGAGTTACCTATGACGTTTCGGAACTGGACCGATCAGGGCTGTACGTTGAAACACTGGCAGCGCTGAATTCGGGCCGGGTGGAGTTGCCGCCTTGCGCGCTGTTGCGTCGCCAGCTTGTCGGTCTGGAACGCCGCACAAGCCGCTCGGGGCGCGATACCATCGACCATGCGCCCGGCGGGCATGATGACCGCGCCAACGCGGTAGCGGGCGTGATCGCAACAATCTCAACCAAACGAGAACCGCGCCGGGCGGTTTTTGGCATCTACGGATAAAGGACACAGAAAATGGACAGTCAAAACGACCTGACAATCATCGACGGCCGCGACACGATCGGAACCTTGCTCGCAACACGCTGGGCATGGACGGGATCTGATAATCCGACGATCAACAAGACATACGCCCTGCTGACAAAGTTGGGCGCCGCTCTGGTGGCAATGGCGGACGAATCCGCAAGGCTGAAATCCAGCGGACGACTGACGAAGGCGGGCGTGGATGAGGCTTTGCATGACTTCATTTCAAGCAACTTCGCGCCGGCATATCGCGCCGCCGATTATGACGGCCGCCGGGGGCTGGAGCGGGCGATTGAGACAGCCCGCGCGCAAGGCGTCGATCCGATCGACAAAACGGACGCGGCGGGCGCGGTGCTGCGTTCGGATCTTCGCCGGATGTTTTTCGCGATGCCGGATCCCCAGCGGGCCGCGATCCTGGCCCGCCCCGTGGCCGGAACTATGCCGGCGGCGCTGGCCACGGCTATTCTGGAACTGCCCCCGGAAATTCACGGCCTGGACGCGGACAAGGAAGCCGCGCTTCGCGAGGCGGCGTTTGGGAATCGTTTCCCGGATCAGGCGCGCCTCATTGCGGAACTTGCCGAGGTGCGGGCATTCACGATCGCCGCGCTGGAACTGGCGGCTGGCAAAGTCATGAACGCGATCGGCGCGAATTTCTATCATTTCAATGAATTGGTGTGGGGTGGCCAGCCCGGCGATGAGGCCGCCGCGTGACGGCCCTGCGCGGCCGCCTGTCCCGGCTTGAGGCGCACCGGCCGCGCCCCAAGGCCGGGGCGTCACGCGATCGGCTGGCGGCGAAACTGGCCCGGATCGAACTGGCGATCGTGGCATCTGGCGACGTTGCCGATCGCCCCGGCGCGCCGCCGATCGAGCGCACCGTCCGGAGGTATCTGCGCGGGGAGGCCGCCCCGGCGGATGCGTTGCGCGACTTGGTGGCCGGACGCTGGCCAAAATCCATAAATCATTGAATTTCCAAGGGTTAAGCGAGCTAACTGGTGCGCAAAAAAAATTACCCGGTGTCAGAAAAATAGAGCGAAATAGGCGAAGCCCCGGAACTGGCGAGGCTTGGTCGGGTATTGTCGCCCTACTCGGCGAAGCTCATTATTTGCGGCACGGATGCGTTGCCGGCTGGCTCCGCAGCATTGAGATCCAATCCCATGCTTTCCATTTTCAGCCGCACTTGAAGGTCGTCAACGATGTTCTTCGTCCCATGCTTTCTTGCGAACAAGAGGCATGACTCCAAATGAGCTATCTTGCCCACTCTATGATCTCTCCACATGATACCACCCTGGTTAATCCCGCATTGGAAATACATAATTGTACATTAACGCGGAGTTAACGCTGAGTGCGGCGGGCGATTTCCTGCCGAGATCTTCAGTGAGGACTTTGCGAACTCTTCGGGCTGGGATGTTTCATGTGGTAAGCAACCTGCGAGATCAGCATCTGCAGCTCGGCCCGAGAAGCGTGGGCGTTCAGGCTTCGGACGATGGATTCTGTCACGGAATCCTCAGCGACCACACCGACAGAGAGGCCTGTGATCGGGACTTTGGACTGGAACGTCATTGGCAGCACTCTCCCCAGAGTTGCCCTCACCATTCTGTGAGATGGTTACGGATGAGTTAACCATGCCGCAGAAAGATGCGCGTGAGGCAAGAATACAAAAAGCACGCCGTTGCCAAAGCGGTCATTGATTTGCATCAACTCCACAAAAGAACCAATAATCCCTGTTTTTCAATGGTTTATATAACTGACTGGTGCGCAAGAAAATTACGAGGTTTTCCTGGCTTCCTCTATTTCAGGCCAAGCCTCTGGAAACATTGGATCGGCTTGCTAATGTAATGAGTATTATCGGATTTTGGGACCAGTACGCGCGCGCGAGGCGGGGGTGTTTACGCTTTGTTAATCTTGGGCATCGAGATTCTCCGACAGGAGGATCGCCCATGTACCCCGCCAACCTGAACCGCCGTCCGGCTCGGCGCTACAGAATAAACTACGTGATCGTCGCAGTCGGCGCCGCTGTCGTCGTGGCTCACTACGTTCACATGATATTCAAATTGCTTTGAACCAAGAGGCCGCCTGCCACCCACTACAGGTGACAGGGTTCTTGCTCGGCCAAAGAATTATTTTTTTGGGTTTTCTTTGATGAGTTTAGTGACCGCTCGATAAAGGCAACCATCGTGCAGACATGTGAAAACGTGGTAAATGCCGAGGTCGGACCTGAACCATTCAAGATCAAGGGCAGCCCCATGCGCAAGACAGTCCTTATGGCTTTGCTCGTTCTCACCTCATCGTGCGGTGAACCACGTGCTGAGACTGTCGTAACTGACGGCGATACATTCTCGATGGATGGCGTCACATACCGCATCGAGGGAATCGACGCGCCGGAGAAAGGCCAGATGTGTGGCTCGTCGAACGGTCGCTGGCCTTGTGGCGAATCCGCGACCAAGGCCCTGGAGCAGTTGGTTGAGCGCGCCGGCGTCCAGTGCATCGGGATCGAGGAGGACGGTTTTGGTCGGACGATAGCAACCTGCTACGCAGACGGCGCTGACATTGGCGCAACGATGGTCAGGGAGGGGCACGCCTGGGCGTTCAGGAAGTATTCAGTTTCCTACGTTGCCGAAGAAAACCTTGCCAGAACAGCCCGTGCCGGGATCTGGCAAGGCGAGGCACAACCGGCTTGGGAGTACCGTGCAGACCGGTGGGCTGTAGCAGAGCAAGAGGCGCCGAACGGTTGCGCTATCAAGGGCAACATCAATCGCGACGGTGAGCGCATTTATCATGCGCCCTGGTCGCGATGGTATGCCAGGACCAAGATCAGCTTGTCTGATGGCGAACGGTGGTTCTGCAATGAAGCTGAAGCCATCGCTGCCGGGTGGCGGGAAGCCAGGTAATCACACAGGGTCCAGTCGATCCCGTGGCTATCGATACATTCCCTGGATCCGGGTTTGCAGAAGGATAGACGACGGGAGGGAGCCGGTATGACCGAGCGAAGAAAAGCGTCGGCGGGCAGGTTCCCCAAAAAGGGGTAGATCAAATTGATCCACCCATATCCACGGCCGCCAAGCTGGCCAAAGAACACGCTGTGTCGGAGCGCCGTCACGAATCGGTCTCAATTTTGGCGAGTTTTTTTGGATGGTTTTAGCGATTATCTGATGCAAACGGAGTGCTGATATGTCGTTCATACAAGGCCAGGGCAATTTTCCGATGGTTGAAACAGCCGTCTTTGTAGGCCTCGCGGTCCTGATCGGAATGCTCGTTTTCCGGTGAGGCGCTTCATTTCCTCTGCCCGCCAGCGGCGACGGATTCGCAGACGTGATATGCCCTGTTCCCCGGCTGCGATCTGTTACCCCATATGTTACCCCAAGCCAAAAATCCCAATGGCCGCTTGGAGCGGTTTAAGCTAACTATCTGCTTTCTTTGGGGTTTTTGGCTCCGGCGGTAGGGATCGAACCTACGACCAATTGATTAACAGTCAACTGCTCTACCGCTGAGCTACGCCGGAATACCGAGCCCGGCTATAGCAAGGCGCGTTTGCCGCGTCCAGAGGGAAAACCCAGAAATCAGAGCGTTCTCCCAGCGACCTGAATCGATTTGGGATTCCCATTCTGGCGAAGTGC
>CAYGRI010000159.1:0-11477 GCA_964352155.1 uncultured Maritimibacter sp. | reverse complement strand
CTCGACGCCGCTTTTGGAGAACCCGAAATCGGTGATCGAATCCTCGGGGCTTTCCGAATGCCAGTACATCCGCATCGCAAGAACGTCGCAGGCACGCTCCATCTCGCGGGTTCTGAGCGCGCCCAGATCGGCCCCGGCCTCTGTTCCGATGTCGTTCTGCCCGCCCTCGCCCCGGGTGGAGCAGGCATAGGACAGGTTGATCCCGTCGCGAAACGCCAGCGCGGCCAGCATGCCGGAATGTTCATCGTCCGGATGCGCGCCCGATTGCAGAAAGCGGATCACCGAGGTCAGCGGCCGAAGCGCCCACCAAAGCGCCACGATCCGGGGCTGCGCGCGATCCTCTGCGATACGGGTCTGGTCCGGTGTGGGCATGAGTCTTCCTAAGATTGAACCGCGATTTCCGGGGTGAAGGCCTGATTGATCACAAGCGCCGCCGCGCCCAGCGTCGCCGTCATCCGGCCCGAGGCACCGCGCATCAGCCGTGGTTGTGTCCGCCTTGCACGGCGCGAGACAGAGCGGGCCGACAGGGGCACGGTTTGGATGAAGTGATCCAGAATAGGGTCCGGCATGGCGCCGCCCAGGATGATCGCTTGCGGATCCAGCAGGTTTTCGATCACCGTCACGGCGGTGGACAAAGGCTCTGTCGCGGCCTCAAGCCAGGTGGTGAGGGTCGTGTTGCCTTGGTGGTACAAACGGGCCAGGTCGGCGCCGCTGGACACGTCGTAACCGGCCGCACGCAGCGCACGCTGGGCAGACAACCGGCTCACGGTGTCTTCCAGCACCTGGGTCCGCTGGCCGGAGACGACAGGAATATGGCCGATCTCTCCGGCATTGCCGAAGGCGCCCGCCATCAGGCGCCCCTTGTAGACCGTCCCAAGGCCCAGGCCCGTGCCGAAATACAGGAAAGCATAAGTCTCCAGCCCCTGCGCCACGCCACTGATCCGCTCGGCGATGGCGGCGGCATTTGCATCGTTCTCGATCAGGACCGGGCAGCCGAGCGCCGCGCCGAACACGGCTTCGGGCGTCGTACCCTCCCAGACCGGCAGCTCGGACCCGCTGTCGCGAATTCCCGTCTCTCCAAAGGGGCCGGGCATCACGATCCCTGCCCCGAGGATCCGGGATTTCGGGGTCCGCAGCCGGGCCACCAGCGCATCGCGCAGTGCGACCACAGTCCGGGTGATGGTCGTGCGGTCGTCGGAGGGCAGGGCGCGGCGGTCAGAGCCGATCGTGTCGCCGCAAAGGTTCAGCACGGCGCCGAAGACGGCATCGGGCCGCACCTCGACCCCCAAAGCATACCCGCCCGCGGGGTTTAGCGACACCTGCACCGGCGGATGCCCCCGCCCGGCGGCGCGGCGCCCCTTTTCCAGGATCAGCCCGTCTTCGCGCAGATCGGCGATGATGTTGGACACCGCCTGTATCGACAGGCCTGACAGGCGCGCGATCTCGGCGCGGCCGATCTGGCCAGCGGCGCGGATCCGGCCCAGAACGACTTGCCGGTTGTGGCTGCGCGACCGCTCGGCATTGGCCCCGACAACGATGTCCGAAACGCTGATCATGATTTTACGTAGCTCAACATTCTTGAAAGCTCAAGCAAGTTGAGTTAATCGTGAGCGATCAGCGGTTCGTGCCGCACCGAAGATCGGCATCAGCCGACAGAACAACAGGGAGACCAAACATGGGTTTTGGCAGATTGAGAGCATTGGCAATCGCCTCTGCAACATGCGCCGCGGCGCTGATCGGATCCGTGGCCAACGCGGTCGAGATTGAATACTGGCAGTATTTCTTCGATGCGCGCGTCACGGCGATGGAGCAGCTGATCGAGAATTTCGAGGCGGCGAACCCGGACATCACCGTCAAGATGACGCATTTCCCCTATGCCGATTACCGCACCAAGGTGGCGGCGTCGATTCCGGCCGGGGAAGGGCCGGATGTGGTCCAGCTGTTCTACGGTTGGCTGAACGATTACGTGGCGGCCGATCTGATCCAGCCTCTGCCCGCCGATGTTTTCCCGCCCGCGATGGTGGACGAAGAGTTTTTTCCGATGGTCCAGGCGATGAAGGACGGCGACCAGTATTGGGCGCTGCCCACCGCTGTCCGCTCGCTGGCGCTGTTCTACAATGAACGGCTTCTGGAAGAGGCGGGCGTTGAGCCGCCGACGACACTGGAAGAGATGATGGCCGCCGCCGCCGCCATGACGAAATTCGACAGCGCGGGGAACCTCACGCAGGTGGGCATCACCGCCGGAATGACCGCGCAGGATCACCATTGGTGGCGCGAGGTGCTAGTGCGCCAGATGGGCGGAGAGCCCTATCTGGATGACTACCAGACCGTGAACTACAACACCGAGGCAGGTCTGAAGGCGCTGGAATTCTACGCCAACATGTTCATGAGCGATCCGCCCGTCACGGCCATCGGCTTCATGGATGAACCGCAGGCGGCGTTCAAGGCGGGGCGCGCCGGGATGCATCTGGATGGCTCGTTCCGGATTGGCTCGCTAGACAACACGCGTGGGCTCAAATGGGGCGTGACAGAGCTGCCGGCGATGGCGGACGGAACACGGTCGAACTATTCGTCCTACTGGGTCAACGCGATCACCACGAAGGCCGAGGGCGAAAAGTACGACGCCGCGGTCAAGTTCATGCAATATATCACCTCGGACGAGGCGATGCAGATCTGGCTGGATGTGGTCGGTGAATTGCCCGCGAAGCCCTCTGTCGGGATGACGGATGAGAATGCGAGCAACCCGGTGTTCGGCCCGTTCATCCGCGGCCTGGCCTATGCGAACACGACGAAATTCGCCAATGAAAGCGGCCAGCGTCAGTTGATGGTCGAGATGATTGAGCGGATGACGTTGCAAGGCATGTCCGCCGCCGACTCCCTCGCCATCGCGGCCGAGGCGGAGCAGAAGATCCTCGACGAATACTACGAGTGACGCAGCAAGGTCGGCTCCGGTTCATTGGCCGGAGCCTGACCGATTCGGGGGTCGGATGAACTTTTACCGCGATCTTACCATTCGACAGAAACAGATCGTCTGGGCCTGGGGCTTTCTGGCGATTCCGATACTGTTCTATGTCGTCATCCGGTTCTATCCTACCGGCAACGCCATTCTGATCAGCTTTCAGGATTGGAATCTGCTGGGCGACCGCACCTGGACCGGGCTGGACAACTACAAGAAGCTGTTCGCCGATCCGGTGTTCTGGAAGGTCTTCCGCAATACCTTTGTCTATCTGTTGCTGGGCACGCCGATCAGCCTGGTGATTTCTTTCGTCATTGCCTACCACCTCGACAAGACGCGCTTCATGCACGGCTTTCTCAGGATGTTGTACTTCCTGCCGTTCATGACCTCTGCCGTGGCGATGGCCTGGGTCTGGCGCTGGTTCTATCAGCCGGTGCCCATCGGGCTGATCAACAATTTCCTTGCCTCTTTCGGCATCCCGCAGATCAATTTCCTCAATTCCACCACCAATGCGCTCCCGTCGATCCTGGCCCCGGCGATCTGGGCGGGCCTTGGCTTTCAGGTGATCATCTTCATGGCCGGCCTGCGCGCGATCCCAAAGACCTATTACGAGGCCGCGCGGATCGACGGAGTGTCTTCCTGGACCGTCCTGTGGGAGATCACGCTGCCGCTGCTGAAACACACCATCGTCTTTATCGTGGTGTTCTCGTCCATTGGGTTCCTGCGGATCTTTGACCACGTCTTCAACATGACGTCGCAGAACCCCGGCGGGCCGCTGAATTCCACCAAGCCGCTGGTCCTGATGATCTACGAAACCGCGTTCAGCGCGTTCGACATGGGCTATGCCGCCGCGCAGACGGTGGTGCTGTTCCTGGTGCTGCTGGTTGTCAGCCTGGTGCAGCTTCGTCTGCTGAGGGACCGCTGATGACCGCGACCGACGAGAAGATCATCAAGCCCACCGCCGACGCCGCTCTGCGGGCCGGAACGGTGAAGCCGCCGCGCAACCTGGGCCAGATCATCCGCTTTCTGATCCTGTTCGCGGGCGGGATCCTGATGGTGATGCCGATTGCCTATATGATCTCGACCTCGCTGAAGTGGCCGCATGAGATCTACAATCTGAACTTCATCCCCGAAGAGCCGACGATCGAGAATTACACCTATGTTCTCGAAGACGGGCGGTTCTACTGGTGGTTCGTCAACTCGATGATCATCGCGGTGATCACGACCGTCTGTAACGTGCTGTTCGACAGCCTTGTCGGCTATACCCTGTGCAAGTTCCGGTTTCCCGGGCGCTACATCGTGTTCATCGCGATCCTGTCCACCCTGATGATCCCGACAGAGATGCTGGTGATCCCGTGGTATCTGATGAGCCAGCAATTCGGCTGGCTGGACAGCTATTGGGGCATCATGTTCCCCGGCCTGATGACCGCCTTCGGCACCTTTCTGATGAAGCAATTCTTTGAAACCGTCCCCGACGATTTCATCGAGGCCGCGCGCATCGACGGGTTGAACGAGTTGCAGATCTGGTGGACCATCGCGATGCCGCTGGTCAAACCGGCGCTGGCGGCCCTGGCGATCTTTGTCTTTCTGGGCAACTGGACGGCGTTCATCTGGCCGCTGATCGTGACCAATTCGGTTGAAATGTATACGTTGCCCGTCGGCCTGTCTTCCTTTGGGGACGAGGCGGATGTGGCGTGGGAGCTGATCATGACTGGCGCCGCCATCTCTACCATTCCGACGCTGGTGGTCTTTCTGATCTTCCAGCGCTTCATCATTCGCGGTGTCGTCATGGCGGGGCTGAAAGGGTGACCGACAGCACCACATTCCCCGACCCGACTTACCGCGACACGGTGCTGGCGCCCTTGTTCGAAGGGGTGAAGCAGCATTACGCCCGGCATATGGGGGCGATCAACCGCGCCCATCTGGTGATGCTGGCGGAAACCGGCATCCTGCCTCGCGCTGATGCCGCACGGATCGCGGCGGCCTTGCGGGATATCGAGGCCGAGGTCGACATTGCCGCGCTGACCTATACCGGCGAACACGAAGACTATTTCTTTCTGGTCGAGGCAGAGCTGCGTCAGCGGCTGGGGGATCTTGGCGGCGCGCTGCATACGGCGCGGTCGCGCAATGACATGGACCATACGCTGTTCAAGCTGGCGCTGCGCGACCGGACAGCGCGGCTGCTGGATCAGGTTCTGACCCTGGCAGACCGGCTGCTCGACAAGGCGGGGCGAGAGGTCGCTACCCTGATTGTCGCATATACTCATGGCCAGCCCGCGCAGCCGTCGACCTTTGGCCATTACCTCGGCGCGGTGATCGAGTGTCTTCTGCGCGATGCCGACCGCCTGGATGCCGCCGCCGAGGGGTTGGAGCATTCGCCAATGGGGGCCGCGGCGATCACTACCTCTGGCTTTCCCATCGACCGCGCCCGTGTCGCCGACTTGCTGGGCTTTGACGGCCCGCTGCGCAATTCCTACGGCTGTATTGCTTCAGTCGATTATGTCACCGGGCTTTATTCCGCGATCAAGCTGGTGTTTCTGCACCTTGGCCGGGTCATCCAGGACCTGCAGTTCTGGTCCGCCTTCGAGGTCGGGCAGCTATATGTCCCCAACAGCCTGGTCCAGATCTCGTCCATCATGCCGCAAAAGCGCAACCCGGTGCCCATCGAGCATATGCGCCACCTGTCCAGTGTCACCGTTGGGCGCTGCGATACGATGGTGAACACGATGCACAACACGCCGTTCACCGACATGAACGACAGTGAGGGCGAGGTGCAGCAAGCCGGCTATGCAGCGTTCGACAGCGGCGGGCGGGTGCTGGATCTGCTGGCAGCGATGCTGCCCGCCTGCGCGATCAACGGGGATAGGGTGCGCGCCAACATGGATGCCGCCTGCGTGACGATCACCGAACTGGCCGATACGCTTGTCCGGGACGAAGCGCTGACCTTTCGGCAAGCGCATGAGATCGCGGCCAAAACAGCCCGTGCGGTCATCGCCGCCCGGCAGCCGCTGGGCCAGGGATACGATGCCTTCAGCGTGGCTTTCTCGGCCGAGACAGGCCGTCACACCGCGCTGTCGCCCGAAGCCTTCGCCGCCGCCGTCGCGCCGGAGACTTTCGTCGCCCTTAGGGACCGCTTTGGCGGCCCGGCGCCCGCCGCTCTGGGCAGCGCCTTGGCCGACTACACACAATCCGCACAGACCGCGCGCGCCCGGCTGGACCAGCGCCGCGCACGCCATGCTGCCGCTGCCTCTGCCCTCGATACCGCCTTCACACGTCTTCTGGAGACCTGACACTTGGCCAACCTCGTTCTCCGCGATCTGATAAAGACCTATGACAAGACAGAGGTCCTTCACGGCATCAATCTAGAGGTCAATGACGGCGAATTCGTCGTCTTCGTAGGGCCATCCGGCTGCGGCAAGTCCACCACGCTGCGCATGGTCGCGGGGTTGGAGGATGTGACCTCTGGCATCGTCGAAATCGACGGCCGTGTAGTGAACAATGTCGAGCCAAAGGACCGGGACATCGCCATGGTGTTCCAGAACTATGCGATCTACCCCCACATGACCGTGCGAAAGAACATCGGCTTCGGCCTGCGCAGCTCCAAGGCGTCCAAGGCCGACAAGGAGGCGCGGCTGAATGAGGTGGCCAAGCTTTTGGGGATGACCGACTTGCTGGACCGCAAGCCCAGCCAGCTCTCTGGCGGTCAGCGTCAGCGCGTCGCCATCGGCCGCGCGATGGTCCGTGACCCGGCGGTGTTCCTGTTCGACGAGCCGCTTTCGAATCTCGACGCCCAATTGCGCACCCAGATGCGTCTGGAAATCAAGAAGCTGCACCAGCGCGTCGGGTCCACGATCGTCTTCGTCACCCATGATCAGGTCGAGGCGATGACGCTGGCCGACCGGATCGTGATCATGAAAGACGGCTATATCCAGCAGGTGGGCACCCCGTCGGAAGTCTACCACAAGCCCGCGAATGTCTTTGTCGCACAGTTCATCGGGGCGCCGTCGATGAACATGATCAACGGCACGGTCACCGGCGGGTCCTCCATCAAGCTGTCGACCGGCGGCACCCTTGATCTTCCCGTCGACTTGCCGCCCGACCGCCCGGTGATCCTCGGGATCCGGCCCGAGGACTTTGTGCTGGGCGACGCGCAGACCGTGGTTTCAGGCAAGGTGATCCTGCGCGAGCCGTTGGGACACGAAACTCTGATCTATGTCGGTACCTCTGGCGGCGAGGTGATCGCCAAGGCCGACGGCCGCACCCCGCCGCAGATCGGGGACACGGTGCGCCTGGGCGCGCTGTCCGAGAACCTGCATGTCTTCGACGCCGAAACGGGGGCCGCGCTGGTCTGACCGGTGCGCGGTTACAGCGGTTTCTGCCGCCAGGCCACAATGGCGGCGATGGCCAGGACAGCGGCGGCCGCCAGCAAGCCGGTGCCGATGTTTCCGGACAGATCTCCGACCAGCCCCGCGCCATAGGGGCCGATGGTCTGGGCAATCGCAAAGACCAGCGTGAACAGGCTGATGGCATGGCCCCAGCTGTTCGGCGGCAGGTTCTGGCGGACGAAATTCGTCGTCGCTCCGGGGGCCATGAATACCGACATGCCAAAGACGACGGCAGAGATCATCAGCGCCACATCTCCCGGCAGCAGCACCGGCAAGGCTGAGCCAATCGCGATACAGGCAAGGATCAGCGCAAGCGGCACACCCGAGGCGTGACGCGCCAGTATGGGGCGCCAGATCAGCGGCGAGAGCGAGATGCAAAGGCCCAGGACCACCCAGACCAGCGCGATAAAGCCCGCGCCCGCGGCCTGCTCTGTCATCCAGGCCGACAGGAAGGTCAGGTACACGATATAGCCCAGCCCGAAGCCGCCATAGCCCGCAATCTGCGGCAGCATCCGGCGCCAGGGCAGGGGGACGGCGCTGGCCCTGTCCGGTTTTGGCGGCGACAATTGCAGGGCCGCCCACAGCCCCAGCGGCAGGAACAATAGGCTGACAGCGCCGATCCCGACCCAGCCCATCGGCCAACAGCCGGGGCCATAGGCCTCTAGCATCAGGGGCAGGCCCGCTCCGGCCAGGACAATGCCCAAACCGCCGCCAGAGCCGAACAGGATCGCGATGGCCAGCGCATTGCGGCGCGGATCGCCCTGAAACAGCCCGGCGGCCAGGGCACCGGCGGTGGAAAACGACATCGCCCCGAATAACCCGGCCAGCACGCGCCACAGCGTCTGCCACCACAAGGCTGCGTTCAGCCCGGTCGCCAGCAGCGCCAGAGTCGTTGCCACCAGCCCAAAGAGGAACAGATGGGTCGGCGACATGCGCCGGATCAACGTCATCGTGACCAGCGCCCCGCCGATATAGCCCAGCGCATTGGCTGTGTTCAGCCATCCCGCTTGCGCGTAGGTCCAGCCCATCTCTGACTTCATGGCGGGCAAGATTAGCCCATAGGCAAACCGCGCGAACCCATTCGTGACCGTGACGCCCAGTGAAAGACCGGCCAACACCAGCCAGGGACGGGACGGGGACAGGCTCATCGCGGAAAGATGCGCCATGTTGGGACAGAGGGGCGGGATCCCCGATGCTTGAGGCGAATGATGCGCGATCCGGTCATGATCCCGAAGACATGGCATGCTTCACGGGGCCTCCGCAATGGCGGCCCGGCTGTCGAACGCCTGATGATGATTCCCCGAAAAATGAGTGGACCCGCGCCGGGCCGGCTCCAGTTACTTGGTGACAGACGCTCCCATCGGGCCGTCTGCATTCGGGATGGGCAGACGGAAACCGTGCAAAATCAGATGGCTGCCGACCTTGGCCCTGCCCGCGTCAAAGCGGTGGCGCATTTGATGCATGTCAAGTCTCATTGGAGATCAATGTGTCAGATTTCTCTGACACTTTGCGGAGACAGATATGCGGATTGCTTTGGTCCACCCGAATTACCACTCCGGCGGCGCTGAGATTGCGGGCAACTGGCCCCCGGCCTGGGCGGCCTATCTCGCCGGATCCCTGAAGCGCGCCGGGTTCGAGGATGTGCACTTCATCGACGCGATGACCAACAACCTGACGGATGAGGTGCTGGCCGACCAATTGCGGGATCTGCGGCCCGATGTGGTGGGCGTGACCGCGATTACCCCGTCGATCTATGTGGCCGAACGCGTTCTGGAAATCACCAAAGACGTCGCGCCGGACGCGTTGCGGGTGCTGGGCGGCGTCCACGCCACCTTCATGTACAAGCAGGTTCTGTCAGAGGCGCCCTGGATCGACGTCATCGTCCGCGGCGAGGGCGAAGAGATCATCGTTGCGCTGATGCATGCGGTGGCCGAGGGGCGCTGGCCCAGGGACCGGCGCGCGATCAACGGGCTCGCCTTTCGGGAGGGGGACCAGATCGTCGCCACTCAGGCTGCGGCGACGGTCAAGGATCTTGATGGGATCGATCCCGACTGGTCGATCCTGGAATGGGACAAATACATCTACATTCTACTCAACAAGAAGGTCGCGATCCCGAACCTCGCGCGCGGCTGCCCCTTCACCTGTTCCTTCTGTTCACAGTGGAAATTCTGGCGCGACTACCGGGTCCGCGATCCGCTGAAGGTGGTGGACGAGATCGAGCGGCTGGTCAACGACCACGGCGTCGGCTTCTTCATCCTGGCGGACGAGGAACCCACCATCAACCGCAAGAAGTTCATCCAATTCTGCGAAGAGCTGATCCGCCGCGACCTGCCCAAAAAAATCCAGTGGGGCATCAACACCCGCGTCACCGACATCTACCGCGACCGCGAGCTCTTGGGCCTCTACCGCAAGGCCGGGCTGGTGCATGTCTCGCTGGGGACCGAGGCCGCCGCGCAGCTCAAGCTGGAACAGTTCAACAAGGAAACCACGGTCGAGCAGAACAAGGAGGCGATCCGCCTGCTGCGCGAAGCCGATATATTCGTCGAGGCACAGTTCATCGTCGGACTGGACAATGAAACCAAAGAGACGCTGGAAGAGACGTTCCAGATGGCCTGGGATTGGCAGCCCGATCTCGCCAACTGGTCCATGTACACGCCCTGGCCCTTCACGCCGCTGTTCCAGGAATTGCGCGATCAGGTGGAGATTTTCGACTTCTCCAAATACAATTTTGTGACACCGATCATGAAGCCAGCGGCTTTGACACGGGGCGAATTGCTAGACGGCGTGATGAAGAACTACCGCCGCTTCTACATGCGTAAGGCTCTGTTCCACTATCCGTGGCGCGGAACTGGCTATCGTCGGCGGTACCTGCTGGGGTGTCTCAAGGCGTTTCTCAAGGCCGGGTTCGGGCGCACCTTCTACGATCTTGGCAAGGCGGGCTATTGGGGGCCGCAAACCAAGAAAAGCGTGCATTTCGACTTTGACGAAACCCGCACCATCGCCGAGGCGCAGATGGAAGATTGGGACGCCGCCGCGGACAAGGCCGCCCGGGCCGCCGAGCGTCGTGAAGCCCTGCGCAAACTGGGGAAAGAGCGGGCGAGCCTGCGCAATGCAGCGCTGAAGGTGCCGGACAATGGCGCGGTCAAGGCTTGCGGCGGCGGCACCCAGCAACTGGACGAGTTGGATGTTTGACCAAGCGGCCTCCGTCACCTCGCGATCCGGCGGGGTGATCGGGCCGAATGCCATCCTGCAACTTGAAGATCCCGTCAGGACGGTGCTGGGTCCGGGCGTTCTGGCAGAGGTGTTGGACCTATGCGGCGTGGCGATGCCAACGGGGCAAAAGATGATCCCGGAGCAAGAGGTTGCGGCGGTACATCACATGCTGCGCCGTCTCTATCCTTTGCAAAACCGGCGCATTGCGGAGCTGTCTGGTCAAGGCACCGCCCGCTACATCCGGGCCAACCGCATCCCGCCGCTGGCGCGGAAGGGGCTGCGTATCCTCCCGGTCTGGATCGCGGAACGGGTGCTGACCAAGGCGATCCTCGCCCACGCCTGGACGTTCTGCGGCTCTGGCAGTGTGACGGCCAGGCGGCTGTCACGGGGGGTGGAATTTGCCCTCGCCAATAACCCCCTGGCCGATCCGTCCGCGCCAGAACGGCTCCAGTGTCACTGGCATTCCGCTGTTTTTGCCGAACTGTATTCCTCGCTTCTGGGCACAGCCTATCTTGCCCATGAAGTCGCATGCTGCGGATCGGGCGCATCCGCTTGTCGCTTTCGGGTTCAGCATCACCCAAACCGGCGACGGGCAGGACCCTAGAACGTCACACCCGGCAGCCGCAGTCCATGGTCCTTCGCGCAGGCGATCGCTTCGGGGTAGCCCGCGTCTGCATGGCGCCAAACCCCGGATGCCGGATCGTTCCAAAGCACGCGTTCGAGACGTTTTGCAGCCTCCGGCGTGCCATCGGCGACAATGACGACGCCCGCGTGCTGGCTGAACCCCATGCCAACGCCACCGCCGTGGTGCAGCGACACCCAGGTCGCGCCGCTGGCGGTGTTCACCAGCGCGTTCAGCAGCGGCCAATCCGACACAGCGTCAGAGCCGTCGCGCATCGCCTCCGTCTCGCGGTTGGGGCTGG
>CAYGRI010000158.1:5486-11591 GCA_964352155.1 uncultured Maritimibacter sp. | reverse complement strand
CCCGCAAATCGAGCGAGGAAGGGCTCGACATGGAATTCAACAGCCTCGACGCCCAGCGAGAGGCCTGCGAGGCCTATATCGCCAGCCAGAAGGCCGAGGCGACCTTTCGGCTGCTTGAGAAGATCCAGCAATCCGAAGACGAAGCGCTGCAACTGCAGGCGCAGATCGAAGCCTGGGAGCTAGACAATGAAGTGGACGCTGAGTGCCGTCTTGGCACTGACCTTTTTAACCTCCTGCGCAGCCCCTCACACCGAGCGATTGCGCCGGGCGTCCGAGGCCCGGGGCGAGCTCGAGGCGACGCGCACCCTGCCGCCCCATCCAGAGGACTGCAGCCGGTTGGAGCGGTCTGGCGTCCGCGTCGGGGATCGCCTGGACACTGCGTTGCGCAAGGCGGATGCCGCGATCGCCCGCGGGAACGCGCGGGTTCAACGCTGTGCGGGCTGGTACGGCGACCTGCGGGCGGGGTTCTCTGGCCGGGAAGGGCCATAGGGCCGCCTGGGAGCCGCCATTTATGGCCATGAGCCGTTTTTGTGAGATATGTATGTCTGAGGGCTGGTGGGCTTGTATGGGGCGTTTTGCGCGCCTGTTGAGATGTCAGTCGCGCCGGGTCTCAACGAGGCCTGTCGGGTCCGGCTGCCTCCCAATAGCACGCATCGCTTTCATTCCGATTTTTCCGACACCCGGACGATTAACCCGGTGCCGGCCCCGTCCGGGGCTTCGGGCCGCGCCAGTCTACCAAGCATGAAAGGGTCCTGTCAGAATTTTATGTTTCACTGGCCTTAGAGGGTTGGTGTCCTTCATTCTATCGACTTGCCCGACCTGACGGTCGGGCTTTTTTCAGAATTTCATTCCGCCCGCAGCGCCTCGCGCTGTGTGGGTCGGTTCGGCTTGGGGCTTTTCCGTTATCAAGGAAAGGTCAGGGCCGGACTCTTGGCAGGTCCAAGGCGGTGTCAGGTCAGGCCGTTACAAGCGGTTCTATGTCCGACACATCGACAGTCCTGCGGGCGGAGGCCATGTCGAAATTCGCCTGCATGTTGATCCAAAATTCCGGGGTTGTCCCAAGGGCCTTGGACAGGCGCAGAGCGGTATCCGGGGTCACGGCGGTCTGTTCCTTCACCAGCCGTTCTATGCGGGTGCGCGGCACGCCAATCACCTTGGCCAGGCCAATCGCAGAAACGCCAAGCGGCTCAAGAAATTCATGCTTGAGAATTTCGCCGGGGTGGCAGGGGTCAATCATCAGTCCCATAGCATTTCCTTTCAGTGGTAGTCCGAAAACTCAACATCAGCAGGACCGCTTTCGGTCCAGACGAAACAGAAGCGCCATTGGTCATTCACCCGGATCGAGTGTTGCCCTTTTCGGTCGCCTTGCAGCGCCTCAAGCCGGTTGGCCGGTGGCACACGCAAATCCTCAAGTTTGTTCGCCGCATCGAGCATGGTCAGCTTTCGGCGGGCAACTTTCATGATACCGGCGGGGAAGCCTTTACCGGCTTTGTTCGCCAGTATGTCTTGGATCAGCTTGCCCTTGGTGCTTTTAATCATTTCATATCTGTATCACGTAAAGATACATGCGTCAAGACATGATACATAGATTTGTCCCTGGAAGCAGAGAAACGGCGTTCCTAAATGCAGGAAAGGAATGGGTCGGGCGCGGTCTTCTTAGCATCGGAAACATCGCGGGCTTGCCGGTCAGGCGAACTTCGCCGACGGCCTCAAACCCCAATCGCTCATAAAATGGTAGGTTCCGGACGTTGCTGGACACCAAAAACGTCGGCAGGTTTTGCTGGTCGCAAATGGCCAAACCAAAGAGCATCAACGCACGCCCCAAACCCTTGCTGTGGACCGCCGGGTCAACGGCGATAAGCTCTAACGTCCAATGTGGCGATGTGGGGCGGAACTGGTCGCAAGCCATCGCAAGTTCTCCCAAGCCCTGAATCTTGTCTGGAAAGCGCACGCTTTGCTTGAAACATTCGTAGTCGTCGTCATGCACGGCGACTCCGGGCGGATACCAAATGGCGGCCGCTTCGAAATTATTAGATGCATAGACCGTGTTCGCCGCAAACGCCGGCTCGGCGCACATGGCCACATACCTATGATGCTCGCTTTCAAAAACTTCCGGCAGCAGTGACACCCAAGTTACCGTTGGATCGTCGACGAACGCTTTGTCCATGACCTTTTGAAGGTCACCTAGATGATCACGCGAAGCGACAAAGATAGACACATCCTGTCCTTATCAATCGACATCCCCCAAGTGGACTGCCGCTTGATCACATGCTGTCGTGATGGCACCCCCCGATCAAGTGCGTTTCGCTTCTTTTTTGTCGCGTCCGTCTCGTGAGCGCCCGAAGTTGAGCGGATCGAGCCGAGAGAGCGTGTCATCGACAGGCGGTGGCGGTTTGTATGCTCATCTCAATGCTACACACTGTGCCCGTCCTTTGTTGGTAGGGGTGGCGGCGCCTTGTAGGGCGCCGGCGAGGCGTCAGAAAGGAGGGCAAATACGCCTTCCACTGGACGCGGCTGTCATGCAGGCGGTTCCGCAACAACGAGGTCCGGCTGCAGCTGCATGCGCTGGCCTACAACCTGGCCACCTTCCTGCGCTGTATCGAGCTGCCCGAAGCGATGGCGGATTGGTCGTTGACCAGCCTGCAACTGAAGCTGATCAAGATCGGCGCGCGCGTCGTCCGCCACGCCCGCGCCATCAACTTCCAGCTTGCCGAGGTGGCCGTCACCGGTCCGATGGTGCGCGCCATTATCGCCGCTATCCGCAGATTGCGAGCGCCTCCGGTATGCGCATGACCGCGATCCACGAAGAAACTGAACGAAAGCGGCAGGACAGGTTTGCCCGCTGCGCTGAAAAACGTCACTGCCGGGCTGGGACGCTGCGGGTTCACGGGCCGATCCGCCCAACTTCGGGCGTTTGCGCGACCACAGACACCGCTCAGGGCGTAAAACACTTGTTCGACTGGCAAAATCAGGCAATCTTGACGTCAAACGGTAGGCCACTTGGGGAATGTCGGTTCAGGTCTCCTCGATGTTCGCGCGCCGCAGGACCCTGTGTTCAGGATCGCACGCCGCGCATCATGGCTGACAGCATTGCAGTCTCCGAACCGATTCCAAAACCCTCAACTTGGTCCGCCGCCGAAACCCTAGCCTCGTCGGGCTTGTTCTGGTTCAGCTTCCAGGTGCCATCAACGGCTTCGATCGTTAAGACAAACGGTTCGATCTGCCGCATCATCCGTTCGAGCACGTCATCTGTCATCTTATGGGTTGACCAGGGATGCTTTGGCGCAAGCCGGTCTTCGAAAAACGCGGATTGACGATCTATGAGAGACCGAAGCGCCGATCCGGATTGCCTTACCAGCGTCCCGGACAGATGAACCGCGACGTAATTCCATGTCGGCACCTGATCTGGAACGCCGTACCAATCCGGCGAGATATAGCTGTCAGGCCCTGAAACAGCGATACGCGCGGGCATTGGGCCTGACACATGCCTGGCGATTGGATTGGAGCGCACAAGATGCAGCTCCACCTTTTCACCGTTTTGATCCAGCAGAAACGGAATATGGGACATCAACGGCGCATCAGGCCCGTTCAGTGCAAGCAGCCCAAACCCACGTCCCCGTGCAAAATCAAGATTGCGTTGATCCGTGGCGGTGCGAAAGGCGGGGTTGGGATGCATACCGTTTCCTTGCTGAGATGCATGCGGGGTTTGGTTTGGAATAGGTCTATTTCAACAGAACGCGAGAAGCGATCAAGATCTGCCCGGCCCGCCAGATCGACATTGCCCTGCGGGTCGCGGTCGCAAAACCGCAGGGTATGTATCCGCTCTTAGACAATGGGGAGGGCTGACCGTTGAACGCATTCGATGAGTTTCAGCTTACGAAACCGCGCCTTCTGATCGGGCAAGCCGTGCGCGTCGTGGGTGAGTACGAGGCCGACTGGCGGGACCAGCGCTGCATGGTCACGGGGATGACCTGGGACGGGCCGAGGCGGCGCTGGAATATCGAGATCATGACGCGCGACGAAATTGAGCGCGGCGCCGGCAGCACTGACGGGTGGTCGGAGTGCGATTTGGCCGAAATCCGCTTCGACAGAAAGGAGGGTCAGGCCAATGCATGATGGGGATGCCAAGTGCGCCGCCTGCAACGGGAACGGCTATGTCCTCTGGGCGTATCCAGCGAGGAAGCCTTCCCCGGCCCACTGGTTCTCGCGCGGGCCAAATGGCGAGCGCCCGAGTGAGTGCTACTGCCAGCGGCAGAGAAAGGAGACTTCGACCGATGCCAATCCGCGCTGAGAATAAAGCCAGATATCCGGACGATTGGCGCGCGATCAGCCAAGACGTTCGGGATGCCGCGGGAAACCGATGCGAGGAATGCGGCGTGGAGAACGGGGCGATGATCTATCGCGGATCGCACGATATGCGCCCTGCATGGCGCTATGCGTCGGACAGCGTGTTCATGCCGAGCCGGTGCGCGTTTGACGGATCGGAGATCCCTGGCACGACATGGGATGACTTCGATGCTGCCCGAGGTGAGCCGGTGAAGGTTGTTCTCACAGTCGCCCACCTAGATCATCAGCCCGAGAACTGCGCCCGCGACAATCTGCGCGCGTGGTGCCAGCGGTGCCACAACGCCTATGATGCGCCGATGCGAGCGCGAGGGATCGCAGCTCGGCGCAAGGCTGCACTGGCCGTAGCGGATATGTTCGACAATGGGGAGCAGAATTGATGCACGTGGAACTCGAACTCCACCCCGACAACCCCCTGAAGGTTGTCGCTGCGCGGTATGTTTGGCGCCGCAAGAGCTACGACCACGTGACCTACGAACGGCGGTTCCAAAACGGAGACCTGCCCGACCCGTCGCTGGCGGTGAATATCTTGCTGACGGGCGTAGCTGAGGCACATCTGTGATGAGGATCAACAAAGAAGGACCAGAGGCCAGTGGATGACCCCGCGCCGCTGACAGACGCAGAGAACCTTATGTTTGCAAACATGCTGAACGCGATCAGGGGGCCAGTCCGGTTTTCTTGCCGCTACCGCAACTGGCGAGGCGAGGTATCAACCCGCCGTCTCGAAATGCGAGAGATCCACTACGGCTCGACCGAGTGGCATCCGGAACCGTGCCTGCTGTTGAGGGCACTCGATCTGGACAAGAACGCACTGCGGGATTTCCGGGTCGCTGATTTTGACATAGCAACCCTGACCGCCATCAAAGGGGAGGCTATTTCGCACCAGGGTGTCCCGCGCCCAGTTTTGCGCGGGACACCTTTCTGATTTCAGGTGTGTTTTCAGATACTTGTGGGCGGCGTGGTAGGCCCGGAGGGACTCGAACCCCCAACCAAAGCGTTATGAGCGCTCTGCTCTAACCAATTGAGCTACAGGCCCGCCTTCCTCTGGCTTTACCAGAGATCGGGCGTGGGTCAAGGTCGCGCGCGGACACCGCCCGCGTTCAACCTGCGATCGCCCCGGGGACACCCTGCCATCACCGGTGGATCAATTCGCAAGCATTGCGGTCAGGATCATGTCGGTGCGTAGCGCGTCTTCGGGCGACAGGTCCAGCGGCTCCGGCGGCTGCCGGTCTGTGGCCGGATGCCAGGTGCCCGGCGCGGCCAGACAATCGGACAGCGTGCCACACCGCTCCATCGCGCCGGTCAGCGCGGCGAGTGCGGCAATGGCGGCAAGGCAAAGTGCAATACGGACAGTCATCGATTCCCCCATCTGATTTATTGTTCGGTCGTTATGTCGGGCGAACCGGTTCAAAAAAGGTTACCGCGCGGCCCGGCTTTGGGGCAAAAACCGCGTGGCCGATGGACTCGATCCGGCGGCTGGTCTATCGGGTGGCCGATCCAGCGGACCGGGGCAGGCGATGACGACACAGAACGGGATGACCTATTCACAGGCTGGCGTCGATATCGACGCCGGCAACGCTCTGGTGGACCGCATCAAGCCAGCCGCCAAATCCACCGACCGCAGCGGCGTGATGTCGGGGCTGGGGGGCTTTGGCGGGCTGTTCGATCTGCGCGCCGCGGGCTACAGCGACCCGGTGCTGGTGGCGGCAACCGATGGCGTGGGCACCAAGCTGCGCATCGCGATCGACACCGGCCATGTGG
>CAYGRI010000158.1:0-5476 GCA_964352155.1 uncultured Maritimibacter sp. | reverse complement strand
GGGCACGACGACGAGACCCTGGTCGTGTTCAACGAGGTGACCCTGGCCTGGTTCCGACGGGTCGCGGTGCCGTCCGACCCGGACGCGCCCCACGACGAGCCGTCCCTGGGCGTGGATCTGGTGGCGATGTGTGTCAACGATCTGGTGTGCCAGGGCGCGGAGCCCTTGTTCTTTCTCGATTATTTCGCAACCGGCAAGCTGGATGTCGACGCCGCCGCGCGGATTGTCGAGGGGATCGCGGCGGGCTGTCGGGGGGCGGGTTGCGCCCTGATCGGCGGCGAGACCGCAGAGATGCCGGGAATGTATCCGCCGGGCGACTTCGACCTTGCGGGCTTTGCCGTCGGTGCGATGGAGCGGGGCACCGCCCTGCCGGCGGAGGTGGCCGAGGGCGATGTGCTGCTGGGGCTCGCCTCGGACGGGGTGCATTCGAACGGCTATTCGCTGGTCCGCAAGATTGTCGAGCTTGCGGGGCTGGGCTGGGACGCCCCGGCTCCCTTTGCCGACGGCCCGCTGGGCGCCGCGCTGCTGACCCCGACGCGCCTGTATGTGCAGCCCGCCCTGGCGGCGATCCGGGCGGGGGGCGTGCATGGTCTGGCCCATATCACCGGCGGCGGGCTGACCGAGAATCTGCCGCGCGTGATGCCCGAGGGGCTGGCCGCGCAGGTCGATCTGTCGGCCTGGGATCTGCCGCCGGTGTTCCGCTGGCTCGCGACCCAGGGCGGGCTGGCCGAGGCCGAAATGCTCAAGACCTTCAACGCCGGGATCGGCATGGTGCTGGTCGTCGCGGCCGATCGCGCAAAGGCGCTGTCGGATCTGCTGGCCGAGGCCGGAGAGACGGTCTGCCGCCTGGGCGTCGTGGGGCCGGGGGCCGAGACGACCTATACCGGCGCGCTTCTTTGACGGCACGGGTGGCGATCCTGATCTCGGGCAGCGGCTCCAACATGGTGCGGCTGGTCGAGGATATGGGGCATGAGGACCACCCCGCGCGCCCCGTCCTTGTGCTGTCCAACCGCCCCGAGGCGGCGGGGCTGGACAAGGCCCGCGCCCTTGGGGTGCCGGTGGCGGCGGTGGATCACAAAGGGTTCGGCGGCGACCGGGCGGCGTTCGAGGCGGCGTTGCGGGGTGTGATTGACGCCTCCGCCCCAGACATCCTGTGCCTCGCTGGCTTCATGCGGATCCTGACGCCGGAATTCATCGCGGCCTATGCGGGGCGGATGCTGAACATCCACCCGTCGCTGCTGCCCCTCTACCCCGGGCTGCACACCCATGAACGGGCGCTGGCCGCCGGGGATGCGGCGCATGGCTGCACGGTGCACGAGGTTACGGCCGATCTGGACGCGGGGCCGATCCTGGGGCAGGCGCGGCTTGCGGTGCAGCCCGGTGACACGGCTTCTACCCTGGCCGCCCGCGTGCTGAAGATGGAGCATCTGTTGTATCCGGCGGTGCTGCGGCGCGTTGCCAATGGCGACCGGACACCGATTTGGCTGCCTTGACCCTTTTAATTGCCCGGAAGACTGCCTATGAAACGACAGGTTGCGCCCCAGGGCGGCGCAGCTGGGACGGACGAGAGCGGCAAGAATGATAACCATATCCACGACCGACGCCCTCGCGGAATTCTGCACCCGGGCGGCCTCTGCGCCCTATGTCACAGTCGACACTGAATTCCTGCGCGAGCGGACCTATTACTCCAAACTCTGTCTGGTGCAGCTTGCCATTCCCGGCGATGCGCCGGAAGACGCCATGCTGGTCGATCCGCTGGTCGAGGGGCTGTCGCTGGATCCGCTCTATGCGCTGATGGCCGACCAGCGCGTGGTCAAGGTGTTCCACGCTGCCCGCCAGGATGTCGAGATCTTCTTTGTCGAGGGCGGGGTGATCCCGGCGCCGATGTTCGACACCCAGGTCGCGGCGATGGTCTGCGGCTTTGGCGAGCAGGTGGGCTATGAGACGCTGGTGCGCAAGATCGCGCGGGCCAATCTGGACAAGACCTCGCGGTTCACCGATTGGTCGCGCCGCCCGCTGACCGATGCGCAAAAGAAATACGCCCTGGCAGATGTGACACATCTGCGGGTGATCTATGAATTCCTGTCGGCAGAGCTGGACAAATCCGGCCGCCACGCCTGGGTCGAGGAAGAGATGCAGATCCTCACCGATCCGAACACCTATGTGGTGGTCCCGGACGAGGCATGGAGGCGGATCAAGACGCGCACCCAGTCGGGCAAGTTCCTTGCGATGGTGATGGAGCTGGCCCGTTTCCGCGAGGAATATGCCCAGGCCCGCAACGTGCCGCGCAACCGGGTGTTCAAGGACGACGCGCTGCTCGAGCTCGCCTCGACCAGGCCGCAGTCGGAAAAGGATCTGTCGCGCTCGCGGCTGCTGCTGCGCGAGGCCCGGCGCGGCGACATCGCCGAGGGGATCATCGCCGCGGTCACCGCAGCGATCCAGATGCCACGGGAACAATACCCCGAGCCGGACACCAGCCGCGACGGGCTGCAGGTCAATCCCGCCCTGGCGGACATGCTGCGGGTGCTGCTGAAGGCCAAGGCAGAGGATGCGGGCGTGGCGCAGAAACTGATCGCCACCGCAGCGGATCTGGACGCCCTGGCCGCCGGTCAGCGCGAGGGGCTGGCGCTTAAAGGCTGGCGGCGCGAGGTCTTCGGCGAAGACGCGCTGCGGTTGTGCGACGGCAAGCTGGGGCTGGCCGTCAAAGGCGACAAGGTCGGCGTGATCGAACTGTAGCGCTCTCGCCGTCCGTCTCTTTGACGCGGACGCGCCGCGCCCGTGCGGCGCAAAGCAGGGATTGGCCGCCGCGAGCGCGAATTTCGGCCTGATCAAGCGGTCGTCCTGTCCGCCCTGGGGCGGACAGTAGCCCCGTACATGTGGCGAGGATCTGCTGTGCCTTTGTGACGGCAAGTCGGGTCTGGCCGTCAAGGGCGGTGGGATCGAACGATGGGGCGCCCATCTTGTAGTCTGGGCGGGGAAGGCCACGATCCCTCGGACCGGATCCCCGTGACTCTTTGGGCGTGACTCTTTGGGCGTGCCCCCCGGACCTTGAACCCCGCGCCCACAACATGCGCCGCGCCGGCCGGGTCAGCGCCGCACGGCCAGCGCGTTGCGGGCGCCGCTGACGCGGATCGAGCGGATGCCCGCCAGCGACTGATCCGTCAGGAAGGTGCCAACGATAATTTCGCGCGACAGGGGCGTCCCGGCCCGCGCGGGCGACAGCGGCGCGGCGGCGCGGAACTGAAAGGTCAGCACCCCGTTGACCGGCACGCCGCCGTTCAGCACCAGCAGGTCCGCGTCGAAATAGCCCTGCGTCGGGGGCAGCCCCCGGGCGCGGACAATCGCGCCGCCGGGCACCCGCTCCAGCTTCAGGTCGAGGATCTGGTCGATCAGCGGGCGCGGATCCTGTTCGGGGTTGGCGATCTCGGTATCGGCCGCGCGAGAGCCGCCGAACAGGCTCAACCCATTGGGGCCGCCCCGTCCACAGGCCGAAATGGACGCGATCAGCACGAACATCAGCAGGATCCTGGCGGTCATCTGGCTCTCCCTCGTCGGTTTCCCTTCCCGTAACGGATCGGGCGGGGGTTGAAAAGACTGTGGACCTTGGCGTGGCGCAGTCCTACGTCATGCGCCAGGACCAAAAAGGAGCGGAGAATGGCGACGGAAGCCTTTGACGAGATCGCGGAGACCTTCGATTTTCTCGACGATTGGGAGGATCGCTATCGCCATGTGATCGACATGGGCAAGGCGATGCCGCCGCTGGAAGAGGCGCTGCGGGTGCCGGCGACCAAGGTCGACGGCTGCGCCAGCCAGGTCTGGATCGTGCCCGAGGTCGAGGGCGCCGGGCCCGAGGCCATCCTGCACTTCCGGGGCGAGAGCGATGCGATGATCGTGCGCGGTCTGATCGCGGTGCTGCATGCGATGTATGCGGGGCTGACCATGCGCGAGGTTCTGCAGGTCGATGCCCGCGGCGAGCTGGGGCGTTTGGGGCTGAACGATCACCTGTCGGCGCAGCGATCCAACGGGTTGTCGGCGATGGTCGGCCGGATCCGGGCGATTGCAGAGACCCAGCTCGCCTGACGCAAGGGGGCATCGGCGCTCTGTGTCCCCAAAGCCCCCCGCGATGTGTGTGTGCTCTCGGCTATGGAGGTCTCGTCCCAGCGCCTCTCCATGACGCGGGAATGGCGACGGGTTGGTGCAACATCGCGGGGCCCCTTGACCGGCGGCGGACCATCCCCGGGCAGGCGGGACGTTGCCCGGACCGAATCTGCCGATGTCGCGCCCAAGGCGTTGCCCCGCCCAACGTCCGGCGGGCGTGCCGGGCTCAATGGCAAGCGGCTTTGCGCCTGTCCAGGGTTCGGTCGCTTTGCGCCCCCGTCGGCCTGCGCGCTGGCCATGTCGCGGCCTCCCGGCCCTGTCCGCACCGCATGGCCCCTGAGTGATAACCTTGCCCTTTGGCGCGCCGGCCGCTGTCAGGCTTGGTCGGGCCTGTCGTCGGGCGATTCACCGGTCCGGGGGGCGGTTGGCGGGGTCAGGATTTCTGTCATGACATTGCCGCGCCACCAGCGGCGTCGAGAGGGGAGGATGCCCAGAAGATGCTCGATCGTCGGGCGGATGTCGAAATGGTTGCGGCGGGGCGTGCCGTCCAGCCGTCCCCGCGCCGCGATCCCGTGGCCCATGGCGAACAGCCATACCCGCTCTGTCCCGTCGATGTTCCAGCGGTGATCGACCCATTCCGCGTCAAGGCCCCGGCCGTGATCGGTGGTCACGATCAGGGTCACGGCGCGCCCGGCGGCGGTTTGCGCGGCGACCTCCTCCACCACTTCGCGCAGGAAATCGTCATAGCGCCGCAGCACATCCAGATGCAGGTCGTAATCGCCGCTGTGGCCAGAGCTGTCGGATTCGTCCAGCCCGATGTACAGAAACCGTGGCGGGCGCCCGCGCAGGACATGCAGCGCGGTCTGCAACACGGTGGTGTCGGCGGTGGCGCCGGGGCGCAGCGTCTCGTTCCATTCGGCCAGCAGCCGCCGCCCGGTGCTGGCGCCCCGGCACATCACGGCCCGGGTTTCGTCGGCCTTGACCGCGTTCAGGATCGGCGACCAGGTGGAAAACATGGCGACGGGGCAGGGCGCCTGGGCAAAGGCGGATTGGATATGGGTGATCAGGGTGCCGCCCAGCGGCGGCCAGGCCGTGTTGCCAAAGCACAGCGTCAGCCGCCCGGCAAAGATGGCATGGTAGCTCGACATCGAGATGCCGATGGGGCTGCCCATCCGGAAGGCCTGCGGGTCGGTGCCCGCGCCCAGAAAGCTGCCTTGCGGCACAAGCTCTTGCATCAGATAGGGCATGACCGGTTCCCCGGCGCGCGCGGGATCAAGGCCCGCATCCCGGCCTTGCAGCAATTCCTGCCAGCGCACCCCGTCCAGCGTCAGCAGGATCACCGTGTCGGCCGGATGCTTTGTCGGGGCAGGCGCTGGCC
>CAYGRI010000157.1:9045-11613 GCA_964352155.1 uncultured Maritimibacter sp. | reverse complement strand
CCTTAGGGCAAGCGCTTGCTCAGCGGGCTAAACCCAGGCAAATTAACCGATTTTCCCTGCAATAGACGCACCATCAGTACCAGGTTCGTGAGGGTATACCCCGTGGTTACCAGGGTGTTGGTAATCAGCAGCCGCAGCGACAGTCCCGGCGCAAGATGACTGCCAGCACTGAGCAATCCGTAGGCGATCACCCAGCTCAGGGCCAGGGTTACCACCAGCCGACTGACGGCCAACTCCTGGCGGCCACCTTTTTTCTGCCACAGACTATAGGCCGCTGGCACCACCCCAAAGATAGGAACCAGGTAAATAGTTAGCTTCAAGCGATCGAGGGTTTCCCCCGAGGCGGGACTGGCTTTTTTCATACACGAAGGGCCGAGGCCCAGCAAAGAGGTATGCCCCGATTATGCCCCACACAGCCAGCACACGTGTAACCGCCCTAGCAACAGCCAGCCTACTCTGGCACAGCTAGCTTTGGCCTAATGGCAAACTCTAGCTGTGAGCGGTAAAAACAGACATCGAATTCTATAAAGAAGTTGACCTGGCCCAGAATAAGCGGCACGTTTGCAGCTTGTGTCCATGCGAACACCAGTTGCACAGGCTCAAACGGCTCAACGATGGCCTGAGCCAACACAACACGTGCTTCGTACTGGGCTAGATTGCCCGTCAAGCTTAATGTTGTCGTTTGCTGTTCCCAGACATAGCCAAGCTCAACTCCAATGGGATAGGGCAGTACATTTACACTCGCCCCCGTATCTAATAGTCCAGATACTGGGACAGAGACTTGCTGACGCAACAGAGTAAAGGGCAAATACGGACGCGTACTAGCTTCGCCTAGAACTGGGTCGCTAGCAATAAAAGGATAGCGTTCAGCATTATGCATGATCTGAAGCTTTGGCAGCGTTGAGCACTTCTAACATCGCATCTGCCGCCTCTACTGCATCGTAGGGCGACCATACTGGGTAAGCCTGATTCGGCTGAATGAGATCTGTCTCTTGCTGGGCTAGCTCTGAGATCAAAAGCTGCATGATATAGAACTTGTCTGCACGGCTCAGCTCTTTAAGACTTGAGATTAATTCAGATGAAACCATACAAATACTCCGAAATAATTGTCCTTGTATAGATATCTAACATGCTCTCAGATAAGCCGAATTAGCTAACTAATTGGTATTTTGGGCAGCCAGAATAGCATTTATGTGAGTGAAGACGCGATCTAGTTCTCCAATCGCTTCTAGCTCGGCAATTTCATCAGTTGTAAGTTGATCCGCTTTTTTCTTGTCTAGAAGCTCCTCCATTCGCAACTGAAGATGCTCACTGAATTTAAACAGGTTCCAGTTTCCAACCTTCTCAAGCTGAATCTCATGAATTAAAGATGATGACTTGTTAAGAGCTGCAACCATTACATTTTTATTCTCGCAGCTAAGCTGAATGACGGGAGCATTTTCTGCATCATCCCCAAGATCTTTTGACCGCCTGCCCCACCGACTTGTTATCCTCGGCTTTCTTGACAGATTTACAAAATCTCTACCGCTTTCAGCTTGCTGCCTTTGCAAATCCGCAAAGATAGCCTGCAAGTCATGATTGAATGAGCAAGAGTATTCTTCACAGATTCTATGAATTTCTTCGATAATTGAATCTTGAAGCATGACCATCCTCTAAAAATCAACTAACAGCAATATGAAGGCGTAAATATTTTTGAACCATGTATTGAACAGAGTGTACAGGCAGATTTTCTTCATCAAAATCTTCGCCGTGTGAAATTTCGTTTCTTGTGTTCTTCGCAACCTTAAAAGTCAAAGTATCTTGATCCGCATCTTGAGGACAAAGCGAAGAGGCGATTAAGGCAAATTTAAGTGTCATAGAATATTTATTGTTCATGACATCACGAATTCCCTTCAGAGGATGTGAACACGATTCTGAAAAATCATTGCCATTCAATTTGTCAAAGAACGCCTGTTCATAAACTTTAAATACTTTATTAGTAAAAATCTCAAGGGCTGTCCAGGCAAAAAGAAAGGCTCGAAGAGTATCAGCTTCGGCCTCTAGCGACAAGACAAGTAGTTTACATACACGCCCTATATTAGGATCTGCGTTTAGACCCTTATAAAGACTAGTAATTGACTGGATCGCCTTATCTCTAATGCTAACGCTTAAAAGAAGGTCTACTGATTTCCAGAAGACATAAGAATATATTGGTTTTTGGTCTTCACGAAAAAACACAATAGAATCACTTACTTTTTTGATTCCTTGAATGAATCCAGGCGAAGCAAGTGTTACAGCAGAAATAGCATTTAAAACATGATGCTGTGATTGAGACTGTATACTCTCTTCTAGTTGATGTTTTTTAGCGTCGTCCTCATCTATTTCCTTAGGGCAAATGATAAAGTCCTCCAATTCTTTCCCGCTTCCTATCGATAACTGATCTGCAGTACCTTTTTTGACAAGAACAAGGTAAGGGCCGCCAAAGAACTCTTTTTGACGAAATTCTCTGATTTTGACGAAATAATCTGATAGGTGCTTGTCAAGAGTTTCCGAATCATTCCTGTTAAACAAATTATTCAGTACGAGATT
>CAYGRI010000157.1:0-9035 GCA_964352155.1 uncultured Maritimibacter sp. | reverse complement strand
TTCGGTCATTTTCAAATCAGTAAGGAGCACGATTATTAGTCAGGACGGCATAAAAATCTTTCTGGACATTGTTAATAATTTCTTTGGCACCTTCATCTTTCGTAAGATTAATGCCTTTAATCCAATAAACTATGGTGTGTTGATATTGCACGATTACTTTAATTCACTATATTAAGGAGATAAAAGCAATTTCTTGATTCTGAACTAGCTATCCTTTGCGTAATAGAAGGGAGTTAATCACCACCGCAACTGAACTAAACGCCATCATGCCGCCTGCGGCGGCGGGGCTGAGGCTGACTCCGACGGTGGGCAAAAGCACCCCTGCTGCCAGGGGAATCGCCACCAGATTGTAGGCAAATGCCCAGGCTAGGTTTTGGCGGATTTTGTTGAAGGTTGCGCGGCTGAGGGTGAGGGTATCGAGCAGGCCCGTCAGGTCGTTTTGCATGAGAATGACATCCGCCGTTTCCATCGCGATGTCAGTGCCGGAATGCAGACTGATGCCGACATCGGCCTGGGCCAGGGCGGGGGCATCGTTAATGCCGTCGCCCATCAGCGCCACGGTCTTGACCTCGGGGCGGCCCACATGGGCGCCCATCGCCGCCGACAGCGCGTAACCCAGCGCGCCATGCGCCCGGTTGGTGATGAAATGCCGCCCCGCCTTGCGCCAGCGGTAATGCGCCGACACATAGGGGCAGGGGGTGCCGGGATCGGCGACGAGTGTGGCGTCTTCCTCCAGGCTGTCCATTAGCGCGGCGATGACGGCTTCGGGCGTGATCGGGCTGTCCGGGCTGTCGGCCAGGGGGACAAAGGCGGCCAGCTTGGCCTCCCAGGCCGCTGCCGCCCGCGCCGCGCCGTTCTGCGACTGCACCGGCGCGCCCAAGCGCAATTCCGCGACCAGGGCCGCCAGCGCCAGCCGGGCATCGGCGCAGATCCCGACCTCGGTCGGATAGCTGGCGCCGATCACCATCGGGTCGCTGTCGATATGGATCACCTTGGTTCCGGCGGCGGGCACCCGCCAGCGTTCGGTCGTCACCGACCCGGCGCGGCACCCGATGAACAGGACCAGATCCGCCTCTTCGACGACCGCTCGCGTGGGGGGCACCCCGCCGTTCGATCCGACGACCCCGACCGCGCAGGGATGGGTCTCGGCAATTGCCCCCTGACCGGAGACGGTCGTCGCGATCGGCAGGTCGAGCATCTCTGCCAGCGCGGCCAGCTCGGCCTCTGCCCCGGCGATCACAGGGCCGCCGCCGCAGATCGCCACCGCCCGGCGCGCGCCACGCAGCAGATCCGCCGCCGCCGCAATGTCCGCCGCGTCCGGCCCCGAGGGCATTGCCGGAAAGGTCTGAGTCACGGGGCTGGCCCAGACTTCGGTCGCGGGCACCTCGGCCTTTTGCGTGTCGAATGGCAGCGCCAGATGCACCGCCCCCGGCCGGCCCGAGGTCATGGCCGAGAACGCCCGCCGCACCATCGCCGGCAGCCGCGTCGCGTCATCCAGCGAGGCATTCCACTTGGTCAGTGGCCGGAACAGCGCGACCTGGTCCAGCTCCGTCAGCGGGTAGCGCCCGGCAGAGGTTGTCGCAACGTCGCTGGTGATCGCCAGAATAGGCACCGAGCTTTCGTTCGCCTCGACCACGCCGGGCAGGATATAGGTCGCGCCGCCGCCCGAGGGCCCTTCGCAGATCCCGGGCCGTCCGGTCACCCGGGCATAGCCATCGGCCATATAGGCGGCGTGGCGTTCGTCGCGGGTCAGGAAATGGGTGATCCCGTGATCCAGCCGCGCCAGCGCGTCATATAGCGGCAGGGTGGTGTCGCCGCACAGGCCGAAGATGTGGCGCACGCCGCACGCCTCCAGCATCCGGACCATCGCCTCGGCCCCCGTCAGGTGGTTGGTCGTTGCCATGAATGTCCCCTTCCGTAGTATCTTTGGAAAGCTGCCGCCGGATCGTCAATGGCCGATCCGCCCGCGACATCGGCGAAGGGAGATCCAGGGATGAAAGCGCAGGGCGGGAAATCTCTGTACGGGGCGGCGGTTGGCATCCTGATGCTCGAGGCGCGCTTTCCCCGGATTCCGGGCGACATGGGCAATGCGCTGTCGTGGGACTTTCCGGTGCATTACAAGATCGTGCGGGGCGCCTCTCCGGACCGGGTCGTGCGCCGGGGGGGCGATGGCCTGCTGCCCGCCTTCATCGCCGCCGCGCAAGAGCTTGTGGCCGATGGTGTCGATGGGATTACCACCAATTGCGGGTTCCTGTCGCTGTTTCAAGAGGATCTGGCGGCGGCGGTCGGGGTGCCGGTGGCGACCTCGTCGCTGATGCAGGTGCCACTGGTGAACGCGCTGCTGCCCCGGGGGCGGCGCTGTGGCGTGCTGACGATCTCTGGCAGCACCCTGAGTGCCGCGCATCTGCGGGCCGCCGGTGTACCCGAGGACACGCCGGTCGGATCCACCGAGGTTGGCACGGAATTCACCCGCGTGATCCTGGGGGACGAAGCGGCGCTGGATGTGGAAGCCGCGCGGCAGGACAATATCGCCGCCGCGCAGGCCCTGGTTGCGGCGCATCCCGATCTGGGGGCCATTGTTCTGGAATGCACCAATATGACGCCCTATGCGGCCAGCATTGCCCGCGCCGTGCGGCGGCCGGTCTTTACCATCCACAGCTTTGTGTCGTGGTTTCAGGCCGGTCTGGCGCCGCCGGATTTCCCGCCGCCGAGTGCCTGACGGGCGGTGCGCGGTCTGACCCGGACGGGTGGCGCTCGTCTCCAGCGTTCGTCTCCAGAGGCAATGGCGTCGCGTTTCGGTTTGCAGGCGCCGCCGACAAGCAGCGGTCCAAATCCAGCGCGGCGCCCGCTAGCGCCAGTCCAGCGGTGCGCGCTCGCGTTTGCGTTGCAGTTCGAAATGGCCCAGCGGTGTCCAGCCGGCAAAGGCGGTTTCCACCGGGTCCGCGCGGAAGGCGGCCTTCAGCGCGGATTCGATCTGCCGCCGGTCCTTCTTGGCCAGCGGCGCCAGATCCAGCGTGATCTGCCCGCCAAGCCCACGGCAGCGCAGGGCGCGGGGCAGCGACCGAATCAGCGCCAGATTCGCCTTGAGCCCAGCGGCAGGAGTGGTGTCGCCGCCGGTGTTCACATCAACCGCCACCAGCGCCCGCGTCGGCTCGACAAAGGCATAGGCGCCGCCGGACAGGTCCATCCGGGCCTTGCGCTCTGCGTCGATCAGGTCGTCGATGCCATGGGTGGCAAAGGCGTCTTGGTCATCGGTCAAAAGGTCGGGCGCGGGCCAGTCGCGCCAGGCGGCCAGATGCGCGTCCGGGCCTTCCAGCAGCAGCTCCGCCTCGGATCCGGCGGCATCGCCCAGAACCCGCGCGGAGAGGTCCAGCACGGTGTCGATGTCGGTCGCGATATCCTCGGGCGCGGCCTCTGCCGCCGATGAGCGCAGGATCAGTCCCGTCCCGTCTGGCGCGCGGGCATTGCCCAGGTCCGCCAGCTCTGCCCGCAGGTCGGGATCGGCGATGCGGCGCGAGACATTGACGCCCGGCGCATCGGGGGTGGCGATCGCAAAACGGCTTTTGAACAGCAGGCGCTGGGTGACGGGCACAGCCTTGCCCGGTTCGGCATAGCTGACCACCTGAACCAGCAGCGACTCGCCGGGGCGCAGGCCCTTGGCGGCGCGCAAAAAGCCGCGCTGGCCGCCGGGCAGCCGGACGGTGACGCCGCCCTGGCCCTTCATCGGGCGGTCGGCGATGGCGCGGTAGATCGCGCCGGGCATCGGCGTGTCGTCGGGCGGGTCCAGCACCAGATCTTCGAGCCGCCCGTCCATCACCCAGGCCGCCGCCCGGCGCCCGCGCCAGGCGCCCAGCGCGATTACAGAGCCCTTCATGCCCGTCCCCACATCGGAAACCCGGCGGCTTGCAAAAGGTTGCAGGTTTCATGCACCGGCAGGCCGACGATGGCGGTGTACGAGCCTTCGATCCACGGGATAAAGGCGCCCGCAGGCCCCTGAATGGCATAGCCGCCCGCCTTTCCGGCCCAGTCGCCGGTGGCGAGATAGCCGTTCACATCGTTGTCCGACAATTGCTTCATCCGCACGGCGCTGACCACGTCGCGTTCCCAGATCCGGCCGTCGCGCTTGACGGCGATTGCGGTGATCACCCGGTGCCTGCGCCCGGACAGCGCATATAGAAAAGCTGCCGCCTCGCCCGCATCGGCCGGTTTGCCAAGAATGCGACGGCCCAGGGCAACCGTGGTATCGGCGCAAAGGATGACGTCATCCGGCCCGCCCGAGACAGCCTCGGCCTTGACGGCGGTGATGCGGCGGCAATAGTCGCGGGGCAATTCACGCGGATGCGGGGTTTCGTCCACATCGGGCGGGCGCACCTCGTCCGGCACAATGCCAAGCTGCGCCAGCAATTCCCGCCGTCGCGGGCTGCCGGACCCCAGGATCAGACGCATCGCGCCATCCTGCGTCCGGGCTTATTTGAACCGGTAATTGATGCGGCCCTTGGTCAGGTCGTAGGGCGTCATCTCGACCTGAACCTTGTCTCCGGCAAGAACCCGGATCCGGTTCTTGCGCATTTTGCCCGCCGTATGCGCGATGATCTCATGGCCGTTTTCCAGCTCGACCCTGAACGTCGCATTCGGCAGGAGTTCCTTCACGACGCCGGGGAATTCGAGCAGTTCTTCCTTGGCCATGGTCACTCCGTGCTTAAATACCCACCAAGATGCGGGCGGCGGCATAAATGCGCCTCTTTCCAGAAATTTTCAAGGTCTTACTGCCGCGACACACGAATCTCGACCTTTTTTGATCTCGATTCCTGCATCGGCCAGTCGGCATTGTTGAAAACATGCCCCTCTGACCGGACCGTTGCGATCATGTCAGACGTGATGGTCGCATAGACCCATCCGATGGCATCCAGATCGCCGCGCGACAGGATCCCGCTGTCGGGAAAGCCAAGATCCGGCGGGCCGTAGATTGCGGCGGCGCCCCGGTTCAGATCCACCGCGCTGCACCAGGGCGCCGCGCCCACGGTGGGGGATTGGACGACGACGCATTGGTTTTCCAGCGCCCGCGCCATGGCGCCGATGCGCACGCGAGAAAAGCCCGACACCGCTTCTGTGTTCGACGGGACCAGCAGCACCTCGGCCCCGGCCTCGACCAGGGCGCGTGCCAGCAGGGGAAACTCGCAATCGTAGCAGATCAGGACGCCGATCCGGCCCAGGGCGGTGTCGAACAGCGTCAGCGGGCCGCCCGGATGGATGCCGAAGGTCTCGCGTTCCCAGCGGGTCATGATCTGTTTGTCCTGATACCCTGCTGCGCCGTCCGGCCCGAACAGGCGCGCGCGGTTGACAAACCGACCGCCGCTGTCGACCGGCCCGCTGCCCGCCAGGATGTGCACGCCGTAGGTTCTGGCCAATTGCAGATGCAGCGCGTCGGCCTGCGGGATCAGATCCGAAACGGCGCGGGCCGAGGTGTCCAGCCCCATGGCAGCCTCGGGACCCGCAAGCGAGGCCAGCTCCATCGCGCCGTATTCGGGAAAGACCAGCAACTCGGCCCCGGCGCCCGCGGCCTCGGCAACCCATTGGGTAAGCTTGGCTTCATACGCGGCCCAACTGTCGAACCAGTCCAGCGGATAGGCGGCGGAGGCGAGTCTCATAGGCGGCGCATCCATATCTGCAGGGGTTTGCGGGTTTCCGCGTCACAGCCGACATCCTTCCACGCGAAGGTGGCAACGGCGCCCTCCACCTGGCTGTAGCCGCGCTTGCGCCAGAATGCGTCCAGCGGGCGGTAGTCGGCCGGGCGCATCGGGTGATCGGCGGGACGCACAACGCCGCAAAAGGCGGAGTGGCGGCGGCCAAGGGCGCGGCCATGCGCCTCGCGCGCGTCGAAAAAGGCATGGCCCGCCCCCTGTCCGCGATAGGCGGGCAGCAGCACGCTTTCGGCGCAATAGAAGATGTCGGTCAGCGCGATGCCGCTGTCTTCGAAGGCGCGGGCGAAGTCACTGGCGTGATCCTCCATCGGCGTGCCGGTCGCGGCGCCAACCAGGCGATCGCCGTCAAAGGCCCCCACCAGCACCGCGCCGGGGCTGTCGCGATAGCTGGCCATATAGCGGCGCTCATAGTCGAAATCGCCGTCATACAGGTACGGCCAGTCGCGGAACACCTCGATGCGCAGGCGGGCCAGATCGTCCAGCGCCGCCTCGACCGCCGCGCCGGTGAGGTTGCGGAAGGTGAGACTTGCCATGCTACACGTCCTCATGGGTGGGCTGGCCGAACCGGTCGCGCATCCGCTTCAGGATCTGGTCGCGGGTCTGGCGATAAGCGGCCAGCTTTTCCTCGCGCCGGTGGCCCAGTCCGGTGGGATCGAGCACCGGCCAATATTCCACGTCTAGATGAAACAGCCGGGTGAATTCCAGCGCGACCCGCTGACTGGCGGGGGACAGAGCGATGATCAGGTCGAACCCAGACAGATCGTCGCCCCATTGCTGCATTTCCTCGAAACTCCGCGACCGGTGCCGTGCCAGTTCGATCCCGAATTCCAAGCAGACGGCCACCGCAAAGCCGTCCACCTCCAGGTCGTTATGCACCCCGGCGGATTGGACATAGGCGTCCTGCCCATATAGCTTCTTCATCAGCGCTTCGGCCATCGGCGACCGGACGGAATTGTGATCGCAGCAAAACAACACCGAGGACGGGAGCCTGCCGGGCACTCCCCTAGGCTCCCCAGTGCAGAACGCAGATCAGGGTGAACAGGCGGCGGGCGGTGTCGATGTCGATCTCTGCCTTGCCCTCCATCCGTTCCACCAGCAGCCGGGCGCCCTCGTTGTGGATCCCGCGTCGGCCCATGTCGATCGCCTCTATCTGGCTGGGCGGCAGGGTCTTTACCGCCTCGAAATAGCTTTCGCAGATCTGGAAGTAATCCTTCACCACCTGCCGGAATGGACCGAGCGACAGGTGGAATTCCGCGACCTGGCCGGTATCGCAGGTCACGTCGAACACCAGCCGGCGGTCCCGGATCGCGAGACTCAGGTCATAGGGCGGCGGCGGCACCGCGCGGCCATGGTCGCGGCCGGGCAGGCGAAAGCAATTGTCCTCGAGCAGATCGAAGATGGCCACTTTGCGCTCCTGCTCGATCTCGGGCGTGGGGGCGGGCAGGCCGCTGTCGTCGATGGCAACGGAGCGGAGGTCTTTTACGGTGTCGCTCAACGGCCTGTCTCCTCGTTCAGCCGGTCGAGGCGCGCGCGGACGCTTAACGCATGGGCCTCGAGCGATTCCGAATGCGCCAGGGTTTCGGCGGCAGGGCCGACGGCGCGCAGTGCGCCGGGCGTCATCTGCGTCAGCGTCGTGCGCTTCATGAAGTCCAGAACGCCGAGGCCGGAGGAGAACCGGGCCGACCGGGCGGTCGGCAGAACGTGATTGGGGCCGCCCACGTAATCGCCGATGGCCTCTGGCGTCCACTGGCCCAGAAAGATCGCCCCGGCGTGGCGGATCTGGTCCAGCAGCGCCTCGGGGTCGGCGACGCAGAGTTCCAGATGCTCTGGCGCCAGCCGGTTCGACAGGGCGGCGGCCTGGGTCAGGTCCTCGGTCACGATCACCGCGCCGTAATCCCGCCAGCTTGCTCCCGCGATCCCGCGCCGTTCCAGGGTTTCCAGGCGTTTGGCCACCGCCGCTTCGGTGGCCCCGGCAAACGCGGCATCGTCGGTGATCAGGATGGCCTGCGCGACCTCGTCATGCTCGGCCTGGCTGAGTAGGTCCAGCGCGACCCAATCTGGATCGGCGGTGGAATCGGCGATCACCAGAATCTCGGACGGGCCGGCGATCATGTCGATGCCCACGCGCCCGAACACCCGCCGCTTGGCCGCCGCCACATAGGCATTGCCCGGCCCGGTGATCTTATCCACCGGGGCGATGGTTTCGGTGCCATAGGCCATCGCCGCGATCGCCTGCGCCCCGCCGATCCGATAGACGGTTTCCACCCCCGACAGCCTGGCGGCCAGCAGCACCAGCGGATTCGCCTGTCCACCGGGGGTCGGCGCACAGATGCACAACCGGTCCACCCCGGCCACGGCGGCCGGGATCGCATTCATCAGAACAGAAGACGGGTAGGACGCAAGCCCGCCCGGCACATAAAGACCGGCGGCAGAGACGGCGGACCAGCGCCAGCCCAAGGTCGCCCCGGCGGCATCGGTCCAGCGGGCATCCTCTGGCAACTGGCGGGCATGGTAGGCGCGGATCCGGTCCGCCGCGATCTGCAGCGCCTCGCGTTCGGCCTCCGGGACCTTGGCGCATTCGGCGTCGATCTCGGCCTCGGAAAAGGCCATCGTTTCGGGCGTCAGGTCGAGCCGGTCGAATTTGGCGGTCAGTTCGATCACGGCGCGGTCGCCCCGGGCGCGGACATCGTCGATGATGGCGCGCACGGTGTCGTCCACATCGGGGCTGTCTTCGCGCTTCATGGACAAAAGCGCGGCAAAGCGGGCGTCGAAATCGGTGTCGCTTGTATCAAGTATGATTGGCATGGGCCCTCCGCCCTGACCAATACCTTCGCCGGAAAGCGGCCACAAGCGCTTCACCCCATAGGGGGAACGGAGTCTGGCGGGGTCCGCACTGTCAGGCGCGGGCCGGTCCTTCGCCGCGGGGTCGGACCCTTGGGGCAGGCCATTCGGACCGGTCCAGATACGGGGGGCCGAATTATGGCGTGAACAGCGAGTGCAGGTCCGGCCTAGGACGGGCCAAGCGTCCGGCATTTGATATTGCGAGCCACCAACCGGCTGCAGGCAAGCGCTGCGGATTCCCGTGTCATCCCGACGAAATTCGCATCAAAGCCCTGCGGCACCCGCGCCACCTTGCGCAGCGCCTCGTCCAGCGTGTCCAGCTCGGTCAGCGCGGTCTGCAACAGGACCCGCTCTGCCTGATAGCGAGAGCCGAAGCGGCCGACATTGATGCCCCAGTGACGCTCGCCGCTGGTCGACAGACGCTCGACCACCACCCGGACTTCCTCGGTGTCGCGGGCGGGCGGCGGCGGCGGCGGCGGGGCCTCTGCCACC
>CAYGRI010000156.1:0-11764 GCA_964352155.1 uncultured Maritimibacter sp. | reverse complement strand
GCACCAAGGTTCACGAAGGACGGCATCAGCACCACGCCCGGCGCGATATAGGCCGACTTGCGGACAACGCAGTTCGGCACCGCGCGGAATCCCGCCTCGCGCCAGTGCGCATCGCCCCAGCCCTTGAACTTGCTGTCGACCTTGTCCCACCAGCCGCCGTCCTGCGGGCCGCCGCTTTGCTGTTCCATGTCCTTGATGCGAAAGCCCAGCAGCACGGCCTTCTTGGCCCATTGGTTCACATGCCAGGTGCCGTCGCCGCCCCGTTCGGCCACGCGCAGCGTGCCGCTGTCCAGCGCGGCCAGCGTTTTTTCGATGGCATCGCGGGTTTCGCCGGTGGTGGCGGGGGTGATCTGGTCGCGCGCCTCCCAGGCGGCTTCTATCGCGGTTTCCAGCTGGGCATTTGACATAGGCGCATCTCTCATCGGTTGGGTCTTTCTCGGCTTGTGGCTATAGAGGTTGAACGCAACCGGCGCAATCAATGGCAGGCAGGGAGACAGGCGATGACGGACGACGGCAAGCGGCGCTTTCGCGATGCGCATCAGGACATCGAGGCGACGCGCCGGATTCCGGACACCCCGCAGACCCAGGCACCAGCCTATAAGCTGGCGTTTCACGACCTCGACTTTCTGGCGCGGGACGAGCTGCGGCCGGTGCGCCTGCAGCTTGAATTGCTGAAGCCCGAGCTGATGCTGAGCGAGTATGGCGTCGAATCGACCATCGTCCTGTTCGGCGGCGCGCGTGTGCCGGAGCCCGCCAGGAAAGACAGCGCCCGGACCAAGACATTGGCGGAGCTGTCGAAATATTATGAAGAAGCGCGGCGGCTGGCGTTCCTGATGACAGAGCGCGGCCAGAAGGACGGCAACCACAAGCAGAATGTGGTCGTGACCGGCGGAGGCCCCGGCGTGATGGAGGCGGGCAATCGCGGCGCGGCCGAGGCGGGGGGCGTTTCGATCGGGTTGAAGATCGTGCTGCCGCTTGAGCAGGCGCCGAACGAATATGTCACGCCGGACCTGTGCTTCAACTTCCATTATTTCGCGATCCGCAAGATGCATTTCCTGATGCGGGCCCGAGCGATCTGTATCTTTCCGGGGGGATTCGGCACCTTGGACGAGTTGTTCGAATCCCTCACCCTGATCCAGACCGGCCGGATGGAGCCGGTGCCCTTCCTGTTGTTCGGCGAAGACTTCTGGCGCCGGATCGTGAACTGGGAGGCGTTGGCCGACGCCGGTACCATCGGTGCCGGCGACCTGAAGCTGTTTCGATTCGTCGAGACCGCCGAAGACGCGATTGCCGCGATTGACGGCTGGTCCTAGCGCAGCGGTTTGCCCAGCACCATCGCCCAGTACAGCGTGCCGTCCGCCTGGGCGATGCCGATGCCGATGTCCCGCGCCTCGGGCGCCAGCATGTTCTGCCGGTGGCCCGGCGAATTGCGCCAGCCGGTGAACACGGCCCGGCCCGAGGGATGCCCCGCCGCGACGTTTTCGGCCACGAAGCCCCAGCGATAGCCCTCGGCGCTGACCCTGTCCCCGACTGTCGAGCCGCCGGCGCCGGAATGGCTCATCTCGCGGGTGCGGGCCATGAAACAGGCCTGTTTCTGCGCCGCTTCCGTCAAAGCCTGTGAGTGGGACAGCTTGCCACGCGCGCGGGTCAGGCGGAACGTGTTGGTGCGCTGCAAAACCTCCGCCACGGCGGCGGCGCCCCCGGATGGCAGCGGGCAATCGGCCTGCGCCCCCCCGGCGAGCATCGCCGCCAGCGCCAGAACCGCCAGCTTCACAGGCCCGTCTCCGCCGCAATCTCGGCCCGGCTTTTGCGCGCGCGCTCGGTCGCCGATTTCAGCTGCCCGCAAGCGGCCATGATATCCTCGCCCCGAGGCGTGCGGATCGGGCTGGCATAGCCCGCCTTGTAGACGATGTCTGCAAAGGCCTTGATCCGGGCCCGGTCGGACCGTTCATAGGGCGCGCCGGGCCATTCGTTGAAGGGGATCAGGTTGATCTTGGCCGGGATGCCCTGGATCAGCTTGACCAGCCGCCGGGCATCGGCGTCGCTGTCGTTGATCCCTTTGAGCATCACATATTCAAACGTGATCCGCTCGGAATTGGACAGCTTCGGATAGCTGCGCAGGGCGTCCAGAAGTGTGGCGATGTTCCAGCGCTTGTTGATCGGGACCAGCCTGTCGCGCACCTCGTCGGTGGTGGCGTGGAAAGACACGGCCAGCAGGCAGCCGATCTCTTCGGCGGTGCGGGCAATTTCCGGCACGACGCCGCTGGTCGACAGGGTAATCCGGCGGCGCGACAGCGATATCCCTTCACCATCCATCGCGATCCGCATCGCGTCGCGCACCGCGTCGAAATTGTACAGCGGCTCGCCCATCCCCATCAGCACGATGTTCGAGATCAGCCGGGTCTCGTCCTTGGGATTGCGCCCGGGTTCCGGCCATTCGCCCAGATCGTCGCGCGCCAGCATGATCTGCCCGACGATTTCGCCCGCCGTCAGGTTGCGGACCAGTTTCTGCGTGCCAGTGTGACAGAACGAGCAGGTCAGCGTGCACCCGACCTGAGACGAGATGCACAGCGTGCCGCGCCCGTCTTCGGGGATATAGACCGTCTCCACCTCGTGGCCGCCAGCGATGCGCACCAGGTACTTCCGGGTGCCGTCGGCAGAGACATGGCGCTGCACCACCTCTGGCAGGGTGATGCAGAATCGGTCCGCCAGCATGGCGCGGTAGGGTTTGGCGAGGTTCGTCATCGCCTCGAACTCGCGCACGCCCTTTTGATAAATCCATTGCCAGACCTGCCCCTCGCGCATCTTCGCCTGCTTTTCCGGCGTTCCGGCGGTGATCAGGGCGGCGCGCATCTGCTCGCGGGGCAGTCCGACCAGGTTGATGCGGTCGCTGTCCGGCAGTTTGCGCGGAATGGTCACAAGATCCTGCGTGATCGGGGCGGACGGCGCGGTCATATCTGGGCTCTCCGGGAAGGGTGGAGACGCTTATATAAGAAGCCCGCGCCGAAATAAACCCGGCTGGCCGCGATCAGCCGGGTCGCGTTCGGATCTGTCAGGCGCGGGCAGAGATCGAGTTCAGCGGGGCAACCGCGTCCAGGCCGCCCGCATCGAGACGGGCCGGTTCAAACTGGTTGAACCCGGCCATGGTGCCGCCACCTGGCAGAGGTTCGAACCGGCAGATCAGGCGCCGACCGCTCGCCAGCCGCACCTCGGAATGCCAGGCGGAGCGTCCCGAAATCTCGGATGCAAAGTCGCGCGCATCGCCCCAGACCGGCGTTGGCCGGCATTCCGTCTGCCATTTGCGCGACGCTTCGAGGAATGTCGGCGTCTCGCGCAGCGCGTCGGATCCCTGGTGCCACAAATGCCCATAGGCGCGGTTGGCAAAGTTCATCCGTCCATCCGCCGAGAACACGGCAATCGCCTCGTCCATCGTGTCGATCACGGCCTGTCCGGTTTCCAGCTCCTTGCGGTATTCGCGGGTCAGCGAGACTTCGGCGCTGATATCCTCGAACAAGAAGGCCACGGCCCCATCGGGATGCGGGCGGCCGGTGATCCGGAACGTGCGCCCGTCGGGAAGCGGCCAGGTTTCGGAATGGCCGCCCTCTGCCGCGGCGGCTTCGAGCTCGGACATCTTCTGGCGCCAGGTCTTGTAGTCCTTCGGTTCGGGCATCATCTGCCGCTCGCGCAGCTGGTCGAGGAACCGGATCAGGCTGGGGCGGCCGATCAAAAACTCGACATTGAAGCCCATCAGGTCGCCGAGTGCCGGGTTGAACAGCGTCAGCTCCCGCTTGCTGTCGAAGATCGCCAGACCCACGCTGAGATGTGCGAAGGTCTGGGTCAGGGTCTGGATGAAATCACGCAGGTTCTGTTCCGCCGCGACCAGACCGTCGATCGGGGTGGCGGTATACAGGCGGTCGTCGTCGATGGCCTGGCTTTTGACTTCGAACGAGCGGGTGTCGGACCGGTCCTTTACGTTCAGATGGACGCGCCGGCCGATCGAATCCTTCAGCAACTTGTTCGCCGTGTCGGGGAAAAGGTCGGGGAACTGGCCCGGGGCAAGAGACCCCGTCGCGTCAAGCAAGTCGGCCAGCGCCCAATAGGCGCTGTTGGCCCAGGTCACCTTGCCATCCCCATCCGTCCGCCAGACCGCGACGGAGGTGACGTTGTCCGCAGCGCGATGCGCGGCCAGTTCCATCGAAAGGATGGAAAGGCTGTGGCGTTCCGGCGGATCGGACTCATCCGGCTCGATCTCTTCCAGTGACAGCCGCAGCTTGGTGCCCTTGGTCTCGATCTGCAGGCGTGACAGGCAATCCGACGACAGCAGCAGCAGCCGGTCGTTTTCGCCGCAGGCCTGAACCCGGTCGTACAGGTCAGGAAAGCGGGGCGTCAGGAAGGCGACAAGCCGCGCCATGTCATTGCCGCGCGTCAGCGCAAAACCAAGCAATCGCCGGCCCGCGGGCGTCGCATCCACCAAAACGTCGCCTTCGAACAGAAAGGCGACCTCGGGATCCCGGACTCCCTTTGCGGCGCGGTTGCGCAAGCCGCCGAAGACAAAGATCGCCATCAATGCTGCCAGTGCCGTCAAAAACGCAATGAAAACAAGTGCGCCGGCCTGCAAGAGGCTCGCGAAACCCATAGGCGTAGTCCATTCTTACCCAGTCCCGGACCGACCGTAGTCGAGAATTGGTTAACATCTTGTTAAACCCAACGGGAGAGCCTTACTTCTATATGCCCGTCAAGGTAGAATTGGTTGGTTCTCTCCCAGTCGGCCACGGATGCCGGCCGCATCCGCGACGATTCTGGCGGACGGCCAGACAAGCTCGACAATCGCGCCGGAGCGTGTTCCCGGCCCCCCGCGCGGCATCATCGGGTCGCGGCCATTGGCAAAGTTCAGCTCGGCGCCAGAGCGTTCCAGCAAGGTTTTCGCGATGAACAGTCCCAGGCCCATGCCTTCGTATTCGGGGCGTTTCTCGCGGTCCTCGCTGCTGCGCCGGGTGCGGACGAACGGGTCGCCGATCCGGCCCAGCAGGTGCAGCGGAAACCCGTGCCCGTCATCAATGATCCGCAACGAGATGGTCTCGTCCGTCCAGACGGCGTCGATCCAGACGGTGCTGTCGGCATAATCGACGGCATTCTGCACCAGGTTCCGCAATCCGTGGATGATCTCGGGCCGCCGGACGATCTGGGGCTGCACCGGCGCCCCGCCATAGCCCGGGCACAGATCCACCAGGACCTTCTTGCCCCGTTGCCGGTGCGGTTCCGCCGCTTCGCGGATCACCTCGCCCAGCGGCGCATGGCGCATGTGCAGATCGTCTTTCCCGGCGCGCCCCATCGAACGCATGATGTCGCGGCAACGGTCGGCCTGGCTGCTGATCAGCTCGGCATCCTCAAGCAGGTCCGGGCGATCGGCCAGCTCTTCCTTCAGCTCGGAGCTGACCAGCTTGATTGTGGCCAGCGGTGTGCCAAGCTCATGCGCGGCGGCCGCGATGACGCCACCCAAGTCGGTCAGCTTTTGCTCGCGCGCCAAGGCCATCTGCGTCGCCAGCAGGGCTTCGGACATCGAATGGATCTCGGACGTCACCCGGCGCGCATAGATCGCGGTGAAGACGATGCCGGTGGTGATCGCGACCCATTCGCCGAACAGAAAGATCTGCGGCATCCGCATTTCAAAGCCTTGCACGGTCCGAAGCGGCAAATGCACATAGCCCAAGACGGAAATCAGGCAGATGGCGATTGCGCCCAAAAAGATCGTGGATTGCAGACGCAGCGCGGTGGCAGAGACCGTCACCGGCGCCAGCAGCAGCAGCGCGAAGGGATTGTGCAGCCCGCCGGTCAGAAACAGCAGGAACCCAAGCTGGGCGATGTCGAACAACAGCATCAAAACCACTTCACGCTCGGACAGGCGCTTGTTCTGCGGATAGATGAAGATCATCGTCAGATTGGCGATGACCGAGGCACCGATGGCCAGGTAGCACAACCCGAGTTCCAGGCTCAGGTCGAACCACCAGCGACCCACGGTGATCGCGACCAATTGACCGACAATGGCAATCCAACGCAGGACAATCAGCGTCCTCAGCCGGACCCACCGGCTTCGCAGGTCCGAAGCGAGCAGACTCGGGTTTTGATCGGACATGCGCGCCCCTAGATATTGAAGTGCATCATTGGTATGGCCGCCAGCGGGGCGGATCAACGGCTGCGAAAGGGGCAGATAGTGCTAAACGGAAAATATGCGATGGCAGCGGCGTCTTTGGTTGTGGTCGCGGTGGCCGGAACGGCCGTGGGCATGAGCGTCTTTCGGACTTCGGACGATCCGTTTTCCGACTGCCGTGCCTCGGCTGTCGCCGGGGGCTCTGGCAGCATCGGCGGGCCGTTCACCCTGGTCAACAAGGACGGCGAGACGGTGACTGACGCAGATGTGATCACCAAGCCGACGCTGCTGTATTTCGGCTATACCTTCTGCCCCGATGTCTGCCCCCTGGATGCCGCCCGCAACGCCGAGGCGGTCGATCTGCTGCTCGAAGACGGGTATGACGCGCAGCCGGTGTTCATCTCTATCGACCCGGAGCGGGACACGCCCGAGGTGGTCGGAGAGTTCGCGGGCTTCATGCACGAGCGTATGCTCGGGCTGACAGGCTCCGCCGAACAGGTCAGGGCGGCGTCAAAGGCCTATCGCACGTACTACAAGAAGCAGGACGGCGACCCGGACTATTATCTGGTGGACCATTCGACCTTTACCTACCTCGTCTTGCCCGAACACGGGTTCGTGGAATTCTTCAAGCGTGGCGATGACGCCGCGACGATGGCCACGAAAGCGGCCTGTTTCATCGATGCGGCCTGACACAGTTTGACCGGACCCTGCCCGCGCCCTACTCTCCCCCGAGGGACAATTTGCAAGGAATGGCCGGATGATGGACGGGGATGGGCAGGATCTGGGAGAGGATCGCTCGCTCCTGCTGGTGGATGACGACGAGCCGTTTCTGCGGCGTCTTGCGCGCGCGATGGAAAAGCGCGGGTTCAGCGTTGAAACGGCCGATTCCGTTGCGGGGGGCAAAGCGATCGCGACAGCCCGTCCGCCTGCCTATGCCGTGGTCGATCTGCGGCTGGAGGATGGCACCGGGCTGGACGTGGTGGAATTGCTGCGCGAGCGTCGCCCCGACAGCCGGGTGGTGGTTCTGACAGGGTATGGCGCGATTGCCACGGCGGTGGCCGCCGTCAAGATCGGCGCGACGGATTATCTGTCGAAACCGACCGATGCCAATGATATCACAAATGCATTGCTAGCGAACGGAGCGGAACTGCCGCCGCCGCCCGAAAACCCGATGAGCGCCGACCGTGTCCGGTGGGAACATATCCAGCGCGTCTATGAGCTTTGTGATCGCAATGTGTCAGAGACGGCACGGCGGCTGAGCATGCACCGGCGGACGCTGCAGCGCATACTGGCCAAGAGGAGCCCGAGGTAAATGAGCATGAAGCGGATCCTGATCTGGAGTGTGGCCTGCCTGGCACTGGCGGGCTGCGCAACGACGACTCCGGCGCCCGAAGAGCCGACGGGGATCCGTCCGGACGCGGGCGGGATCGCGATCGAGGGGACGGAACAGCGCATCGACTTTGGCCGCGCCGAAGAAGGCGCTGTCGCCGCGGTCACGCGCATTCTGGGGGAACCGCAAAGCCGGTCGGTGAATTCGGAATGCGGGGCAGGGGCGACGACCATCGTCAAGTTCAAGGAAATCGACCTGCTGTTCCTGGAGGGCGATTTGCGCGGCTGGGTGACGAATTACCGCCTGACGGTTGCAGGCAATGGCCTGTCGCCCGGAATCATGCGAAATCAACTGGCATACGGCGCCTATGGCCCCTTCCGGGAAACCTCGCTGGGGGTCGAATTTGAAGCCGACGGAGTGTTCGGGCTGTTGCCCGATGCCGCGCCGGACACGCCGATCCAGCTTTTGTGGTCGGGGACATCCTGCTTCTTCCGCTAGGATCGCCGCGCGGCGGTCACAGGTCGGCCTGTGCCAGCCCCTGTCGCGCGGGCGGGGGCTGGGGACGATCGGCGCGCCACTCGTCCGCAAGCGTATGAAGCCAGTCGACAAAGTTCGCGACGGCGGGGCGGCGCGGGCCGGGCGGCGTGGTGATGTAGTAGCGGCCCAGATACTGACGCGGGGTCGGGAAAGACATCAGCGCGCCAGAGCGCAGCTCCGGTCGCGCCACCACCTCTGACGCCAGCGTCAGCCCGTGACCGGCACGGGCGGCTGCCATTTCCAGCCGGGGATTTCCGGCATCGATCCGCTCCAGCCTGTCCGTGTCCTTCCCGGTCAAGGCGTGCAGAATGGTCTTTATGAAGTTATCGTCCGGATCCCAGATCCAAGGGACAGACAGCAGATCGTCCCCGGCCCGGCGGAACAACTCCGGCGTGCCCACTACCAGCATTGGGCATTCCAGCATCAGCTCGGCCTCTACCCCCGGCCAGTCGCCGCTGCCGGACATGATGATCACGTCGTAGCCCTGAGACTCGAACAGGTCCAAGGTCACATCGGTGTGGCAAAGACCGGGGGTAAAGGCGACTTCGGTGCCAGGGTGCTTTTGCCAGAAATCGCTCATACCGGGCATGATCATCGCATCCACGATGAAGGTCGTGGTCAGCACGCGCAGGCCGCGTGTCCGCTCGGACTGGCGCAGATCCTCGACGCCAGAGGCGATGGTCGAAAACCCCTCGCCCAGGCGCGCCGCCAGGCGGGCGCCGGCGTCGGTCAGCGTAAGGCCGCGGCCCGCGCGGCGGACCAGAGGGGTGCCAAGATGCGCCTCCAGCCCCCGAACCTGCTGGGCCACCGCCGCGGGGGTCACGTTCAACGCCCGCGCCGCCGCGCTGAATCCTTCCAGCCGGGCCGTCGCCTCGAACGCGCGCAGGGCCGACAGCGGGGGCAGGTGATGCCAGTCGATGGATGCCATATGATAGCCCGGCTAACAGGTTGCGATGTATTCCTGACACGACCTTAGGCGTCAAGTCCCTTAATCTGCAATTGAAAACAGCGCAGATGCAGGGAGACAGCCGATGTTCCTTCTTCAACAAGATCTGATGCGTGCCACGGCGCGCCATGACGCGAGTGGACAGCCTACCGACCGGATGGAACTGCATCGGCGCACCGTGCGCCAACAGCGGACCGAGGCGCGGCGCGCGCGCTGGCGGGCTGTGGTGGGGGCGCTGCGGGCGCGGTTCCGTGCAAACCGCAACCGGCAGGGCCTGCGCGTTCCAGCGGAATGAGGCGCGCGGCTCAGGACAGGTCGAAGCGTTTCAGCTGCTTGTCGACCAGGGTGTCATCGCCCATTCGGTACCCGTGCAGGCGGCCATAATCCTCGAACCCGCGGCTTTGATAGTAGGCCAGGCCGCCGGGGTTGTCGGCGCGGATCTCTGCGTTGATCCAGATATAGCCGGCGCGGGCACATGCGGCCCGGGTGGCGTCGAACAAGGCCGACCCGATCCCCAGCCCCGTCTTGCCGACCCGCGCGAAGGTCGCGATCTGGGCCACATCCGGCCCATGAACCGGGTGCGGGTTCACCCATTGAAAGCCCAGCAACGCGCCCCCGGCGTCTTCGGCCACATGCCAGATCGCGCGGGGGGCCGCCATCCACTGCGTCAGGTCCTCGCCCGTGACTGGCTGGGTCATCGCGGTGGTCCCGCCCAGCGCAATGACCTCGTTCAGCAGTTCTGCCATCGGCCGCGCGTCAAGCAGGCCCGCGCGCCGCACATGGATCATTCCATCGCCTCCAGCAACGTCTCGTGCCGCGCCGTGAAGGCCGCGCGCACCTCGCGCGGGGGGCGCAGATGCAGATGCAGGCCGCCGATGATCTCGGGCGCGGGACGGCCGAAAAAGCGGTTGGCCTCTGCCTCTGCGAAACCGGCAAGCTGGGTCGCCTCGAGCCAGGCCGAGAAATTGTCGGCCTTCTTAATCATTTTCTTGATCTTCACGGGGATCTGCGCGGGCAGACCGAACCGGATATGGATCGCGGCCGCCAGCCGTTCATCCATTGCGCCATAGCCGGGCCCGACGGCGGCTTTGACCGGAGAGATCATGTCGCCGATCACATATTCCGGCCCGTCATGCAAAAGCGCCGCAAGCCGCCAGCGGGTCGGGGCGTCGGGCAGCAACCGCCCAAAGATCTCTTCGACCAGCAAAGAGTGTTCGGCGACGGAATAGGCGTAATCTCCGTGCGTCTGTCCGTTCCACCGGGCCACAAAGGCCAGGCCGTGGGCAATATCCTCGATCTCGATATCGACGGGCGTCGGGTCAAGCAGATCAAGCCTGCGACCCGACAGCATCCGTTGCCATGCGCGTGCCGGTTTCGCCATATCCTCGTCAACTCTGCCTATTGTTGCGGCGAGCGCCACAATACTGGGCGATTTTTTTGGCGAATCGGTTTTGTGACCACGTCTCGTTCTGCCTGAAGCAACGCCATTACACCTTTGTGCACTATTCTGACTCCATAGACGAAGTATCTGCGGGGAGAAAGGGCGGCAACCCGGCGACAGACCGGAGATCTGCCTTTCGACAGCGTCGACCGCCTGGGCCAATCCGGGATCCGGCGCGATTTGCCCCCCCTGAGGGGGCCGATCCGAAGTTGACCCATGCCCAGGCGCTGACCCACAGGCGAGCGCGCCGGGCCCGTACCGGACGAAAGGAAACGGCTATGTCCAAGTGGTTGATTCATGGAAGTTTTGTTCTTGGTGTCGCAGCTTTGACCCCCCCCGCCCTGGCGCAGTCTACCTGCGCCCCGCGCGAGGCACTGATCAAGCAGCTTGATGGAAAATACAAGGAAACCCTGACCGGCGGCGGCCTGCGCAACGACAATCAGGTGCTGGAGATCTGGACCGCGCCCGAGACCGGCACATGGACCGCCCTGCTGACCTCTGCCAACGGCTTGTCCTGCATTCTGGCGACCGGGACGCATTGGTACCAGCACCAGCCGGAATTGCCGGTGAACGATATCCCGAGTTGACCTTCGCCTACGCGGTTGCCGCAGAGCGGGACGGGTGCTATCTGCCCCGAAACAAAGTTCATGTAGGAGCCGCTGGATATGGCGAAGGATTACATCGTTAAGGACATCTCGCTGGCGGCGTACGGCCGGAAAGAGCTCGACATCGCCGAGACAGAGATGCCGGGCCTGATGGCGACACGCGCCGAATATGGCGAAGCGCAACCGCTGAAAGGTGCCCGGATCGCCGGGTCCCTGCATATGACGATTCAGACCGCCGTGCTGATCGAGACGCTGACCGCCCTGGGTGCCGACGTGCGCTGGGCGTCCTGCAACATCTTCTCGACCCAGGACCATGCCGCGGCAGCGGTTGCCGAAGCGGGCGTGCCGGTCTTTGCCGTCAAGGGCGAGACGCTGGAGGAATACTGGGACTATTGCGACAAGATCTTCGATTTCCCCGAAGGCGGCTGCAACATGATCCTCGACGATGGCGGCGACGCGACGCTGTACATCCTGATGGGCGCCCGCGTCGAAGAGGGTGAGACGGACCTGATCGCCGTGCCGACCAGCGAAGAGGAAGAATACCTGTTCGCGCAGATAAGGAAGCGCATGGCGGCGAACCCCGGCTGGTTCGTCAAGCAGCGCCACATGATCCAGGGCGTGACCGAGGAAACGACGACCGGTGTGCATCGCCTGTACCAGATGATGGAAAAGGGCCACCTGCCGTTCCCCGCGATCAACGTGAACGACAGCGTCACCAAGTCGAAGTTCGACAACAAGTACGGCTGCAAGGAGTCGC
>CAYGRI010000155.1:588-11776 GCA_964352155.1 uncultured Maritimibacter sp. | reverse complement strand
ACCTTGCCGGCATGAAGGACAGCAAGGTGATCGTCGCGATCAACAAGGACGAAGAGGCGCCGATCTTTCAGGTCGCCGATTATGGCCTTGTCGCCGACCTGTTCACTGCCGTCCCGGAACTGATGGAAAAGCTGTAGTCCCCTCCGGACGGCACGCCGAAAACAACGCAAGATCGCCGGTCCCCCCGGCGATTTTTTTTGTTGGAGCCTGTCGCGCCAGATCGAAGTCGCATGCCGGGCCGGTGGGGCCGTGCTATGCCCCCTGCCCCGGCCCGGCATTTGAATGCATGTACCCGATCGGGCGCGAGACGCTCAATACAGCCCCTTAAGCACCGGAACCAGAGCCTCGGACACGCGCCGATGGACAACCGGGCCCAGCATTTCCTCGGCGGCTGGCAGTTCGAACTCGTGGAAGAACATCTCGTCCAGCCCCTTCTTTCGTTCTGCAGCGGATCCAACCACCTCAACGGTATGTGCCACGGCGTCGGACAGGGCATCCAGCATCTCGCGGTCCACGAACATCGGATCCTGCGCGTTCGGCGAAAGCTCCGGCTCCGGGGGCGGCGCATGCTCCGACACCCAAAGCAGCACGACCTTGCCGTCGATATGCGTCAGCACCTGCTTCATCCGGGCCACCCAGGCCTCGCGCAGATCATGGGCGACCAAAGAGAACTTTTCAGGCGACATCTCTGCCAGCGACGTCAAGAGGTGACGGGTAAAGCTGAAATCGGTGAAATCGACCTCGGGGAAGACGTTTTGCATGAGGTCGGAGGCCCTGACGAACCGATCGTTGCGGCGCGGATGCACCGAATAGAAACGGTTCGACATGTTCTGCGCGCCCATCACCTGCACCACCGTGACCCTGGCGCGGCCACAAATCTCCATCAGGGTCGGGTCATTCTGGTAGCCGTCGATCCCGGCATTCGGAAAGCCCAGGTTGACGCAGCGCAGACCGCTGTCCACTTCGATCAAGGACGGAAACGGCATGTCAATAAACTTGCCATAGGTCTCGGTCCCACCGATAAAGGCCACGAAATCGCCTTCCACGCGACGTTTTGGTCCTCGTAGCAGTTGTTTAGAGTTTCCGTACCGACACGGAAAATAGTCCAGCGCCTGTTGTTCAACCCTGGCGTAATGCATTCCACCCACTCATGTATCTGTCCACCCGGAGCCAGATTCGCATAAAGGTCTTGCCAAGGCGCTAATCCTTGGATTTGACACGGTTTGGTCACAGCCTTCGGCCTTGCACAGGCACGGGCACGGTGCATAAGGTCGCGCCAGACAGCAAAGGGGCATCGGATGGAGATCAAGCGGATCGGGGTGGTGGGCGCCGGCCAGATGGGCAACGGGATTGCCCATGTGCTGGCCTTGGCGGGCTACGAGGTGCTGATGAACGATATCAGCAAGGACGCCCTGACGAATGCGACCGCGCTGATCTCGAAGAACCTCGACCGGCAGGTCAGCCGCGAAAAGATCACCGCCGCCGAAAAGGCCGAGGCAATGGCCAGGATCGGCACCACCCAGACGCTGACCGACCTGGGCAAGACCGATCTGGTGATCGAGGCCGCGACCGAGCGCGAAATGATCAAACAGGCGATCTTCGAGGATCTGGTGCCGCATCTGCAGCCGCACACGATCCTGACGTCGAACACCTCGTCAATTTCAATAACCCGTCTGGCGTCGCGCACGGACCGGCCGGAAAAGTTCATGGGCTTCCACTTCATGAACCCGGTGCCGGTGATGAAACTGGTCGAACTGATCCGCGGCATCGCCACGGACGAGCCGACCTACCGCGCCTGCCACAGCGTGGTGGACCGTCTGGGCAAGACCGCCGCCAGCGCCGAGGATTTTCCCGCCTTCATCGTCAACCGCATCCTGATGCCAATGATCAACGAGGCGGTCTATACGCTGTATGAAGGCGTGGGCAACGTCACCTCGATCGACATGGCGATGAAGCTGGGCACGAACCATCCGATGGGGCCGCTGGAACTGGCGGATTTCATCGGGCTCGACACTTGTCTGGCGATCATGAACGTGCTGCATGACGGGCTGGCCGACACGAAATACCGCCCCTGCCCGCTCTTGGTGAAATATGTCGAGGCGGGCTGGCTGGGCCGCAAGACCCAGCGTGGCTTTTACGACTACCGCAGCGGGGATCCGGTGCCGACGCGCTGACCCCGCCCCTACCGGGGGCCGTTGCCCCGAGATTTCCGCCAGCCCCCCGGACGTGTTGCGCCAAACGCCCCGGGGTGCGATGCCCGTGGTGCTAGTTCAACCGCACCGGCAGGTTCAGTGGCCCGCGAAAGCCAAAGCCGTTCCAGACCACCGTCTCTGGCGCCACCAGCTTCATATTCGGGAACCGGTCGAATATCAGCGGAAGCATGATCTTGCCAATCATCATCCGCGACAGATGCGTCCCCATGCAATGGTGCGGCCCGCTGCCAAAGGATTGATGCGCCAGAGTTTTGCGCAACGCATTGTAGGCCTCTGGCGCCTCGTGCAGCTCTTCGTCGTGATTGGCCGAGGCCTGGACCGTCATTACCACATCGCCCTTCGGGATCTCAAAGCCGCGGATCTCGGTGTCCTCCATGGCGCGGCGGGCGCTGACCTGGATCGGCGCAACCCAGCGCACGCCCTCTTCAAAGGCATCGCCCCAGGCACCGGTGCGCTTGATCTCTTCCAATTGCTCGGGGTTGGACAACAGCCCGTACAGGACCGTCAGCAGCGCATCGCGCGGCTCGTTGATGCCGCCGCCAATGGCAATCTTGATGTTGCCCAAGATCTGGCTGATGCGCAGCGGATCCTCGGCGTTGATCATCATCGACAGCGCGCTTTCGTCCGGCTCGGCCCGCAGCTTCGGCATCATCCGCTCGATCTCGGCATTCATCGCCACATGCGCCATGTCCACCCGCCTGAACGGCTCACTGTGCCAGCCGAAATTGCCCGCGCCGTCAATCAGCGATTGCGACCAATGCTGCATCTGCTCGTCCGAAGCGCCGGGGATACCCAGAATGACCGCCAGAATCCGCGCCGCCAGAGGCCCGGCCAACGTTGGGAACAGGTCGACCACCTCGTCCCGTGGCAGCCGGTCAAGAAACTGATGCGCCAGCTTTTCATAGGCCGGGCCCCAGATCGTCTTGATGTTCCTGGCCGAAAAGGTCGGCGTCATCGCCATCCGCTCGCGTTTGTGCTCGGCGCCGTCCTTGCGCATCAGGGTATGGGCATGGAACGCCCGCTCCATCGGCGTGTTCGGGTCGTCAGAGCTCCATAGCTTGGGGTTGTCCTTGACCGCGCGGGTGTCCGCCGCCTTGGTCAGCATCGTCCGGCCGACCGCCTTGACCCGCAAAACCGGCGTTTCCGCCCGCAGCCGCCGGTAGACCGGATAGGGATCATGGGTCAGCTGGTGAATCGTGATCGTGTCGTCAAATGGTGCCTGCGGCATGTCCAACTCCCTGAATGACCGGCAGTTAGGACCTCTTTCAAAACCAGACAATCCGATTGGGCTGATGCACCCCATCTGATTTCCTGATAAGCTCGCGCGATGCAGACCGATCCCCACTCCATCGACTTTGCCGCCCTGCGAACGCTGCGGCTGGTCTATGAGCATGGCTCGTTCACCGCCGCCGCGCAGGTGCTGGACGTGAACCAATCCGCCATCAGCTATACGATCGACAAGCTGCGCCGCTGCCTGGGGGACCCGCTGTTCACCCGGCAAGGGGGGCGCATCGCCGCCACGGACCGCTGCGCCGTCCTTGTGGCGCAAGCCGTCCAGATGCTCGACGCGTTCGAGGCGATGACCGCGCCCGCCGACTTCGCCCCGGCGCAGGCGCGCGACAGAATCGCCATCGCCTGCAATTACTACGAACGGCAACTGATCCTGCCGCCGCTGATCCGCGCCCTGCGGCGCGAGGCGCCGGGGCTGGCGGTGGATCTGATCCCCTCGACCACGCGGGGGCGCCAGCAGTTGAAGCGATCAGAGGCTGACCTGCTGATCGGCCCGATCCGCCCGGAAGAAGACGGGTTCTACTGCCGCAACCTGCTGCGGGATCGCTACGTCTGCATCATGGATCCCGCCAACCCGCTGGCTGCCGCACCGCTGACGCTGGACCGCTACGTCCAAAGCCGCCATGCCACCATCACATACGGCGGCAACTGGAAATCTGGCTATCTGCTGCAACTCGAAGCGATGGGGCTAAGCCTGACGACGGTGCTGTCGGCGCCAAGCCCCGCGGCGCTGGATGCGATGCTGGCCGGAACTGACATGATCGCGACGATCCCAGAGCGGCTGGCCTGGCCCCTGACGGGCCGCGTTCACATCTCGGAATGTCCCGTCCCCGCGCCGTTCGAGGTGGATCTTGTCTGGACAGCACGCACGCACGCCGCCCCGATGCATGTCTGGCTGCGCGATCGGATCGCCACGCTGACCAGACCGGGGCGCGGCGGTCAGCCCTGATCCTTCAGCGACAGGACATGCGCCCGCAGCGCGGCCATATAGGCGCGCGGATCCTTGATCGGCTCTTCCCATTCCTCGGGCGGAATCGGCTTGCCGATGACAGGCTTTTGCGACTTCTTGCAGGCGGCGACGATTTCATGCAGCAACAGCCCCTGCCGCAGGGTCGGCGAAAGCTGGTTGGCGATCTGATACAGCCGGGAATTCGCTCCGGGGAAGTAAATCGGCAGAATCGTGGCACCGGACCGGCGGATCATCTTGGCGGTGAACACGTTCCACTCCGCCTCCACCGCCGGACCCATCATCGTCTCGGAATGGGCAACGACGCCGGAGGGGAACAGCGCGATCATCCCGCCCTCTTCCAATTGTCGCATCGCCGCCGCGCGCATCTCTATCCCCTTGCGCTGCGAATCCTCTTCGTGCGGGAACGGGACAGAGATCAGAAAGCTCGCGGCCATCTCGTCGATCCCGGTCAGAAAGCCGCGGACCAGCACCTTGTAATCCAGGCGCGTCCGGCTGAGCAGATAGCCAATGATCATCCCGTCCACAAGGCCATGCGGATGGTTCGCCACGACCACGACCGGCCCGTCCTTGGGGACATGCCTGATCTGCTCTTGTGGGGTCATCACGTCGATCCGCATCACCTCCAGCGCGTCGCGCCACAGATTGGCGCGTTCATGCGGGCCGCGCCGCGCGAATTCGCGCAACATGCGGATGATCGTGATCTTGCCGGTCAGCCATTCTATCGCGCGGATCGTAGTCGCCCGGGCAAAACTGTCGAACGTATTGGCATAGGTCAGCCGCCGGCGGTCATAGCCCTGGTCGCCAGGCGGCTTGTCGGCAGCATGCCCCCTGGACTTGGTGCGTTTGTCCCGATCGGTCATGGGCGCCTGCCGCTGAGGGGTCGTGTCTGACAAGCCAAACTGCCTCCGCACGCGTGGGCTACATATCCTCGCCGAACCGATCGGCCACCAGCGCCTCCAACGCATCGGCAAGCTTTTCCGCCTCCGCACCGCTGGTCACGACGTCAATAGAGGTTCCTTTCGAAGCTGCCAACATCAAAAGCCCCATGATGCTGTCTCCCGAGGCGCTTTGCCCGTCCTTGTGAATCGTCGCCTTGGCGTCATGAGCTTCGACCACCTCGACAAGCTTGGCCGAGGCGCGCGCGTGCAGGCCTTTCTCGTTCACGATCAGGAGGGTGCGATTTGTTCCGGTGCCCATCATCGGCCCGATATGTCACGCGACATCGTAACTGTCGATATACTTTCGCCCTGCCTGCAACGCGCCCTCAACCGCGTCCACCAGGGGAAGGTGGCGGGATTTGGCGAGTTTGATCAGCATCGGCAGGTTCGCGCCATACAGAATCCGGCGGTCGCGCGGCGTGCAAGCGCGCAGCGACAGGTTGCTGGGCGACCCGCCGAACATGTCGGTCACAATGACCACCCCGTCACCCGCATCGACGCTGTCCGCGGCAGCGCAGATTTCGGTCTGCTTCAAAGAGCGGTCGTGATCCGGCTCGATAGAGATCGCACGAATACCGTTCTGCCGCCCGACGACATGCTCGACGGCGTTCAGATACTCGCGGGCGAGTCCCCCATGAGCGACGATAACAATACCGATCAAGGTCCCCTCACCCCACGGACATTGGCGGGGCCGTGCGCGCCCGGCGCTCCAGTTCCCTGTGTCTTTTAGAAACCTGCCACCCTTGGTTTGCAAGCGCGTTCGCGAGTTTTTCCGCAACGGCCACCGACCTGTGTTGCCCGCCGGTACATCCCAGGCCGATGGTCAGGTGGGCTTTGCCCTCGTCGCGATAAGCGGGTAGCAACATCTCAACCAGACCGCGCAGTTGGTCGAAGAAAGGCTCATACAGCGGATCGTCGGCGATATACTCGGCGACGTAGGCGTCGGTGCCGTTGAGCGCGCGCAGCTCCGGCTGCCAATGCGGATTGCGCAGAAAACGGCAATCCAGCACCATGTCGGCCCCGCGCGGCACGCCGCGTTTGTAGGAGAACGACTGCACCGAGACCGCCAGCCGCGCATCCGGGTCGGTCTCGAACCAGCCCTGCAACTCGGCGCGCAGGTCATGGGGCGACAGGTCACTGGTGTCGATCAGGATGTCCGCATTGGCTCGGATCGCGGCGAGCAGTTCCACTTCGCGCTCGATTCCCAGAAGCGGCGCCTCGGCCGGGGCCAGGGGGTGACGGCGCCGCGTTTCGGAAAAGCGCCGCAGCAACACCTCGAAAGAGCAGTCGAGATACAAAATTTCGATCCACGGGCTGTCGCTGCCAGACCGCTGGCGCACGAAATCCAGGATGCCGTCGACGCTGAAATCGCGGTTGCGCACATCCAGGCCAAGGGCCATCGGCCAGGCGTCGGCGGCACTGCCCATCAGCGCAGGCAGAAGGCGCATCGGCATGTTGTCGATCGCCTCGTAGCCCAGATCCTCCAGCACATTGATCGCCGTGGATCGACCGGCCCCGGACGGGCCGGTCACCAGCACCAGTTGTTTGGTGGCCCGTTTCTTCGGAGGCTGTCCGTCGCTCATCCGCCTTCGAATCCTTTTCCTGCGACCTTTAGATATTGCAGAAGGGCCGGGGCAAAAAGCACGCTCTCAGCCTTGTGAAGCAATCTTATGCGCTGCCCTAGAAGGGAAATGTTACGTTCCGGCGGCAAACGCAAGGTTTCTGTGCGCTCCATGTCGACGACCAGGTGGATCGGGGCGGGTACCCCTGCCTCTACCGCAAGAACGCCGACGCCCCGCGCCTCTAAACGCCCCCGGATCGGTTCGGGGCAGGCGGCGGTGGGCCAGCCGCCCTGCAGCAGAATGTCGGTTCGGTCGTCGGCGATCAGTGCGGCGCCAAAGGCCATCAATTGCAGGGCCAGCGTGGATTTGCCCGTCCCCGACGGCCCTTTCAACAGCACCGCATGCCCCGCGACGCTGACAGCGCTGGCATGGAGCTGAAGCGGGCCTGCGCCCCGCCCGGACGAGAGGTCGTCTGTCATCATGGGTTCCGGTTCCGCGCTCGCCGCCTCCGCCTCAGATCAACTTTGCGGCGCGGGTCTGGTCGGTGCGGGCGCTGCAACGCCCATCGTGGTTCAGACCGGCAGGCCGACCACGAACCGCGCGCCCAGCGGATCCGATGTAAGATCCGCATCGGTGGGCCGGATGTTTTCGGCCCAGATCACTCCAGAATGCGCCTCGACAATCTGCTTGGAGATCGCCAGCCCCAGCCCGGAATTGTTGCCGAACTGCCCCGCCGGACGTTCGGAATAGAACCGGTTGAAGATTTTTGTCAGCGCCTGCTCGGGAATGCCCGGCCCGGTGTCTTCGACGACGATCAGCACCCGATCCTCGCGGCGGCGCACCCAGACCCGGATCGCGTCCCCCTCGTCACAGAAGGAAATCGCGTTCGAGATCAGGTTCACGAACACCTGCGCCAACCGCGCCTCGAGCCCGTGGGTCTCGATCGTGTCGGTGGGCATGTCAGTGATGAACTCGATGCCCTTTTCCCGCGCCTCGTTGCCCAGGTAATCGGTGATGTTGCGAAGCATCGACAGAAGGTCAAAGACGTCTTCGTCTTCCTTGACCAGTTCGCTGTCCAGCCGCGATGCGTTCGAGATGTCGCTGACCAGCCGGTCGAGCCGCCGCACATCATGCTCGATCACTTCCAGCAGGCGTTCGCGCTGGTCGTCGCGCTTGATGTTGCGCAACGTGCCGATGGCAGAGCGCAAAGAGGCCAGCGGGTTCTTGATCTCATGCGCCACGTCGGCCGCGAATTGCTCATTCGCGTCGATCCGCTCGTACAGGGCGCCGACCATACCGCGCAATGCGCCCGACAGGCGCCCGATCTCATCCGGCCGGCCCGACAGGTCGGGGATCCGGATGCGCGCCGGGCTGCGTTTGCGCGAATCGTTGTCGCGCCCGATCTCTGCCGCGGCGGCGAGGTCCGACAGCGGATTCGCAATCGTAGAGGCGAGCACCAGGCTCAGCCCGATGGAGACCAGGATGGCGATCACGAACATCTGCAGCACCTGCTCCCGCTCGGCGCGCACAAGTTCGTCGATTTCGCCAACCGCGCTGGACAAACCAACCACACCGACGGCCGTGCCATCCTGCAAAATCGGCGTCACAACCGAGAAGATCGTGCCCGCGGAACTGAAAACGACGCTGTCGACCCGGGTGACACCGGTGACGGCGCCGGGAACCAGCCCGCGCAGCGCCTCTACCACATCCAGATCGTCCTTTTCCGGGACCGCCCCGTTCACCAGACGCGACAGAAATTGCCACCCTTGGTTCAGGGAATCCGTGAGGAAGGTGGCCCCCGGCGGTTCACGATCCGGCAAACCGCTCAGCGGCGCCCGCTCCAGCCCTTCGGTGCTGGCAAGGAAGGTGCCGTCCGCCTTGAAGACGTAAACCTCGATCCCCTTGGTCAGGCGCAGCCCGGCCAGGGTGGCCGCGGCATCCAGACCGCCTTCGCCGCCAAGCGCGGCACCGGGCTGCAACACAGCCTCGAACACATCGGCGACCAGATGGGCCTCGGCTACCAGACCGGCCTCTCGCTGCATGACAAGATTGTCGCGCACAGGGTTCAGGTACAGAACCCCCGCGACGAGGATCAGCATCGCCAGCAGGTTGAACGTGATGATCTTGCGCGCAAGAGGCGAGCGATTGACAAGGATGACGCTCCGGCGGCTGCGCCGGGCGCGCACATCCGCCGAAACCTCGGATTCCGGCTGAACCCAGTCCTCTCCAAGGACCAGGTCATTCATGTCGGCCTCCTTGGCAGGTTTGGACTCCCGCACATCTATGTCCGGCGCTGCGTTCATTATTCCTCGTTGTATCGATACCCGATCCCGTACAGCGTTTCGATCGCAGAAAATTCGTTGTCAACCTGGCGCATCTTCTTGCGCAGGCGCTTGATGTGGCTGTCGATCGTGCGATCGTCCACATAGACCTGATCGTCATAGGCCACATCCATAAGCTGATCGCGGCTTTTCACGAAACCGGGACGTTGCGCCAGCGCTTGCAGCAGCAGGAATTCTGTCACCGTCAGCGAGACGTCCTTGCCTTTCCAGGTGACCGCATGGCGCAGCGGATCCATCGTCAGCTCGCCGCGGATCATCATCTTGCTGGCTTCGGTATCGCCCTTTTCGCCGGAATCGATCGCCTCCTGCCGGCGCAGCAGCGCGCGAATGCGTTCGACCAGAAGACGCTGCGAAAACGGCTTTTTCACGTAGTCGTCCGCGCCCATTCTCAGGCCCAGCACCTCGTCGATCTCATCGTCCTTCGAGGTCAGGAAGATCACCGGCATGGCCGTTTTCTGGCGCACCCGCTGCAACAAATCCATGCCATCCATCCGGGGCATCTTGATATCGAACACGGCCATGTCGGGCAGACGCTTGTTGAAAGCGTCCAGCGCGGCCTGTCCGTCATTATACGTCTCAACCTCGAAACCTTCGGCTTCGAGAGTCATGGAAACGGACGTCAGGATGTTCCTGTCGTCGTCAACCAAAGCAATCCTCGACATATGAGGTTCCTTTACTGCTCTATTGTTTGCCTGCTTTTTTCCTCACTGTCGCCAGACTTCTGTGTCAAAGCAACCAAGAAGTGCGAATCGGCAGGCATGGCGTTGCCATTCACGCACGAAAAGTCGCAACCAATTGCTAATATGTCTCACCCGGCGGCATGGTTTCGCCTATGTGATCGATGATTGCGCTAACCTCGGGTTGGTTGCGCTAACGTTATGGATGACTGCTGTTCAGGTCCAAAATCAGCATGTTATAGGCGGCGCGACGGTCGCCAGTCGATCGGTCGGCTGCGGGCGGCAGCCGGCGTTCCAGCCAGACGCCAAAGTGGCAGCAAGGGAGACAGCACATGGAAACCGGACGGGTCAACCCCAACCAACGTTTGCAGGATCAAGGCATGACCGGGCTTGGCCGGGTCTATTACAACATGCTGGAACCCGCTCTGATCGAACATGCGCTGACCCGGGGCGAAGGCAAGATGGGCCAGGGCGGCACGCTTTTGGTGAACACCGGCAAGCACACCGGCCGGTCGCCCAACGACAAATTCGTCGTGCGGTCGCCATCGGTGGAACAGCATATCTGGTGGGACAACAACAAGCCGATGGCACCGGATGCCTTCGACGTCCTGTACCAGGACATGCTGGAACATATGAAGGGCCGCGACTATTTCGTGCAGGACCTTTTTGGCGGCGCCGACCCTGAATACCGCCTTGATGTGCGCGTCGTGAACGAACTTGCCTGGCACAACCTGTTCATCCGCCACATGCTGCGCCGCCCCTCCCGGACCGAGCTGGACAGGTACACTCCCGAATTCACGATCATCAACTGCCCCAGCTTCAAGGCCGACCCCGACCGCCACGGCTGCGCCTCGGAGACGGTGATCGTTCTGAACTTCGACAAGAAGCTGATCCTGATCGGCGGCACCGAATATGCGGGCGAGAACAAGAAATCGGTCTTTACCCTGCTGAATTATATGCTGCCGGCCAAGGGCGTCATGGCGATGCATTGCTCGGCCAACCACGCGCCCGGCAATCCGGTGGACACCGCCGTGTTCTTCGGCCTGTCAGGCACCGGCAAGACGACCCTGTCCGCCGATCCCGACCGGGTTCTGATCGGCGATGACGAGCATGGCTGGTCGCCCCGCGGCACCTTCAACTTCGAGGGCGGCTGCTACGCCAAGACGATCAGCCTGTCCGCCGAGGCGGAGCCAGAG
>CAYGRI010000155.1:0-578 GCA_964352155.1 uncultured Maritimibacter sp. | reverse complement strand
GATCTTTGCAACCTGTTCCATGTTCGGCACCGTGATCGAGAATATGGTCTATGACGAAGAGACGCTGGATCTCGACTTCAACGACGATTCCCTGACGGCGAACATGCGCTGCGCCTATCCGCTGGAGTTCATCTCGAACGCCTCGCAGACAGCGCTTGGCGGGCATCCCAAGAACATCATCATGCTGACCTGCGACGCCTACGGGGTGCTGCCGCCGATCGCCCGGCTGTCGCCGGCGCAGGCGGAATATCACTTCCTGTCGGGCTTCACCTCAAAGGTGGCGGGCACGGAACGCGGTGTGACCGAACCGCAGCCCACCTTCTCGACCTGCTTCGGCGCCCCCTTCATGCCGCGCCGCCCCGAGGTCTATTCCGCGCTGCTGCGTGAAAAGGTGGCCAAGCATGGCGCCACCTGCTGGCTGGTCAACACAGGCTGGACCGGCGGCGCCTATGGCACCGGCTCGCGGATGCCGATCAAGGCGACCCGCGCGCTGCTGACGGCGGCTCTGGATGGCTCGCTGGCGGATTCGGAATTCCGCAAGGATCCGCATTTCGGGTTTGAAGTTCCGGTGTCGGTGC
>CAYGRI010000154.1:0-11789 GCA_964352155.1 uncultured Maritimibacter sp. | reverse complement strand
GCGTCGACGCGCTGCAGCGATAGCGCATGCACAAGGTCCAGCCTGTTCTTGCCCGCAGCGACAAAGCGGATTTTCGCGCCCGCCCCCCCCCACACTCGCCTGTCAACTTTGTTTGCCCGCGCAAAGGCTTCCGCCGCGAATCTCTTGTGGTCGATCATGCGGGTTTCCTGATCGACCGGCGAGTCGACCAAGCGGATGTTCACCCCGCCGTCCGGCATGGCAAAGTCGGGCTCTACGAAACACATGCGGTCCGCGCGGCCGTCGACGACCGCTGTCGCCTCCACCGTGTCCTTCATCAGTTTCAACCCGCACCAGACACCGGCAAACCGGCTGAGCGCATAGCCATACAGCCCGTAGTCCAGAATTTCCTGCACGCCCGCAGGGGATAGTACCGGCATATAGGCATCGACCATAGCCCAGTCGGATTGATGCAGCGTGGTCGAGGATTCGCCGGTGTGATCGTCCCCCATCGCCATCAGAACACCGCCAAGGGGCGACGTCCCGGCCATATTGGCATGGCGCATCACATCGCCGGTCCGGTCAATGCCCGGTCCCTTCCCGTACCAAAGCCCGAACACACCGTCGAACTTGCCTTCGCCGCGCAATTCCGCCTGTTGCGCGCCCCACAAGGCGGTGGCGGCCAGATCCTCGTTCAGACCGGGCTGGAACCGGATATCGGCCTTTGACAGCGTCTCTTCGGCGCGCTGCATGGTCTGGTCCACCGCGCCCAGCGGCGACCCGCGGTATCCCGTCACATAGCCGGCCGTATTGTGCCCGTCCGCCAGATCACGTGCCTTCTGCATAAGCAAAAGACGCACCAGCGCCTGCGTTCCATTCAGAAGGACAGAAGACTTGTCTAGGTCGAATCGGTCCCGAAGCGTAACATCATGCCGCATTTTATGACGTCTCCTCCCTTTGAACTCTGGGGCGATCATAGGTCATGGATGCTGACCTACAAACTGATTTTTTCGCGATGGCGCCGTTTGCATATTGGTCGGCGCCCCCTTTAGTAAGCGGGTACTGCGGTAGGTAGCCGCATAATTTGGATGATGACATGGATTGGGACAAGCTGAGGATTTTTCACGCGGTGGCCGACGCCGGCAGTCTGACCCACGCCGGGGAGACGCTGCACCTGAGTCAATCGGCCGTGTCCCGTCAGATCCGCGCGCTGGAAGAAAGCCTGAACGCCACCCTCTTTCACCGCCATGCGCGTGGGTTGATCCTCACCGAACAGGGGGAGCTGCTGTTCGATGCCACCTCCTCTATGGTGCGCAGGCTGGACACGGCCGAGGCGCGGATCCGCGACAGCAAGGAAGAGGTGTTCGGCGAACTTCGGGTGACCACCACGATTGGCTTCGGATCCCTGTGGCTCGCGCCGCGTCTGACCAAGCTTTATGCCAAATACCCCGACCTCAAAATTGACCTGATGCTGGAGGAACGGGTTCTGGACCTCCCGATGCGGGAAGCCGACGTTGCGATCCGGATGAAAGAACCGTCACAAGCCGATCTGATCCGTCGAAGGCTGATGAACATCCGGATGCGCCTATACGCGTCACCGAAGTACCTGGAGGAGAAAGGCACCCCCGCCACCCTCGCCGATGTCTCGAAACACCGGCTGATCTGCCAGAACCCCGCCTCGTTCCAGGTCGCGGCCGGGGCGAATCTGGTTCAGGAGTTGATGACTCATGACGTTTGGTCGCTGCTGACGGTCAACAACTACTTCGGCGTGTTGCAGGGCGTTTTGAACAACCTTGGGATTGGCGTCTTGCCCGACTACCTGATCGACGACTTCCCCGATATGGTCCGAGTTTTGACGGATGTGGAATCCAACGAGGTGCCCGTTTTCCTCGCCTACCCCGAGGAATTGCGTAATTCCAAGCGCATAGCGGCCTTCCGCGATTTCGTCGCGGAAGAGATCATCACCTACCGCAAGCGAAAATCCGAAGAAGCGCTCGGCTGACACTGTGACAGTTATGCATCTGCAGCATATCGGCATTGCGCTCGTTTCTTCTTTTCATGCTTGATTGGTGAGCATTCGGGGCATACTTCGATCATGAGGTTGCGACGGATTGAGCACTCATAGGTCGCAGCCTCACCTCCCTGTTGGACTGGGCCGGGCAGTTGCCCGGCCTTTTTTTGTGCCTCGGGAATACATCTAAATTTACGCGCAAAACGTCATTAAAAACATGCATTCGGAGCACATGCGCGGACAGCGGCGTGGCAGTGGTTTTATGGTGATTTTACGCAGCAGTCCCGGAACACTGCCCCGGTCCGCGCGCGCCCGCTTTCGTTTTCCCGCGCCCTGCCCTAAAAGGCCCTTGGTCGCACGCAGGGGACATGAATGCAGGAACCGGAGATAACCGAAGAGCTGGTCGCAGCCCACGGGCTCAAGCCCGAGGAATACGCGCGGGTCCTGGAGATTATTGGACGCACCCCGAGCTTCACCGAACTGGGGATTTTTTCGGCCATGTGGAACGAGCATTGTTCCTACAAGTCATCCAAGAAATGGCTGCGCACCTTGCCGACCGAAGGCAAACAAGTGATTTGCGGCCCGGGCGAAAATGCCGGCGTCGTGGACATTGGCGATAGGCAAGCCGTTGTTTTCAAGATGGAAAGCCACAACCACCCGTCCTATATCGAGCCCTATCAAGGGGCTGCGACGGGGATGGGGGGCATCCTGCGCGACGTCTTTACCATGGGCGCGCGGCCGATTGCGGCGATGAACGCGCTCAGCTTCGGCGCGCCCGACCACCCCAGAACGCGGCAGCTCGTGCATGGGGTGGTCGAAGGAATCGGCGGTTATGGCAATGCCTTCGGCGTCCCCACGATCGGCGGCGAGGTGCGGTTCCATCCCGCCTATAACGGCAATTGTCTGGTGAATGCCTTTGCCGCCGGGCTGGCCGATGCCGACAGCATCTTTTACTCCGCCGCCTCCGGCGTGGGGATGCCGGTTGTCTATCTTGGCGCCAAGACCGGCCGGGACGGCGTTGGCGGCGCGACAATGGCAAGCGCGGAATTCGATGATTCCATTGAGGAAAAACGCCCCACCGTGCAGGTTGGCGACCCGTTCACGGAGAAACGTCTGCTGGAGGCATGTCTGGAACTGATGCAGACCGGCGCCGTGATCTCGATCCAGGACATGGGCGCCGCCGGGCTGACCTGTTCGGCTGTGGAGATGGGCGACAAGGGCGGGCTTGGCGTGCGGCTGGACCTCGACCGTGTGCCGGTGCGCGAAACCGCGATGACGGCTTATGAAATGATGCTGTCCGAAAGCCAGGAACGCATGCTGATGGTTCTGCGCCCCGAAAAGGAGGCCGAGGCCAAGGCGATCTTTGACAAATGGGATCTGGATTTCGCCATCGTGGGCGAGACCCTGGCTGAAGACCGGTTTCTGATCCTGCATGAGGGGGCGGTGAAGGCGGACCTGCCGCTGTCCAAGCTGTCCTCGACCGCGCCGGAGTATGACCGCCCGTGGGAGCTAGCCCCGGAGCCCGCCCCGGTGGAGGACGTGCCCGGCATCGACCCGATCGACGGGTTGAAGGCGCTGCTGTCCAGCCCGAATTATGCGTCAAAACAATGGGTTTACCAGCAGTACGACCATATGGTCCTGGCCGATACCGTGCGCGCGCCGGGTCTTGGGGCGGGGGTCGTGCGGGTGCATGGGACGGGCAAGATGCTCGCCTTCACCTCGGATGTCACGCCGCGCTATGTGCTGGCCAACCCCGAAGAGGGCGGAAAACAGGCCGTGGCCGAGGCCTATCGCAACCTCACCGCCACCGGCGCGACCCCGCTGGCCACCACCGACAACATGAACTTCGGCAATCCCGAGAAGCCCGAGATCATGGGGCAATTCGTGGGCGCGATCAAAGGGATCGGGGCGGCTTGCGCGGCGCTCGACATGCCCATCGTGTCTGGCAACGTGTCACTGTATAATGAAACCGATGGCACCGCGATTCTGCCAACGCCGACCATTGGCGCGGTTGGCCTGATCGCAACCGCCGAGGATCTGATCGCCGGCGTCGCGCGCGAGGGGCATGTGGCGCTGGTCATTGGCGAAACCCACGGTCACCTTGGCCAGTCCGCCTTGCTGGCAGAGGTATTCAACCGCGAGGAAGGCGATGCGCCTCCCGTCGATCTGGCGGCCGAGAAGCTGCACGGAGATTTCATCCGCGAGAACCGGGCCTGGGTCACGGCGTGCACCGACCTGTCCGACGGCGGCCTCGCCATGGCCGCCTTCGAGATGGCGGATGCGGCGGGCGTCGGCGTTGTGCTGGACACGGCAGACACGGCCCAGTTGTTTGGCGAGGATCAGGGCCGCTATCTCGTGGCCTGCAATTTCGACCAGGCAGAGGGTTTGATGGTCGCCGCCGGCAAACTTGGCATCCCGATCGCGTCGGTCGGTCGGTTTACCGGCCACTCCGTCACGTTCGGCGGCGTCTCGGCTCCGCTGTCGGACCTGGCGGCGCTGTATCATACTCGATTTGCAGAGATTTTTGCCTGACTCATGCTCTTGCCCTCGCTCGAACCGGATTGCTCGACCTGTGCCGCGCTGTGCTGCGTGGCGCTGGCCTTTGACGAAGGCGAGGATTTCGCCTTTGACAAACCCGCCGGCCTGCCCTGCCCACATCTGGCGCAGCATGAGTGTTCGATCTATAACCACCTGGAAGAAGAAGGTTTTTCCGGCTGTCTCCGCTATGACTGCTTGGGGGCGGGGCAGCGCACCGTCGCCTTGCATGACGGGATAAGCTGGCAGGACGCCCCCGGCGACCTGCCAGCGGTGCTGGAAACCTTTCGGCACCTGCGCTGGATCCATCAGCAGCTGGACCTTCTGCAAACGACGGCGGCGCTGCCGCTGGAAGACGACGAAGACGCCGCGCGGGCTGCCTTCGTGGTCGCGCTTTGCCCCGATGAGATGACACCGGACCGAGCGGCCGCGCTGGCCACCGGCTCGCTGAGAACCGAGATCGCCCGCTTCCTGCGCAGCCTGGCGCACCATATCTGAACCCTTGCGGCCTAGCTGCATCGTGAATACATCTACTCCGGGAAATATCGGAGCGATCCAATGGCCATGCAGGCGCAAGAAATCGAAGCATTGATCCGGGAGAGTTTTCCGGAGGCGCAGATCAAGATCACCGACCTTGCGGGCGACGGAAACCACTATGCGGCCGAAGTGATCGACGAAAGCTTCCGCGGCAAGAACCGTGTTCAGCAGCAGCGGGCGGTCTACGCCGCCCTGAAGGGCAAGATGGACGGCGCACATGGCGAATTGCACGCGCTGGCCCTGACCACCAAAGCGCCAGAGTGACGGCGCGGAACGACAGGAATGTCAAAATGACCGATGTTAAGACCGAGATTGACAGCACCGTGAAGGCGAACGACGTCGTGCTTTACATGAAAGGCACCAAGTCCATGCCGCAATGCGGTTTTTCCAGCCGCGTAGCGGGCGTTCTGAACTTCATGGGGGTGGAGTTCAAAGATGTGAACGTGCTCGCCGATGATGCGGTCCGGCAGGGCATCAAGGATTACTCTGATTGGCCGACGGTGCCGCAGCTATACGTGAAGGGCGAATTCGTCGGCGGATGCGACATCATCACCGAGATGACGCTTAGCGGCGAGTTGGACCAGCTTTTCGATGAGCAGGGCGTGCCCTACGACAAAGACGCGGCCGAAAAGATCCGGGCTGCCAACGGCTGACGCCCGCACTGGGCTGACAGACGCGTCCTCCCGTTCTACGCTGCGGACGGGCCCCATCGCCGGGGCCCTTTTTTTGAAAGGAACGGTCTCATGGACATTACCTTTGTTGCCCTCTTTCTTTTGGCCAGCATCGGTAGCAGCGCGGTTCTGGTTTTCGCGCTTAGGGCCGGCGCGGCGAAGCGGGCCAAGTTGCAGCAATTCGCGAGAATGCATGGCTGGCAATATGATTACATCCCAGCCAAGGGCAGCGGTTCGAGTGAGACGATCCTGACGGACCCGTCGGAAGGCTGGACGCTGACGATCTACTTCTATTCGTCCAACAGCGGGCGGACCCGCAGCCACACCCAATATTGCGACCCTGGTCTGGCGATCCCCGATGGCATGGCCGTGCTTGGCCCCGACATCCCGGCCAAGACCCGCGAGATGGCGGACAAGATGATCGGCATGATGGGCGGTGATATCGGGCGATTTCTGCTGGACAAGATCACCAATGGGCTGGGCGAAGAGGCGCAGGGGCTGCGATCCATCGACAGCCAGGGCTCTGGCACGCTGATGGCCTCTCCCGGCGCCGAAACATCGCTGGACGGGATCAGATTCGCGCCCGAACTGGCGAATGCCCGCGCTGGCCGGAACGAGGCGCAGCAACCCATCGTCATGCGCGGCCCCTTCGGCCTGCGCCTGAGGATACCGAAGCGGCTGCGCAAGCCGGATCAGATCAAGGCCTTCATCGACCTCGGGCGCGCACTCAGCGATAACCTTCGGACATCGTAGTGTTTTTCAGGAGGCCGCAGCCAGCTTCTCCGCGACCAGCGCCGCCAGATCCTCTGCCGTCATGGCCAAGGCCTGAAGGTCTTCGGTCAAACCCTCGGGCAGAACGGGGACTTCAATCCGTTCCGGCTCCGGGGCGGGCGGGGCCTCGCCCTGCGACGCGGCGCGCAATTGCTCCATCTCGGCTTCCTGCGCGCCCAGGCGGGATTCGGCAGAGCGTAGCTGTTCTTCCAGCCCGGCTGTCTTGTCGGCTAGCATCAGCCCGGCCATGAGCAACACTCGCGCTTCCTGCAACCGCCCCGCCTGCCCCGCGAGCGCCGAGGCCTCGTTGTCCAGCAGTTTCGCGGCCGAGTGCAGATATTGCTCTTCGCCCTCCTGGCAAGCCACCGCGTAATCGCGCCCGCCGATGGAAATCGTGACCTCAGGCATCCTGTCCCTCCTCGAGCAGCGGTTTCAGCTCTCCCAGGATCGCATCCATTTCGGCCCGGTCGCCCTCGCGCACCACCCGCAGCCCTTCCAATTCGGACATCATCGCCTGATTGATCAGATGCGGTTCCACCACGCCGGTCTCTGCCGCTTCCCGCAGGGACTGGATGGACTGACGCAGCTGGGTATTGGTCCGGCGCATCCGTTGCGTCTGGATCTCTCCATCCGCAAGCTCTTGTTTCAACCGGCCAATTGCCGTCCGTTGCTCGCGCTCCATGCGCTCCATCTTCTCGCGCTGCGACCGCAGGCGCTCTTCAAGCTGCGCATTCGCTTCCTGTTCCGCCGCAAGCGCATCCTGCAGGCGGGACAGTTCTTCCGCATCCACCTGCGGCACCGGCGCCTGCAGGACATCGACACCGGTCGCTATACTGTCCAATGCATCGCGCAGGCGGCGCTGCAATGCCGCAATCTCGGTCATGCAATTACCCTATCCCGAACACGTGGCATTGCCCGCGTCCGAATCATTCCCAGACTTTCCTCGCATGATTTTAGCCAAGCCATGCAGGAAATGCTTCCCCCCTTTTTGCACCAAGGGCTTACGCGGCGCGCTTGAACTTGCCAAGAACCTTGGTATGACCGGCATCAACCCGGTCACGACAAAGGATGCGCCCGCAATGGAAATCGCCGCGCTCAAAGAGCAATTCCCAGATCATTGGAAAAAAGCCTGCGCAATCCGCATGTTGGCGATGGACGCCGTTGCGGCTGCCAATTCGGGGCATTCCGGCATGCCCATGGGCATGGCCGATATCGCGACCGTGCTGTTCGAAAAGCACCTGAAATTCGACGCCGCGGCCCCCTCCTGGCCGGACCGTGACCGGTTCATCGTGTCGAATGGCCACGGGTCGATGCTGCTCTACGCGCTGCTCTATCTGACCGGCAACCCAGAGATCACGCTGGAAGAAGTCAAGAACTTCAGACAGTTGGGCGCCAAAACCGCAGGCCACCCTGAAAACATCATGGCCGACGGCATCGAAGTGACAACCGGCCCGCTGGGTCAGGGCATTGCGAATGCCGTGGGCTTTGCCATCGCCGAAGAGGTGCAGCGCGCCCGCTACGGCAAAAAGATCGCCGATCACTATACTTATGTGTTCGCCGGCGACGGCTGCCTGATGGAAGGGGTCAGCCATGAGGCGATCGGCCTGGCCGGGCGCAACCAGTTGGGAAAGCTGATCGTCCTGTTCGACGACAACAACATCACCATCGACGGCACCGTCGACTTGTCGGACATCACCGATCAGGCAGAGCGGTTCCGCGCGGCGGGCTGGCACGTCCAGCAGATCGACGGCCATGATCCCATGGCCATCGACGCCGCAATCGCGGCTGCAAAAACGGCACCAGAGCCATCGATGATCGCCTGCAAAACCCATATCGCCTTGGGCTCCTCGGCCCAGGACACCGCCAAGGGGCACGGCGCTCTGACAAATGCACAGCTGATCGCCGAGACGCGCGACGTCTATGGCTGGGGCCATGGGCCATTCGACATACCTGCCGACATCAAATCGGCCTGGGAAACCATCGGAGAGCGCGGCCAGGCCGCTCACCAGGCCTGGAAAGAGCGGTTTGACGCGCTTTCTGCCGCGCGCCAGGCGCAATTTGAGCGTGAACTCGCGGGCGAGCTTCCCGGCCGTCTCGGCTCCGCTCTGCGCAAATTCAAGAAAGAGATGTCGGAGAGCGCACCCAAGATCGCGACACGCGCGGCCTCGGAAAAGGCGCTGGGGGTGATCAATCCGATCCTCGGCGAGACCATTGGCGGCTCTGCGGATCTGACGGGCTCGAACAACACAAAATCGCCGGATATGACCGTGTTTGGGCCTGACAACCGGGGCGGGCGCTATATCCATTACGGCATCCGCGAACTGGGCATGGCCGCCGCGATGAACGGCATGGCTTTGCACGGCGGTGTAAAGGCTTACGGCGGGACGTTCATGTGCTTCACCGACTATGCTCGCCCTGCGATCCGCCTGTCTGCCCTGTCGCATCTGCCGGTCACCTATGTGATGACGCATGATTCCATCGGCCTGGGCGAAGACGGCCCAACGCACCAGCCCGTGGAACATCTGGCGATGCTGCGCGCGACGCCGAACCTGTTGGTGATCCGCCCGGCGGACATTGTCGAAACAGCCGAAGCCTGGGAGATCGCCTTGTCGCAAAGCGGCCGGCCCACCGTGCTCGCCCTGACGCGGCAAGGACTGCCCACGGTTCGCACCGCGCACAAATCCAACAACCTGTTGGCGAACGGCGCTTATGTGCTCGCCGACTCCGAGGGCAAACGGCAGGCCATCCTGATGGCGACCGGCTCGGAGATTTCCATCGCTATGGAGGCCCGCGCGCTCTTGCAGGCCGAAGGGATCGGAACCCGGGTCGTCTCCATGCCCTGCTGGGAGCTGTTCGAGGAACAGGACGAGGCCTACCGCAAGCGCATTCTGCCCGGCGGCGCCGTTCGTGTCGCGATCGAAGCCGGCATGCGGCAGGGCTGGGACCGCTGGCTGATGGGCGAACGCGGGCGCGAGGCGAAAGCAGGCTTTGTCGGGATGTCCTCCTTTGGGGCGTCTGCCCCGGCAGAGACCCTGTTCCAGCACTTCGGAATCACCGCCCAGGCCACGGCTGACAAGGTGAAGTCCCTTCTGTAAAGACGTGATACAAAGATCTTTATGTAGATTGTATCAGGCGGAGGCGCCAGGTGCCTCCGCCGCTCGCAGCCAAGATCAGGCACCCGCCCGCGACCGCCAAGTTCTTGACGAAGATCGTCATCTGCCAGGGATCATCCGGCAGAAAGTGAAGCAGGCTCGTCACGCCGCAATAGACCGCCAGAGCAAGCGCGGCAGGCTCCATCAGGACGCCGGAGGCCATCGCAAGCGCCGCGACAAGATCAATAACCATCGCGGACCAGATCAGTCAGGCGGGTCAGTCAAACGCCTCCAGCAACATCTGGGCAGCGGCGGGGTTGACCAATTTTTGCGCCGCACCGACTGCAAAAAGCGCCGCAATCAGCAAGCGCCCGCAAAATCCCGCAAAATTGCGCATCTCTTGTCCTTTTCACTGCGAGCGCTTATCGCATGAGAGAAACTTGGCCATCCTGGATCCGTCGCGCACATGACCAACTCCATTGCTATCGGAATTGCCATCCTTGTCATAGGCGCACTGGCCCTGGACGCCTATGCGAACGACTGGGCCGCGAGCATGTTTGTGGGACGCAAAGGGCTGGCGCTGATCGAATATCTGGCGTTCTGGCGATAGCTGGCGGTCTCTTCCGGCACCACTGCGGCTGTTTCCCCGCCACGGTGGTTGACGTTTCCGCCGAAAAGCCATTCAACGCAGCGAACGCGTTGCAACCGAGAGGAGGTCAGATATGGCCGTGAAAGTCGCAATAAACGGATTTGGGCGGATTGGACGAAATGTCCTGCGCGCGATCATCGAGTCGGGCCGTACCGATATTGAGGTGATCGCCATCAACGATCTGGGGCCCGTGGAAACGAACGCGCATCTTTTGCGCTACGACAGCGTCCACGGCCGTTTTCCCGTCAAGGTGACCACCGCCGAGGACAGCATCGACGTAGGCCGCGGCCCGATGCGGGTTACCGCGATCCGCAACCCGGCAGAGCTTCCCTGGTCGGATGTCGACGTCGTTCTGGAATGCACCGGCATCTTTGCCAGCAAGGAAAAGTGCCAGGCGCACCTGGACAATGGCGCGTCGCGGGTGCTGATTTCGGCGCCCGGCACGAATGCCGACAAGACGATCGTCTTTGGCGTCAACGACAGCGCTCTCACCGGTGCGGACCTTGTCGTATCAAACGCGTCCTGCACCACCAACTGTCTGGCACCAGTGGCAAAAGTTCTGAACGATGCCATCGGCATAACCCGCGGCTTCATGACGACGATCCATTCCTACACCGGCGACCAGCCAACGCTGGACACGATGCACAAGGATCTGTATCGCGCCCGTGCTGCGGCCATGTCGATGATCCCGACCTCGACCGGGGCCGCCAAGGCCGTTGGCCTGGTCCTGCCGGAGCTGAACGGCAAGCTTGACGGTGTCGCGATCCGCGTGCCGACGCCCAATGTCTCTGTCGTGGATCTGACCTTCGAGGCGGCGCGCGACACCACGATTGAAGAAATCAACGATGCCATCCGCGCTGCCGCCGACGGGCCGCTGAAGGGCATCCTGGGCTACACGGATGAGCCGCTCGTCTCGATGGATTTCAACCACGACAGCCATTCTTCGATTTTCCACATGGACCAGACGAAAGTCATGAGCGGCACCATGTGCCGTGTGCTGACCTGGTATGACAATGAATGGGGCTTTTCCAACCGGATGAGCGACACGGCCGTTGCGATGGGCAAGCTGATCTGAAGACCCGTTAGCAAAGAATGAATGAAGGCGTCGGTTCTACCGGCGCCTTTTTTATTAACTGCCAATCACTTAGGCAGATTGCCTCAGAAATGCTGCATTGCAGAATATGCATGGCGGCACTGCAGAAACGGTCGTTGTCGAACGCTAACAAGCGGTCCATCTAAGGGACATCAAAAACGTAACACCGCACACCGTATGGAGCAGACAATGACCTTCTTTGAAAGAGTACGCGAAGCCAGCACCAAGCGGCGCCTGTACAATCAAACCGTCAGCGAAATCCAGGCCATGCCGCGCGATCTGGCCCTGGACCTGGGAATTTTCCCGGAAGACGCACGCCGCCTGGCCCGTAAAGCGGTCTACGGCAAGTAAGGGTCTCGCCTCGGGGGGACGTCCCGGACACCGCGAAAACGAAAGAACGCATTTTGTGACAGGCCGGCCGTAAGCGTTCGGTCTGGGCGCGGTGCTTGGGCTTGATAGAGTGCTACGGCAT
>CAYGRI010000153.1:0-11831 GCA_964352155.1 uncultured Maritimibacter sp. | reverse complement strand
CAGACCTCAAGGGAATCCCTCACGATCCAGGTTCAGATCGAAACGCTTTAAGCCGCAATTCACCTCAACGGGCTCCCTTGCGCGTATCCGCGGGCGCGACGGCTTTACGACGGACAGGATCCTGCCCAGTATGCAGCGCCGCCCCCCGGCAGAAGGATCCGCGCCAATGACGACCTCGCCCCCCAAATACACCGCCGCCCACTGGGGCAGCTACCGGTTTGACGGCACAGGCCTGGCGCCTGTCGCGGATGATCCGCATCCATCGGCGGTCGGACAAAGCTGGTGGTCGGCGGCGCGCCATGAGCCCACCCGCATCGCCCGGCCCGCCTTTCGCCGCGGTTGGCTGCAGGCACGCGATTCCGCCCGCAGCGGAGACGCTGAGTTTGTGGAACTGCCCTGGGACGAAGCGCTGGACATCGTTGCGGGGGAATTCCGGCGGATTATCGACAGCCATGGCAATTCCGCGATCTTCGGTGGCAGCTATGGCTGGGCCAGCGCGGGCCGGTTTCACCACGCGCAATCACAGCTCTCGCGTTTTCTCAACTGCATCGGCGGCTATACGGCCAAGCGAAACAGCTATTCCCACGCGGGGGCCGAGGTTCTGTTTCCTCATGTCTTCGGACTGTCGTTCTACGAGGCGATGGGCCAGGCCACCAGCTGGCCGTCGATAGAGGCAGAGGCAGAGCTGATCCTGGCCTTTGGCGGGCTGGCGGATCGCACGGCCCAGATCGCCTCTGGCGGGGTGGCGCGACATCATGTGGCCGGGCGCGTGGCACGGCTGCGGGACAAGGGCATCCAGCTGGTCAATGTCTCGCCGCAGCAGGGCGATCTGGACGGCGGCACCTGGCTGCCGATCCGGCCGGGCACCGACCGGGCGCTGATCCTGGCGCTGGCCTATGTCCTGTTCGACGAAGGCCTGGCCGACGAGGCGTTTCTGTCCCGCTATACCTCCGGCGCCGAGATCTGGCGGGCGCAGGTCATGGGAGAACGCGATGGCCAGCCGAAAACCCCGGACTGGGCCGCGCCAATCTGCGATCTGATGCCCGATGTCATCTGCGCGCTGGCCCGCGACCTTGCGGCAAACAAATCGCTGATCACCTGCGCCTATGGCCTCCAGCGAGCCGACCGGGGCGAGGAGACCCTGTGGGCGGCGATCAACCTGGCCTGCATGCTGGGGCGGATCGGACAACCCGGCACCGGCTTTGCCTTTGGCCCGGCCAGCATGAACAGTTCCAACCGGCCGGTCCGCACACGCTCTTGGCCGGCGGTGCCCGCCGGCAAGAACCCGGTTGCCGATTTCATCCCGGTCGCCCGGATCGCCGACATGCTCGACGCTCCCGGCGCGCTGTTCCACTACAACGGCGGCACCCACATCTACCCGGATATCCGCATGATCGCCTGGGCCGGGGGCAACCCGTTCCACCATCACCAGGATCTCTTCCGGCTGGAGCGCGCCTGGCAACGCCCCGACACCGTGCTGATCCTCGATCATAGCTGGACCGCGACCGCCCGGCGGGCCGATATCGTGCTGCCCGCCACCTCGCCGCTGGAACGCGAGGATATCATGCTGATGTACCGCGAAAGCGAGGCCGTCTACATGAGCCGGCTGCGTCCACCCCATGGCGAGGCCCGCGACGACCACGCCATCCTCGCCGGACTTGCCGACAGGCTGGGCGTCGGTCCGGCCTTCACCGAAGGGCGCGACACCGAGGGCTGGTTGCGGCACCTGTGGGACCAAGCCCGCACCAAGGCGCCCGGCCTGCCCGACTTTGAGGCGTTGAAAGCGGCCGGGCGGGTGAATGTGCCCGACAGCGACGTCGCTTCCGTCTTTCTTGAAGCGTTCATTGCCGACCCGGACGCGGCGCCGCTGGCCACCCCCTCCGGAAAGATCGAGGTCGCCAGCCGCAGAATCGCCGACATGGCGCTGCCGGATCTTGGCGCCACACCGTCCTGGACGGCGCCCCGGGAATGGACCGGGGATGCACCTGCGGACGCCCTGCACCTGATCTCACCCCAACCCCAGATGCGGCTGCATGCGCAGAACGATGCCGGAGACGCCTCGCGCGCGGCGAAAGTTCAAGGCCGGGAACGCTGCTACCTGCATCCCGACACGGCGGCCGCGCATGACCTGGCCGAGGGCGATGTCGCCCTGCTGCGAAACGCGCGCGGCCGGACGCTGGCGGGCGTGACGCTGACACCGGGGATCCGGCGCGATTGCATCGCTTTGCCGACGGGCGCGTGGATGGACGTGGTCTTGCTGGAAGACGGTCCGATCGACGTGCACGGGAACCCGAACGTCCTGACCTACGACGCGGGCTCCTCTGCCCTGTCCCAGGGCAATCCCGCCCATACGGCGCTGGTCTACGTCTCCAAATGGGACAGACCGCTGCCGCCCGTGACGGTGTTCGACGGGCCTCGGCTGGTGCGCGGAGGCTAGAGCCAGTCGCGCAAGTCAGCGATGGCCCGCGCATGTGTGCGGACTGGCGCGCTTGGCGGTGTCAAACACGACCGACTTGCCCAACCGCCCGGCAGGCTCTGTCAAAGGCACCCTATGTCCGAAGCATTGGCCCGCAGGCGCCTTCGCCCCCGGCACCGCGCAAGTCCTGAGCGCCCCCGCACCACGCGGGGGCAAATGGGCGCCGCTATCACCCCACCGCGGCCAGGGACATCCCCGCATGGCCAAAGCACTGGTCAAACCAGGCCTGGCTGAAGGCCGAAGACACGCCGGCCTTCTCCAGCAACCTCGGCCGCACCTCATCGTCGCAGGTCCAAAGGCCGACGCTGATCGCCTCACGTCCCTGCCCGTCCGACCCAAGCACCGCCGGTTCCCAGCCCAGCCGACGATAGATCCTCACCATCCGCGAATCGAACACGCCGACAAGATCGCTGAGGTAAAAGCCCAACCCAACCTCCAGCGCCCCCAGCATAAGCGCGGCAGAGGTGCGTGCCTCGGCATCGGGGGCCTGGCAGAACCGTGTACATTCCCAGATCAGCGGATGCCGGATCTCTGCCCCCGACAGATGCTGGAAATGATCGTTCACCATGGTCTCGGCGACGGTCGGAAGGAACCGCATGGATCCGCCGTGGGTCCCGTCCGCCCGTTCCCAGATCACATACAGCGGGTTCTTGGCATCGTATTCGTCGCGCTCGTGGCCATTCGCATCGACCGAGACGGCCCAGTCCAGCCGATCGCGGAACTGGGTGGCCCGGTCGGCGAACATCGTGTCGCGCAGGGTGGGGAGTTTCGCCAGATCGTCGCCGTAGATGTAACGCAGCATGAGGAGCCCTTTCGCAGGAAATCTGCAGAAAAGGTTGATCCTCCCGGATTAAGACAAAGCTAAGCAATCGAGGCTTGCGGTCAGAATCAAACCACCACAAGGCCCATTGCCAGGGCCTTTGCGATCGCGTGTATGGTGTTGGAAGCGCCCAGTTTGAACCGGGCGCTTTCGATGTAAACGCGCAAGGTATGCTCGCTGATTGACAGCGAATCCGCCGCTTGCGCACGGCTGTAACCCATTGCAAGCAGGGTACAAACGTCGATTTCACGCGGTGAGAGGCTTTGCTGCTTCGCCTCGTCTGAGCCCCGCTCGATCTCCAACGCTTTCTGGTTCAGGAAATGCGCCGCCAGGATCAGGTCACGCGTATGCTCTTCTGTGAAGCTTTCCCACTGAGAATCGCTGCGGGCATCCGAAATCGTAAACAGAGCGAACTGACCAGAGGGCCCTCGAATCGGGATGGAAAAACCTTGGGAGCCGACCCCCGCCGCCCGCGCCTCGCCCATGAAATCCCGCGCCGCTTTGCCGGACCAGTCCAGAAGGCGCCAGTCGACCGGGTGAAAGCGGCGAAAGCAGCCCTGAACCACCGGATCAATCCGGGCGTAGTCCTCTCCGAAATATTGTTTGCCCCATTCCTCGGAGTAGGTGGTCGCGGCATATTGTTTGCCGGTGCCGCTGACGAGATGGTAGGTAACATGTTCAACATCGAACAGCCCGCGAAGCGACTTGATGTGGGGCTGCAATTCATCGAGCGAAGAAACGCTTTGAATGCTCTCAATAAACGAGTCCAGGCGTCCTTTCATCACGTGCGGCCGGTGCTGGCCGTCCCCCCTTCGAGGACGCAATCTCAGCGGCGGCGACCAGCATGGCATCATCCAGCTGTTCTGCCGTTTTGGTCAGGCCATTCTTGTTGGCAAAGGCCTTAATGTCCGCGAGAACGTCGAGTATCCAATCGTTTGCCATAGCAATCTCTCCATACCAAAGGTTAACGGAAGCTTAACAATAGAATACCACTCTTAGGGTAGCCTGATCTATTCGCGTTTTGTTATTCCCCATAAATGGGGAGGGAGTCTTTGCTAAGCGCTTGATCTTACGTGGTAGAACCCGGTACAAGCGACGATGCTGGCCCTCAGGGCAGAGCACCAGCACCCCATTTCGACCCCTGAAAAAAAGTTACCGGAAGCGGCTGGAGGCCAGGGCATCCTCCAGCGTCCGCAGGCCGGTCTTGGGCGATTGCACAAGAACTGACATGTTGCCGGGCTTGTGTTCATTGCGGCGCATCTTGACATGCGCGGCGGGAATCTCTTCCCAGGGGAACACTTCGGACATACAGGGGTCCAGTCGGCGCTCGATCATCAGCTGGTTCGCCGCCGAGGCCTGCCGCAGATGCGCAAAGTGAGAGCCCTGGATCCGCTTCTGATGCATCCACAGATACCGCGCATCCATCGTCAGGTTGAACCCGGTGGTCCCGGCGCAGATCACCACCATGCCGCCCTTCTTGACCACGAAGGTCGAGACGGGGAAGGTCGCCTCTCCGGGATGTTCGAACACCATGTCGACATTGTTGCCCTTGCCGGTGATGTCCCAGATCGCCTTGCCGAACTTCCGCGCCTCGGCGAACCACTGCTTGTATTCGTCGGTGTTGACGGTGGGCAATTGCCCCCAGCAATTGAAATCCTTGCGGTTCAAGACGCCCTTGGCCCCAAGGCTCATGACGAAATCGCGCTTGTCCTCTTCCGAGATCACACCGATCGCATTCGCGCCCGCCGTGTTGATCAACTGGATCGCATAGGACCCAAGCCCGCCCGAAGCACCCCAAACGAGCACGTTCTGTCCAGGCTTCAACTCATGCGGGTGATGACCGAACAGCATCCGGTAGGCAGTGGCCAGCGTCAGCGTGTAGCAGGCCGATTCCTCCCAGGTCAGATGCTTGGGCCGGGGCATCAGCTGTTGAGCCTGGACGCAGGTGAATTGCGCGAACGATCCGTCCGGCGTTTCATATCCCCAGATCCGCTGGCTGGGTGACAGCATCGGGTCGCCGCCATTGCACTCTTCATCGTCCCCATCGTCCTGGTTGCAATGGATCACGACCTCGTCGCCGACTTTCCAGCGCGTGACCTTGGATCCGACCGCCCAGACAATGCCGGACGCATCCGAACCGGCGATGTGATAGTCGGCCTTGTGGACGTCGAACGGCGACAGCGGGATGCCCAGACCGGCCCAGACGCCATTGTAGTTCACCCCGGCCGCCATCACCAGGACGAGCACCTCGTGACTGTCGGGGCGCGGTACATCGACGACCTCCTGCAGCATTGCCGTCTCCGGCTCACCGTGTCGCTCGCGGCGGATCGCCCAAGCGTACATCTTTTGCGGGACATAGCCCATCGGGGGGATCTCTCCGATCTCGTAAAGGTCCTTTTCCGGGGCCTCGTAACCGGCGATCGCCGGATTGCTGTCCAAAGCCATCATGCGCGCTCCTTGCCAAATCATGCCGCATCGCAGAATCGCCGGCGGCGTCCCCTCGAATTAGAGATGAGTGCGCAACTTTGCAATAGCAAGAAAGAGTATTTTGAAATTTTATGTCGCGACGGATTCAGCCCGGTGGGGCGGATCCCGCTGGTGCATCGAAAACATGGGCCACGGAATTGGCGTAGAACGTGACCAGATCCTCTTGCCCAGGCGCGATGAAGAATCCGTCGGGCCCCTCTTGCAGCAGGTGCCGCCTTGTCAGGCCCGCAAGCCCGTCTGCGATGAACGCGTCCCTGTCCGCGCCCAATGCCCGTGACGGTTCCGCCGCCAACATAGCCTTGGCACGGGCCACCAACGCCTCCCGTTGCACCGGCGCGCCCGCGTTGGTCACGATCCAGGCGATCAGAGGCACGGGAAGAATCGGCAAGGCATCCCGCATACGCTTGCGCAGATCCGCCCCGATCCGCTCGATCCGCAGATCCGGGTCTTCGGCCAGACGGGCGCGCATCGACAAGGGCTGGCCGAACCGCACCCCCGCAACGCCGAACCGCTTTGCCTGGCCCGTCACGCGCCGCCACGCATAGCGCAGCAGAAACCACATCGCCCGCGGCACCGACGCGCGGAACCTCCGCGTCCCGGACGCTGCGGCATCGGTCAGGATCCTGTCCTCCAGCACCCGATCATAGGACAGGGCGACCGGGACAAAGACGACATCCCGGCCGGTCCTTGGGTCCGCTCTGGCCGTGATATAGCTGACCAATCCCAGCTTGAGCGGCCCCATCCGGCCATCCAGACTCAGCCCGCCTTCGGGAAAGATGCCCTGCGTCACCCCGGCGGCGGTCGCCAGTTGCACGTAGCTCGCCAGCACCCGACGATAGAGCGCATTGCGCGATCTGCGGCGAATGAAGTAGGCCCCCATCGCCCGGATCAGCGGCGACAGCGGCCAAACCCGCGCCCATTCGCCCACCGCATAGGCCAGCGCCGACCGCTCGGCCACAATATAGGTGATCAGCACGTAATCCATGTTGGAGCGGTGGTTCATCACGAAGATCACCGTCGCATCCGGATCAATATCCTCCAGCACCTCGGCCGAGGCCGCATCCAGCCGCACATCATAAAGCATCCGCGACAGCCACCGCGCGGCGCGGGTGGCAAATCCGAAATAGGCGGTGGCCGAGAACGAAGGCACGATTTCGCGCGCATACCGGCGGGCGCGTTCCAGGGCGACGTTTTCCGGCACCCCCTCTTCGGCGGCATGCTCTCCGACCGCTTCCAGCACTGCGGAATCGTAGGTCAGCCGTTCAATCGTGTCGTGGCGCCGGGCCAGCTTGAACGGCTCGATCGGTTTCTTCAGGCGCTTGTTCAGCTGTGCCACGACACGCTCCATCCGGCGGCGAAAATACCAGCGGACGGACGGAAACAGAAAGTGCGACAGGAAGGTGACCCCGGCGAAGACCAGAATCAGGGCAAGCAGCCAGACGGGGATTTCAACGCTTTGAAACATAGGGCCAACCGTGGCAGGGAACGTGGTGAATATCTATCCGCTATCCGTTTACCAGGCATCACCGCCCGGCGAAGGCGCATCCGCCTTCGCCGTTGGTCGCGGTCAAACGGATCCGGGACAGCCCGCAGGCCTAGCGCGGTGCGGGTCTAGCGCAATGGCGCGGGCTTTGCCCATCCGATGGCGCGGCCCGTTCGCCGCAAAAGGCGCAATGCCAGTCGCCCGTCGCCTTGCTTTGGCGCCAGCGGCAGTCCCGCGTCAGGGTGGTGTAGCGCCACCGCCACCACAGAAACGCAAATGCCCCGATGGCAAGCACGACGACGATCACCATCAGCGCGGCATTACTCTGCGGCAGATCTGATAGGCGGCATTCACCCGCAAACGCTGGGCCCCGTGGCGCCATGTCTGGCGGGGCGGAGGAACCGGCCCATGCGCGCGCCGGACAAACACATGGTCAAACGCCTGCATCACCGGTTCGGGCGCAAAGGGAGCGACGGCCGCCGCCCAGTCAGCCCCCTCCGCCGCGCCGCCGACAAAGGCCCGCGCCTGGGCCACGAAGGTTTGCCGATCCCGGTACAAGGCGCCCGGCAATGGCGCAAGCATGGTACGGTGATGGCCGTCCTTGCCGCCGCGCCAAGCCAACACGGGCTTGTTGTGAAACAGAAACTCCGAAATCGCCAGGCCAAAGCTCTCGCCCCGTTTGCGGGCATGGATCATGGCATCGCAGGTCGCGATGAACCGGGATTTGTCCTCTGGCCGGGTGATCGGATCCAGAAACAAGACGCGGGGGTGGTCGATGAACCTGTCGGTATTCACGAAGACGCACCAGACGCGCGGGTCTTCCAACAGGTCGACCAGCCCCTGCTTAACGAAATCCAGGTCAAAGGTGCTCGCCCCACCATAGCGCCCAAAGACATAGGCGTCCTCGGGGATCTGCAGGTCTTCACGCATATGGCCGGACACGGGCGGCAGATCGACGATATGCGGAACATGGGGATAAAGCCCACCGCTGCGCATCTTCGACAGCCATGGCGACACATAGGCATAGGCGTCGCCATGGGGATCGAAGCGCTGAAAGACCACATGCACCGCATTGGCTGTCACCGGCGAAAGCCGCCCGTCCCACTCACCCGATTTCAGAAAGTAGCTCAGGTCGATTTGTTCCTCGCGGCACACTTGGGCGATCCGCGCCTCGAAATCACCGCTGTAGGGCAGCAGGCGGAACCGGGCCTGGAACTTTGCGATGACCGCGGCGTCATTCTCGGGCGATGCGGCATCGTAGAAGATGACGGCCTCGTGCCCCAGTAGGGTCTCCGCATAATGCGCATAGTCGTAGACCGCTTGCGACGTCCCGCGCAGGTTCAGCGTATATTCATGAAACAGGATCCTCACGCCGCCCCCTGAGCCACGCAAGAATCCCGCTGCATTGCAACACCCGTTGAGTGAATGCGCCTAGACGATCCGGTTCACCATCATCCGCTTGATCTCGGCAATCGCCTTGGCGGGGTTCAGGCCCTTGGGACAGGTCTTGGTGCAGTTCATGATCGTATGGCAGCGATACAGCTTGAACGGATCTTCCAGATCGTCCAGCCGCTCGCCCGTCGCCTCGTCCCGGCTATCGATGATCCAGCGATAGGCATGCAACAGCGCCGCCGGCCCCAGATACCGGTCCGAGTTCCACCAATAGCTCGGGCAGGAAGTCGAGCACGACGCGCACATCACGCATTCGTACAACCCGTCCAGCTTCTTGCGATCTTCGATGGACTGCCGCCATTCCTTCTGCGGCCGGTTCGTCTTGGTCTCCAGCCATGGCATGATAGAAGCATGCTGGGCGTAGAAATGGGTCAGATCCGGGATCAGATCCTTGACGACCGGCATGTGCGGCAGGGGGTAGATCTTCACATCACCACGGATCTCATCCATCCCGTAAATACAGGCCAGCGTGTTGATCCCGTCGATATTCATCGCGCAGGACCCGCAAATCCCCTCGCGGCAGGAGCGGCGGAACGTCAACGTCGGATCAATCTCGTTCTTGATCTTGATCAGCGCGTCCAGAACCATCGGGCCGCAAGTGTCCATGTCGACGAAATAGGTGTCGACGCTGGGATTCTGCCCGTCTTCGGGGCTCCAGCGATAGATCTGGAACTTGCGGGTGTTCTTGGCACCCTCCGGCTTGGGCCAAGTCTTGCCCGTGCGGATCTTCGAGTTCTTGGGGAGTGTGAACTGAACCATTTTACCTCCTGCGCCCCTGCGGAGCGCTAGTACCCTGCGTTCTTGACACAATAGGAATCGCCGCCGACCAGCACACCGGTCCTACAGCGGTTGAAACGGACGACAAGGGTTTCCTTGCCACCGAGCGATCTGACCCGATCCACCGGAAAGCCTGCGTAATGAGCAATACAGGCATTGATGTGGACGCTTTGGGTTTCGGTGACGCCGTATCCGGGCCGCACCTGTACCAGACTGAAGGCGCCGTCCACCACCGGATAGTCCAGCAGCATGGGCTGGCTCGCCCCGACCTTGGCGGCGCAGGCGCCGGCGACTTCGAGCGGAACAAGCATTGGATGCCGCTCCCACGCGGCGGCTTGGGTGGCGAGCAGACAGGCGGACACGACAGAAAAGAGCAGTTTTTGCATTGTCATTCCTTGAGCAGAGCAGGTTGTAACGGGGCTTGGCAGCGAACCGCTTCTTCAGGATAACAGCTTTCGGCCCCGTTCACAGCCTGACGTTGGCGCTGGAACAGACCGGCACGAGGCTTTAGGCAAGGGCCGAGTGGAACGACAGGCCAGGGCATATGCAGGATCTTCGGGTTTACGTGATTTCCCTTGCCGAAGGGAACCCCCGCCGCGCCGCCTTTCTTCGGCAATTGGACGCACTTGGCGTCCAGGCCGAAGTTCTGGATGCAGTGGATGGCCGCAACGGTCTGCCGGACGTCTGGTGCGAGTCTGTCGACCGCACCGCCGCCGCGCGTGTCATGCAACGATCGATGACGGATGCCGAATTCGCCTGCGCCCTGTCGCATCGTCTGGCGCAAGAAGCCTTTCTGGCCAGCGATGCCGAATGGGCCCTGGTGATGGAAGATGACGTGCTGCTGGACAACCGCCTGCCCTGCTTTCTGCGCGCGGGCGGCTATCGCACCGCGCCAATCCTGCTGCTGTGCCATCTGAACGCGCGGGTGATGTCCGCAGATCGTCCCGTGCCCGGCTGCGACAGCCCCGCCCTGAGGCTCGCGCTTTCGCCCTTCCGGGCCGCCGCCTATACGATGAACCGAACGGCGGCCGCCCATCTTGTGGCGGCGCAATGCCCCGTGACCTCGGTTGCGGACTGGCCACTGGACCTGGCCGATCTGGACGGGCATGTCCTGTTGCCCGAACTGGCGCGCCACCCGGTGGCAGAGCAGAACAAATCCTCGCTCGACGCCGGCCGCATCCGACACCGGCAGCGTAGCTTGCGCAGCTATCTTTCGCTGGGCTACCTGCGCCGGAAATGGCGCAAGGCAATGTCGCGAAAGGTCAGTTAGGGCGGGTGAACAGAGCATTCCCCTCCCCTTCCCAGGCCTTGCGATAGTGTTTGCGCCCCAGGGCGCCTGTCAGATCCTGCTCCCAGTCAGTCTCTGCCACCATCTCGATCAGGATCACATGCGGCAGGGGCGCATCGTCCGACCCTTCCAGCAATGGCATCAAGACGGCGTCCTCGTAGCCCTCGACATCGATTTTGATCGCAAACACCATGTCCAGCGACAGACCGGTCAGAAACCCGGCAAGCGGCTTCATTGGAACGGTGTAACTGCGCCGCGCGCGACCGGTCCAGCGGACAGAGCCCTGGCCCATATTGCCCGACGGCATCCCCAGAACAGCCTCGCCCTCCGCCTCGCCCAAGGCCACGCGGTGCAGATCGACGCGGTCGGCCACATCGTTGAGTTCAAGGTTCCGGCGCAGGCAATCGGCCATCACCGGGTTGGGTTCGAATGCCATCAGCACGCTGCCTTCCGGGGCGTTCATCGCAATTGGAACGATATAGGTCCCCGAGTTCGCCCCGATATCGCACAGGCACCAGGGCCGATCCTGCGGCAGGGCGGCAAGCAGCGCCGCCAGCGAGTCAGGCTCCGGATGCCGTTCCTGCACCCAGATGTCGCGATCGCTGGCGTTCAGACCGGGGCGCAGGTCAAACACCCCTTCGGGCAACACGACCCGCTGCGTCCCCACAACGCGCCGCATCACCGATTTCAGACCGATGACTCGAAGCGTCCGCACATACAGCGCGCGCAAGGCAGACTGCGCCGGCGACATCATCGCATCAATAGACCCGCGCCTTGGGGGCGATCTTCTTCAATGCGATCCCGCCGTCTTCTTCGACCGTCAGCGGATCAAGATGCACCCCGCGATAGTCGAGCTTGACCCGATTGTCGTCGCCCACCCAGCCCAGGGTATGCTTGCGCCAGGTCTCGTCGTCCCGGTTCGGATAATCCTCATGCGCATGGGCGCCGCGGGATTCCTTGCGCGCCTCGGCCCCGACAATCGTCGCCAGCGCGTTGGGCATCAGCTTCGTCAGCTCCAGCGTTACCATCAGGTCAGAGATCCAGATCA
>CAYGRI010000152.1:0-11894 GCA_964352155.1 uncultured Maritimibacter sp. | reverse complement strand
CGCCGCGCCCGCCCGACCGAAAACGCCGCCACGGTGATCCGCGTGGCATAGAGCCAGGTGTTCATCACCTCGAACCCGCCATCGACCTCGCCCAGCACCTGCGCATCGGACAGGCGGCAATCGTCAAAGGTCAGGATGCAGTTTTCATATCCCCGGTGGCTGACAGAGCGATATCCCGCCCGCACCTCGAACCCCGGCGTGCCGCGATCCACAAGAAAGCAGGTGATCCGCTTTTTCGGCCCCTTGGGCGTGTCATCCACCCCGGTGGCCACGAAAACGATGAAGAAATCCGCGTGGTCCGCGCCAGAGATGAAATGTTTGGTGCCATTCACCACCCAATCGCCACCGTCGCGGCGCGCGGTGCAGGCCATGCCGCGTACATCCGATCCGGCATCGGGTTCAGTCATCGCCAGCGCGTCCATCCGCGCGCCCCGGACGGCGGGCAGCAGGTATCGGTCGCGCTGCTCGCCCACACAGGCCATCAGGATGTTCTGCGGCCGGCCAAAGAAATGCGTCAGCGCCATGGAGCCCCGGCCCAGCTCGCGCTCAACAAGCGTGAAATCCACATGCGACAGCCCGGCGCCGCCGACCTCTTCGGGGAAGTTGCAGGCGTAAAAGCCCAGCTCCAGCACCTTGCGCTTGATCTCCGCCGCCAGCTCGGGCGGGACGGCGCCGGTCCGCTCCACCTCGGCCTCGTGGGGATAGATCTCTGCCTCGACAAACCGGCGCACGGTCGAGACGATCATCTCTTGCTCTTCGCTCAACCCGAAATCCATGCCACCGCTCTCCCGCTGGGTTGCGTGTTCTGATACAGCAGGCGGCGCGACGCTATCGTGCCGTATAGGGTGATGACTGTGCCGAATGCGAAAGATTCCACAGCGGTGGATGTGCTGCTGTTTCCGGACTTCTCGAACTATTGCCTTGCCGGCGCGGTGGAGCCGTTGCGGGCCGCGAACGGCTTTGCCCGGCGGGCCTTGTACCGGTGGCGGTTTCTGAGCCTGGACGGGGCGGACGTTGCCTCGTCCAGCGGGCTGCAGGTTACGACGACTGGGTTCGATCCGGGGGCAGGAGGCGATCTGTTGTTCGTGATGCCGAGCTATGGCTTTCAGGCGGCGAATACGGAGCAGGCGCGCAAGGCGCTGCGGACGGCGGCGCGGCATTACGGCGCGCTGGCGGGGTTCGACACCGGCGCCTGGCTGCTGGCGGCGGCGGGGCTGCTGGACGGGCGCGCGGCGACGATCCACCAGGACGAATACACTGCCTTTGCCGAGGCATTTCCCGCCTTGGACGCCCGCCCCGACCGCTTTGTGATCGACGGCGACCGGATCACTTGCGGCGGCGCGGATGCGGCGTTCGAGCTTGTGCTGCATCTGATCCAGGCCCAGCACGGCGCAGCCCTGCGGATCAATGTGGGCGCGCTGTTCCTGCATGGCACCCGGCCCGATCCCGGCGCGGGGGTGCCGATGACAGGGCAGGCCCGCGTCGACCGGGCCGTGGCGCTGATGCGCCAATCGGTGGAGGCGCCGCAGCCGCTGCCCCGCATCGCCGCCACGCTCAGGGTGTCGCTGCGCGGGCTGGAGGCGGACTTTCGCCGCCATCTTGGCCTGGCGCCCCGCTCCGTCTACCGCCTGTTGCGGCTGGAGGAAGCGCGGCGCCTGACCCTTGGCACCACGCTGCCCGTGGCAGAGATCGCCCTGCGATGCGGCTGGGACAATCCCAGCGCGATGACCCGCGCCTTTCGCGACCGCTATGGCGTCAGCCCCCGCAGCATGCGCGCGGGCCATGCGCAATAGCGGCCCCGGAGCGCCCTATTCCGCCGCCTGCACCATCTCGGGGAACAGGCCCGCCAACCCCTCGGGCGAGGCGTCGCAGACCCCGCGTTCGGTGATCAGGCCGGTCACCAGACGGTTCGGGGTCACATCAAAGGCCGGGTTGCCGCCGGGCGTCCCCTCTGGCGTGACCTGAACGACGCCGATCTCGCCCGATGCGGCGATCCCCTGCACATGGGTGACCTCGCGCGCGCCACGCTCTTCGATCGGGATCTCGGCCACCCCATCCTCCACCGCCCAGTCGATGGTGGGCGACGGCAGCGCGACATAGAAGGGCACGCCATTGTCCTTCGCCGCCAGCGCCTTGAGATAGGTGCCGATCTTGTTGCACACATCGCCCCGGCGGGTGGTCCGGTCGGTGCCGGTGATCACCATGTCGACCAGCCCGTGCTGCATCAGATGCCCGCCCGCATTGTCGGTGATATAGGTGTGGTCGATGCCGTGGCTGCCCAGCTCCCACGCGGTCAGCGCCCCCTGATTCCGCGGCCGCGTCTCATCCACCCAGACATGCAGGGGGATGCCCGCATCATGGGCCTGATACATCGGGCTGGTGGCAGTGCCCCAATCGACGGTGGCCAGCCAGCCCGCGTTGCAATGGGTCAGCAGGCGCACCGGCTCTCCCTTCGGCTTGGTCTCGGCGATCTTTCGGATCAGCTCCAGACCGTGGGCGCCGATGCGCTCGTTGATCCCCACATCCTCATCCGCGATGGCATGCGCCAGGGTGAGGGCGGCGGCGGCCCGGTCCGCCTCGGCCAGCGGGCGCAGGGCCGCGCGGCAGCGATCCAGCGCCCAGCGCAGATTGATCGCCGTCGGGCGGGTCGCGTTCAGATCGGCCCAGACGCGATCCATATGCCCCTCCGACGGGTCCAGCGCCATCGCCAGCGCCATGCCATAGGCCGCCGTCGCCCCGATCAGTGGCGCGCCCCGCACCCGCATTTCGACAATGGCCGCCGCGTAATCCTGAAGGGTCGCGACCGGTTCGACCCGGAATTCGTAGGGGAGCCAACGCTGGTCGATGATCATGAGCACGTCATGCGTCTCATCCCACCAGAGCGAGCGGTAATGGGTTCCGTTGACCTTCATCAGAATGTCCTTTGCTGAATCCGCGGCGTGGGTGCGCGGCCAAGTCTAGCGCGGATCGCGGTGCGTTGTCAGCGGCAACGCACGCCGAGTTAACCAATTGCCCGCCCCAAGTGAGGCCACCGCTGGGAAACAGCGCCAAGCGGCTGTTGCGGTGCCAGCAGGGGGTCTGCGCAAGATTTGACCTGTCGCGCAAAACGCCTTATGGTGAACAAAGATTTGGCACTTTTTTGATCGGGGCGGAGTAGGCAATTGCAGCCGACCATTGAAACAGGTCCCCTGTATGGGTTGCGAACGGCACTGGCTGATGACGCATTTTATGGCGCCGAATCGGTCGGAACCAGCCGTATCGACGGTGTGCTGCCCTATTTCTACGTTGCGCCCGTCTCTGTGACCGCCGGCGGCACGGAAGCCCCGGGCGGCGGGATCCCTGGCCCGGTGTTCAATGCAGAGCTTCTGGATGTCGGCGACGCCGACGGCTTGTTTGACGTAGACGTGTCATCCGGCACCGGCCCCCCGGACGTGGACGCGGCGATTTCGACCTTTTCGACAAGCTGGGCCCTGCCGGTCAGCAATCCGGCGCCCTTCGACGGCATGATGCCGGTCGGCGATGCGAACGCGGGCAGCAGTGCTTTGCCGGTCAGCGACCCCGACCCGACTGGCGGCCGGTTCCCGGTCAGCAACCCGGATCCTGCGGCGGCGGCGGGCGATATGCCTGTCAGCGATCCTGACCCGGTGGACGAGGCGCAGCCGTTCGAAGGCTCGCTGCCGGTTAGCAATCCTTTCCCCGTCAGCGATTCCGACGCGGCTGACGTGGCCTTCCCGGTCAGCGACCCCTTTCCCGTCAGCGATTCCGTCGTTTCGCCGATCCCCCATCCGATCATGGACGATGACGAGCGCGCGAAACAGGCGCCCGTGGACTCGGTTGAAGACGTAGTGACCGAGGATGTCATTGTCGAGGACGTGGTGGCGCCGCGCCCGACGAGCCCGTCTCCGGACGTGCGATCCTGGTCCGAGTATTCGGGCTGGTGGGAAAGCCGCGCTGACAGCGTCAGCGAGATGGCGGCGCAGGACAGTTTCCAGTTCTGGGACGGCATGACCAGCACGGACACGCAGGCCAACTATGCCGCTGACACCGGCGGGGACAATACGGCTGGCGGCGGCGACGGCATCTCGTCCGGCGCCTTGGCCGACGCGGCCGAGATGGACGGCCTGCCCTTGCTGCAAGCGCTGATCGCGGTCGACGACATCTGGCTTTAGCGCATATTCCGGGGCTGCTTGTCCCGCCCAAGGCATTTTCCGCATTGAAACATGGTCGGGGCCAGGCCCTGAGGTGATCTGAGTGCGACAGACGCGGATGCCGGGCCGCGCATCGCGTCACCCCGCGACCGACAGGTCTCGCCGCCGGACCGGGGAGCACGGCATCAGAGCGCCTGGCCTGCCTGCAGCCGCAGGATCCGGCCGCGAAACCGCAGCGACAGGGCAATCGCCGCCGCGGACAGCCCCACGACCAGCCCCATCCAGATCCCGATGCCGCCCCAGTCGACCCAGAACCCCGTGACATAGCAGGTCGGGATCCCCAGCCCCCAATAGCTCAACGCTGCAATCACCATCGGGCGCCGCATGTCCTGCAGCCCCCGCAGCAGCCCCAGAACGACAACCTGCAAGCCGTCCACCAGCTGGAACAAAGCCACGATGGCCAGCAGCCGTGTCCCGATCTCCAAAAGCTCTGGCCGTGCCGGGTCGTTCGGGTCGATGAACAGCCCCACAAGCGCGCCGGGAACGGCCAGATAGATCACAATCGTCACAGCCGCGAAGGCAACCGACATCCCGACCGACGCAATGGCGCCCTGCCGCAGCGCGGTGATATCGCCGCGTCCCACCGCCGCCCCGGCCCGCACCGTTGCCGCCTGGCTGAGCCCCATATGGACAACGAAGGTCATCGAGGCCAGTTGCAACGCCATCCCATGCGCGGCCAGCGGCAAGGGTCCGATCCAACCCATCATCACCGCCGTCGCGGAAAACAGCCCGCTCTCGGCAAGGTTCGTCAGCCCGATCGGCCATCCCAGCCGGAACACCCGCGCAAAGGCATCCCAGTCGCTGCGCCAGAAGCGGGCAAACAGCGTATGTTCCGGCGTGGTCCGCGCCGCATGGATCGCAAAGACCAGCATCGCCGTGACTTGCGAGAACAGGGACGCACAGGCCGCCCCGGTCAGCCCCAGCTCCGGAAAGCCGAGGTTGCCAAAGATCAGGACCCAGTTCAGCCCCGCATTGAGAACCGCCGTGCCCACCGTGATCCACAGCACCGGCTGGCTTCGCTCCAGCGCGGCGAAATAGCTTTTCATCACCATCACCAGCAAGGACGGGATCATCCCGAACGCGGTGATCGACAGATAATCCCGCGCCATGGCGGCGGTCTGCTCGGTCTGCCCCAGCGCCAGCAACAGGCCTTCGGACCAGACCAGCGGCGGGATCATCGCGGCGCCATACAACGCCGACAGCCACATCCCCATCCGGGTGACTCGGCGCACCTGAGTCTCGTCCCCCGCCCCCAGCGCGCTGGCGACCATGGGCAGCACGGCATAGGCAAAACCCGACCCGACGATGAACAGTACGAACCAGACGGAATGCGCCAGGGTGATGGCCGCCAGCGCGGCCACGTCGTACCAGCCCAGCATCACGGCATCGGTCACCCCGATCATGATCTGTGCCAGATGGCTGCCAATCAGCGGCAGGCCCAGCACCAGCAAGCCTTTGACATGCGGACGATATGAACCGGGAATGAGCATCCTCGGCCCATACCCCAAGCGTCCACATCCGGCAAGCCAACAGGACGGCCCCGACGGCGACCGGGCGCGCTCCGCGAACGGCCCCTTGCGCGGGGAACGAAGCGCCAGGCCGCGCGGGCCGCAGCAGGGGCAACCAAGCCCGGACGCGCGCCTTAGCCGGCGGGCTTTTCCGCGACGAAATCCACCAGCGCGGCCAGACCGTTATGGCCCACGCCAGAAGCCACATGGGCGTCGTAATCGCCTTCGTGCAATACGGTGTAGTCCGGAAAGGCCGCGTGCAGCAGGTCGAGCGTGTACATGTTCTCGCGGTGCGGCGGGCCGCCGGTGCCGTATTCCACCTGGCGCGGGGCAAAGCCGTGCAGCAGCAACAGGCCGCCCGGGCGCAGGGCCGCGTTCAGCCCGGCAAAGATGCGGTCGCGAAAGTCCGGCGCGGCGAACTGGATATAGATCGCCGCGACCACGTCATAGGCCTCGGCCGTCCAATCCCATGTGTCGATGTCGCCGAAGTGAAAATCCACCGATGCCCCCCGCGCGTCGGCCAGCGCGCGGGCCTTGGTCAGACCTGTCTGCGAATTGTCCATCGCCGTGACCCGCACACCGCGGCTGGCCAGATAGACAGAATTGCGCCCCTCGCCATCCGCGACCAGCAAGGCCCGTGACCCCGGCGCGATCCGGGGCGCCTGCACCCGGACGAATTCCGCAGGCTCGGTCCCGAACACATAATCTTCGCGGTCATAGCGGTCGTCCCACATCGACCGCTCTGGAGTGTCAGCCATTCTCTTCGCCTTTCACAGCGGCATCTTCGCCTTTCACAGCGGCATCTTCGCCTTTCGCAGGGGCATCGCCGCCCAGATAGTCGCGCCAGCCGTGTTTCGGCGCATATCCCAACATCCGCTTGGCTTTGGCGTTGGAATAGAACGTCTCTGCCTCGCCAATCTCGGACTTCAGCGGCACGCCCTTGTAATAGGCCGCCATCAGCTCGGAGCTGGGAAGATCGACGGAGTGATCGTCATTCGACACGTTGAACACCTCGTAGCCCAGCTTGTCGGTCTTCAGGCAGCAATCGACACAATGGGCCAGGTCGCGCGCGTCGATATAGGCAAAGATGTTGCGGCGGCGCAGCGCTGGATTCTTCATGTATGCGGGAAAATCCCGTTCGTATTCATGCGGCTCGATCACATTGTTGATCCGCAGGCCATAGATATCCGCCCCGCTGCGGATCTGGAACGACCGCGCCGTCACCTCGTTGCAGACCTTGGACATGGCGTAGCTGTCCTGTGGCACGGTAGGATGCATCTCATCCACCGGCAGATAGCCCGGCCGAGCCTCGCCATCATAAAAGCAGATGCCATAGGTGGTTTCGGAGCTGGCAAAGATGATCTTGCGGATGCCGGCCTTCAGCGCGGCGTCGATCACGTTGTAGGTGCCCATGACATTGGTGCGGTAGCATTCGTTGTCGGGCGTGATCAGGATCCGGGGGACGGCCGCGAAATGCACCACCGCGTCAAAGTGCGGCACGCCCGTGCCCGGCTCCAGCTCATCCAGCCCGGCATAGCTTTGCATCACGTCATGCATATGCCCCGCATCGGTGATGTCGGCGATGCGGGTGTCAATGCCGGGCAGGTCCAGCGGCACCTTGTCGACGTTCAAAACGCGATGCCCCTGCTCGATCAGCCAGGGCACCACATGCCGCCCCGCCTTGCCGCTGCCGCCAGTGAATAGAATGCGCATGGCGCCCGCTCCTTCATACTTCTGACTCTGGCCATAGCATGGCAAAGCCTACGATACAGTATCGGAAAGAGACGCGGGCGGCGGGGTCAGACGATCTCTACCAGCTCGACCGCAAAGGTCAGCGCGCGGCCCGCCAGCGGATGGTTCGCATCCAGCGTGATCTCGGCCTCAGTCGCTCCGGTCACGACCACCGGGATCGCCTGGCCGTCGGGCGTCTGCATCTGCAATTGCGTGCCCGTCTCTGTCGGGATGTCGGCGGGGATCTTGTCACGCGGGATCGTCTGCACCCGGCCAGGGTCGCGCGGGCCATAGGCCTCTTCTGGTGGGATGGTCACGGTCTTCTTGTCGCCCACCGCCATGCCCGACACCTCGCGGTCGAGGCCGGGGATGATCTGGCCCGAACCAAGCTGGAATTCCAGCGGGTCGCGGCCCGAGGACGAGTCAAACTGGGTGCCGTCATCCAGCGTCCCAGTGTAATGCATACGAACTGTATCGCCATCCTTGGCCTGGGTCATTCTGCGCTCCTGATATTGGGGGGGAGGGTTTGCCGAGGCCGCGTCTTGCGGGTGCTCGTGGTTGATGGACCCAGCCTTTCAGGCATCCGCCGCGTTGTAAACCCCGCCCCAGACGCGCCGGCCGACACAGAAAAACCCGGCCGTGGGGGCCGGGTTTGGTTGGTTCCACATGGCGGGGCAGCGCCTACTTGCGGGTGAAGGCATCGCGGTAGCCAACGCCCCGCACGGTGTTCAGCCCCGATTGCAGAGCCCTGGCCGAGGCGAAGGGCCCCGCAAGGACGATGCTGTAGGTCTTGCCCTTCTGGCGCACATTGCTGATCCGGACCGGCAACCCCCGAGACTGGATACCCGCCGCGGCGGCCCGCGCATTGGCTTCGGTGCTGAAGGTCCCGACCTGAACGAAACGGTGACCGGCGGGCATCGCCGACGGCGGCTCTGTCCCTTTGGTGGACACCACGAATTCCCGGTCATCGTTGGGAACGGCGTTGACCACCGGAAAGCGCTCGTTGCCCGGCGTGACCAGCTTGCGCGGTACGCCCGCGGTCCAGACCAGACGCATCTGCACAAAGCCTTCCGGCGTCACATGGCCCCGGTTGGGGTTCAGCCGGTCATCCTCCCACGCAGCCTTGTAGCCCGGCGGCGGGGTGATCGCGGGCGGTTGCTGCACATGGATCAGGCCCGAGGCATCGCCGCTGACATACGGAGAATTGCCCTGCGGGCCGCAGCGCACGGCATATCCGCCACCCGTGACATATTTCTGTGCCAGCGGCGACAATCCGGGGCACACTGTTCTCCCGCCTCCGGCGGGCGGGCGGACCACGGCGGGCGGCGGCGCGGTCTGCACCCGAACCGTCGGCGGCGGCACCGTGGGTGTGCGCGGCGGCGGCGTGGTTGTCACCGTGCGCGCCGGCGGCGGCGTGGTGGCAGGCGGCGTCGTTGGCGGCGGCAGCGTGGCCACCGTGGTGGTCGGCGGCGGCGGGGTGGTCGCGGGCGGCCGTGCCCCGGCGAAGGTCGGCTGGAACCCGCAGATCACGTTGCGCGACCGGTTCACCCGCGGCACCCAGGTCGTGTTCCCGCCGAACCCGGCGCGGATATAGACGCAGCCCTTGCTGTCCACATATTGGTTGGCCGAATAACTGGCTGGCGGCGTCTCTGCCGGGCCGTCGTTAGAGCGCAGGGACTGGGCCTCTGCCGCGCCCACCAAGCTCACAAAACCAATCGCGACAGCCGTGTATTTCCATATACTTGTCATAATGTGCCCCCACACAATATTTCGCGTGACCATCTATCATCGTACCGTCCCCGTAAAGAGGTCAAGGTGCTATTTGGTCCCGAACATCCGGTCGCCCGCATCCCCCAGACCAGGCACGATATAACCCACGTCGTTCAGCCGCTCGTCCACCGCGGCGGTCACGATCGGCACGTCGGGATGCGCCTCTTTCATCCTGGCAATGCCCTCGGGCGCCGCCAGAAGGCACAAAAAGCGGATGTCGGTGGCGCCTGCGTTCTTTAGCAATTTTACCGCCGCGGCCGAGGAATTGCCCGTCGCCAGCATCGGATCCACCGCGATCACCAGTCGTTCGCCCAAGCCTTCGGGGACCTTGAAATAATATTGCACCGGCTGCAGCGTCGCCTCGTCCCGGTAGAGCCCGACGAATCCCACTCGCGCCGAGGGAATCAGGTCGAGGATCCCGTCCAGCAGCCCGTTGCCCGCCCGCAGGATCGACACCAGCGCCAGTTTCTTGCCCTCGATCACCGGCGCATCCATCGCGGTCAGCGGCGTTTCGATTCGCTTTGTGGTCATCTTCAACCCGCGCGTGACCTCATAGGCCAGCAGCAGGCTGATCTCCCGCAGCAATTGCCGGAACGAGGCGGTCGAGGTGTCCTTGTCGCGCATGATCGACAATTTGTGCTGCACCAGCGGGTGCGTGACGACGGTCAGATGGTCATCCATCGGCGGGCTCCAGTTTCTTGGCGATACGGTCCTTGGTGGCGTCATCGCAGAATGCGGCGCCGATCGCATCCCTGTTCAGGGCGGTAAAGTCGTCTTCGTCCCAGCCAAAGACCTCGTCCAGCTTCTCATATTCGCTGGTCAGGGTGGTGTGAAAGAACGGCGGATCGTCGGTCGAGACGGTGACGGCGACCCCGGCCTCGCGCAGCTTGACGATGGGATGGTCGTGCCAATGCTTGTAGACGCCCAAAAAGACGTTCGAGCCAGGGCAGACTTCCAGCACGATATTCTCTTCGGCGATGCGGTCGACCAGCGCAGGCTCGGACCAGGCCTGCACCCCATGGCCGATGCGCGACGGATTCAGGGCGACCATCGCGTCGCGCACACTGGCCGCGCCGCCCCATTCCCCGGCATGCACCGTGATCACCAGCCCTGCCTCGCGCGCCATGTCGAAGGCATAGCAAAAGTCGCCCGGCTTGCCCTTTTTCTCGTCGCCCGCCATGCCAAAGCCCACCAGCCAGTCGCCCGTGGTCTCGGCGGCGCAGCGCGCGGTTTCCTTCGCCTTGTCCGGCCCGAAATGGCGAATGCAGGTGACGATCCCGCGCAGGGTGATTCCCATCGTCCGTTCCGCCTCGTCGGCGGCCTCCTGGATGGCAGCCAGATACTCGCGCCAGGCCCCCAGATCGCGACCGCCGCAAAAGTCGGGCGACAGGAAGGTTTCCGAATAGATGACCCCGTTGGCCGCGCTCTGCTCCAGCACCGCCAGGGTCAGGCGGCGGTAATCCTCTGGCGTTTGCAGCGTCGAGGTCGCAGCCTCGTAAACCTCAAGAAAGTGCCAGAAATCCCGGTAAGCATAGCCCCCATCCGGGGTGAAAATGCCGGATATGTCCATGTTCTTCTGTTTCGCCAGCCCGGCGATGAACCCCGGCGGCGCGCCGCCTTCGAGATGCAGATGCAGTTCCACTTTGGGGATATCGCGCCAGCTCACAAAAAGCTCCTTCCTGGTCCGTATGAGGGAACAGCCAAATGCGCGGCGACAGCGGCCGCGACATCGGCAAAGGCGATCTGCCCAACTGCCCGCGCCTCAACACCATGGGCCAGCACCGGCACCCGCTCGCGGGTGTGGTCAGTGCCCCGCCAGGTCGGGTCATTGCCATGATCGGCGGTGAACAGCGCCAGATCGCCGGGCCGCAGCAGATCCAGAAACCGGGGCAGCGCCGCATCGAACCATTCCAGCGCCCGGGCATAGCCCGCCACATCGCGGCGATGGCCGTATAGGCTGTCGAACTCGACAAAGTTGGCAAAGGTCAAGGAACCGTCCACAGCCCTGGCGGCATAGTCGCACAGATGTTCGAATAGCTTAAGATCGGGCCCTTTACGCACGGCATCTATGCCCTGCATCGAGAAGATGTCCCCGATCTTACCCACAGCCTGCACCGCCCCGCCCGCGGCCTTGACCCAATCGCACAACGTCGGCTCTGGCGGGGCGATGGCATAGTCGTGGCGGTTGGAGGTTCGGGTGAAATGCCCTTCGGTCCCGACAAAGGGCCGCGCGATCACCCGGCCCACCTTCATCGCATGCAGGCTGGGCGCCAGCGCCTGGCACAGGTCCAGCAACCGCTCCAGCCCGAAGCTGTCTTCATGGGCTGCGATCTGGAACACGCTGTCGGCGGAGGTATAGCAGATCGGCCAGCCGCTGCGCAGATGCTCGGCCCCCAGGTCGGCGACGATCTGAGTGCCCGAGGCATGGCAATTGCCCAGGATCCCGTCGGTGCCCGCCAGCCGGCAGGTCAGCGCCGTCAGATCCTCGGGGAAAGCGCGCCGCGTGTCGGGGAAGTAGTGCCAATCCCACGGCACCGGCACGCCGGCCAGCTCCCAATGGCCCGAGGGCGTGTCCTTGCCATGCGACACTTCGGTGGCGGCCCCCCACAGACCGGAAGGCGACGCGTCCAGCCCCGGCGTCTCGGCCCCGCTGGCCTCTGCCTTCACCGTCACCGAC
>CAYGRI010000151.1:0-11922 GCA_964352155.1 uncultured Maritimibacter sp. | reverse complement strand
TAGGCGTCTCGGGTAGGGTAATAGTCGTTCTGCAGGAACAGCGAGATCACGCCCGGAGACGCCGCATTCATGAACCCGCGCTCTGCCCCATGCTCCGCCATTGCGGCCTTGAGGTTGGCGATGTCCTTTTCCAGCTCGCCCTGCCCCTTGGATCTGACCTCGCCCACGCACATCGGCCGGGCATACTTCGGGGTGCCGCCGGATTCGGCCACGCGCTTGAGAAAGCTGGGAAACAGCTTGAGGTCGGCGGGCGCGTTGCGTGGGCTGTCGCCGCCGAAACCGGTATAGCGATCCTTGACATAGGTGGCGTAGGAGATCTTGGAGGTCTCGCCGTCCGAGACGATGTCGACCCCGGCGGCGACCTGCTTTTTCACCGTTTCCGACACCGCCTCGGTCATGGCGGTATCGAAGGCGGCGGCATCATAGGGCTCGTCCCGTTCGCGAGCGAAGATGAAGTCGACCACCTCCTGGGTGCGTGGCAAAGAGCCGACATGGGTCGTGCGTATGGTCATGTGTCTGTTCCTTCCGAAGGTGGCGCCGGGACCGCGCTGAGAACCGGCCAGGATTTTCCTCTGCCGGTTCCGCCCGTTGAGGACCCTCTGCTTTTTGCGTAGTTGATCCGGGCTCGCTGCGGCAGGCCCGCCTCGTCCAACCAGACCCAGCCGCTGAAGCCATGCGAATAGGCGTTGAAATCGGCGCGTTCGGGCTGACGGTCCAGCGCGACGTCCCAGCTGGCCTTGTGGGTCTTGATCCGCGCATAGGTCCCTTTGCGGGCCACGCCGGGACCGGGTGTCAGGGACAGGTAGACCGTCGCCCGCAGGCCCGCCTTGCGCGTCACCTCGGTATCCCGAAGGCTGCGCCAAAGCAGGGCGCCCGCCACAATCGTGACGGCCAGCCCCGTCAGGCTATCCTCGGCCCCGCCAGAGACCAATCCGGACAGCAGCCAGGTCACCCCGATAAAAGTCGCGAAAGCAAAAAGGATGCGAGCCCCCATCGTCAGCCCTTCCAGGTTGGGCCGGCGGCATCATCGGTTGCGATGACGTGGAACAGCGAGGCCTCGCCCGTCATCGAGGGCACCGCATTATGCGGCAGATCCTCCGGGACGGACATCGTATCGCCCGCGTTCAGCACGGTAGAGCCATCCGGCCAGGACACGCGCCAGTTCCCGCGCACCGGCATCAGGACAGAGGGCCGGTCATACTGGTACATCTTCGGGCTGGCCGAGGCGCGGGTGACGAACTCAACCTCGAATCCCGGCTTGTCGCGCAGGATGCCAGTGGCGCCGATGACCTTGGTGGGCGCGCGATCGGCCAGGGCGACCAGATCCCAGTAACGCGCGACGTGATTGGGCAACACCTCTGCCGTCATGGGTTCGGGGAACGCGGCGAGCTCGTCCTGGGTCAGCAGAGGCATCGGGTCGACGCCGTCGGGCAGGCTTTGCCCCTGCTTGCTGTCATATAGCTTGCCGTTGGCGCCCAGCACCAAGCCATGGTCGCTTGCATCCTCGATCACCTGCGGCGCCCAGATCACCCCGCCCCCGGCATCGTCGCCGCCCAGGATCGCCATGATCATCCCGTAATCGGTGCCGATATTCTCGAACCCGCGAAAGATGCCGGTGGGGATGTTGAAGATGTCGCCTTGCTCCAGCACCACCTCTCCGGCCGTGCCATTCAGCCCCCAAAAGAACCGCCACCGCCCGGACAGGACAAAGAACACCTCTGCCGTGCGGTGCGAATGCAGGCTGTTGCGGCATTTCGGCGGCTGCCCCGCCGCCCCGATGTTGAATCCGTGCGGGATCGCGATGTGGACGTGCTGATCAGGGCTTTCCGAGACCCCGCCGCCGATGATCGTGAAGTTCTCCTTCTGGTCCGAGCCCGGCGTATGGGCATCGATGAAGGCCGTCTTGCAAGGCTGCAGATCGCCGTACCGAACGATCCGAGCCTCCATGTCCGCGGGGGTCATGTTGTTCCTGTCCTTTTGCCTGCTACGCGGGCACACGGCCCGCAGAAAGTGACGTGGTGTTCCGGCCTGTCAGCCGGTTTGAATGAAGATCTGCTTCCAGATCGAAACGGGATCGAACAGCGTGAATTCGCGCCGCAGGCCGTGGGGGCCGAATTCCGCATGGGTAAAGCCCATCACGTGAACCTCTGCCCCGGTCGGCTGCCCGAACATCCCCCAGCCGTCGTGTTTGCCGTGCAAGCTCCAGCGGACGGCGGCGCGGGGCGACAGCATCGGATCCTCGCGGCCGATCTGGTGGTCGATGGCGAACGTCGCGCTGGGGAATGCGGCGCGCAGCCCCATCCACGACGCCTCTGTCGCGGCCCAAGAATGCAGGGTGGTCGCGGCGGGATGTTCTGTTTGCACGGCGCGGTCGTATTCGGCCCGGATCACCGCGAAATCCTTGGTCATCATCCGGGTCAGGATGTCCGCCAGCCGCGCACCCCATTCGTTGTCATTGCCGCGCCCCTTGTAGGGCCCCTCAACGTCGACGGCCGCAGAGAACGGCTTCACACAGGCCTCCGGCCCGCCCTCGCGGGCGATCAGATCCCGGGCGAATTGCGCGGGCTCCATCCCCAGCTGCGTGACGATGCCAGCGGTATCGCGAACCAGCCATTCGTCGTTGATCTGATCGTTGATCGCCGCGCAATCGGCAATCGCGCGCACGACAAAGCGTTTTCCGGTGGGCGGCCCGAAATAGCCGCCGCCGGTATGGGTGCCCATGGTCAAGAGGCGATGCGACGACAAAAAACCCTCTTCGGCGGTGCCGGACCAGATCACATCCTCGCCCGTCAGCTCGCGATCCGGGAATTCGGCCAGGGTCGCCAATGTACCGTTCATCGTGCGCTGGTTGCCGATCGAGATGCCCTCGGGAAAGCGCATCGGGATGTCGGGCGCATAATAGTGGTTCAGGGTCGCGATCCCGCGATCTTCCCAGATCTCGCGGGTGATGCCGAGGATATAGTCGGGGAAATCCTTCCACCGGTTCGAGAAACCCTTCATGACGTCCATCCTTTGGGAATTCGGGCCGAGCCGCGCAGAACCAGCGGACCGTCGATAGCGATCCGGCGCGGGGCGTTGTCGTTGTTCTCTATCTGGTCCATCAGGATCGCCACGGTTTCCGCCACCATGCGGTTCGCAGGCTGGCGGACCGTCGTCAGCGCATAGGACGGCCAGGCGGCCGCCGGGACATCGTCATATCCCACCACCGACACATCGTCAGGCACAGCAAGGCCAAGCTCGTGGCGCAGGGTGTCCATCACGGCGATCGCCATGTGATCGTTGGCCACGAACACCGCGTCAGGGGGATCAAAGGCGCACATCCGCCGCGTCGCCTCTGCCGCGCCGTCCATCGTGAACCCGCCCGCCTCGCGCGCATGAAGACGCATTCCGCCCTGGGCCAGCGCCTCCACAAACCCGGCTTCGCGGTCGCGCTGGGTCGAGGCATCTTCCCAGCCCGCGATATAGGCGATCCTGGAATGCCCCCCGGCCAGCAGGAATTCCGCCACCTTGCGCCCGCCCGCCACGTTGTCCGACGTGACGGCGGACATCGCCGGGTCGTCCTGATTGCGGTTGAACAGCACAATCGGCACCCCGGCGGCGCGGCACCGTTCGGACAGATCCGACGACAGCCCGACCGAGGCCGCGATGATCCCGTCCACCTGATAATCCAGGATCTCGTCAATCACCTCGTCGACCGGTTCGGTGGTTTGCGACGCCATGAAAACAAGGACATGATAGCCGCGCCGCTGCAACTCGTTCGACAGTTTCTCCAGCGCGTCAGGGTAGAACTGATTGTCCAGATAGGCCACCACCAGCCCGATGATCCGGCTTTTCCCGGACACCATCGCGCGGGCCAGAACATTCGGGCGATAGCCGAGTTCCAGCGCCGCCTTGCGCACCTTTTCGATGGTTTTCTTCGAGGCCGAGGCGCCGGGCGTAAAGACCCGGCTGACGGCAGAGCGGCTGACCCCCGCCAGCCGGGCTACCTCCAGCGATGTGATGCGCTCCCCCGACATCAATCCGCCGTCCAGCCGCCGTCGACCAGCAGCGACGTGCCGGTCACCAGTGCGGATGCGTCCGACGCCAGATAGACGACCGCGCCCATCACATCCTCAACTTCGCCGACCCGGCCCAGCTTGATCTTTTCCTCGATCCATCGGCGGCGGTCCGGGTTTTCCAGCGTCTGCGCGCCCAGCGGTGTGCGGATGAAAGTCGGGCAGACCGTGTTCACCCGAATCCGCTGCGGCCCCCATTCGATGGCCATCGCCTTGGTGAACCCCTCCACCGCGTGTTTCGACGCGCAATAGACGCCACGCTCTTGCCCGCCCACATGGCCCATCTGCGACGAGATGGTGATCAGCGACCCGGGCCGCCCCGCCGCCAGCAGCCCGCGTGCCACGGCTTGAGTCAGGAAATACGCGCCGCGCACATTGATCCCCATGACGGCGTCGTAATCCTCGGGCGTCGTCTCTGTGGCCTTGCTGTGCCGCGCCAGCCCGGCGGAGTTCACAAGGATGTCGAACGGCCCCGCCTGCGCCACGGCGGCCCCGGTCGACCCCACATCGGCCACGTCCAGCGCAAGGGTGCGGGCCGCCCAACCCTCTCGCGCCATCTGATCGGCGACCTCGGCCAGCTTGTCGGCGCGGCGGGCCGCCAGAGTCACTTCGGCGCCGTGTTCCGCAAGTGCTACTGCGCAGGCCAGACCGATGCCTGAGGACGCCCCGGTGATCAGGGCCCGCTTACCAGACAGGCTAAAGGAGGGGGTACGGGGCAGGTCCATCACGGCTCTCCGACGGGAAATGGGATCATGCCCGGCACGCGGGCCTTGTTGAATTCGCGCAGCCGGGCAAAAACATCCACCCCCAATTGGCGATACACATCCAGCAGATCGACCATAACCCAGTTCTCGCGGATCAGATCGCCCTCGACCCGCCAGAAGTCGAGGCTGCGCATGGTGATCGACCGCCCGGCCGGCGCAATGCCAAGCCAGCCATCGCCGCTGACACGCATCTGCATATTCGGCCAGCCGGTCACCGCGACATAGGCACCTTCGGCAAAGAAATGCGGCACCAGACTGTCAGTGGCATCGGCCTTGCGGTCGGGCATCCCGCGCAGAAACGGGATCTGGTGCCAGTTGCGGAACCCCGCGATGCCGCGCCCCGTGCCGATCCCCGCCGGTCCGTACCAATTCATGCGCGGGTGCCAGAATTGGTCCAGCCGCATCACCTCTGGCCCGCCCGTGGCCGGGTGCCGCGACAGATGAGTCAGCATGTCGATCACCAGCCGCAAGCTTTCGGCGCCCAGTTCGGGATCGCGCGCGCCTGGCGCCAGCCCATCCTGAGTCGCGGGGCCTGGCACGCACATCTCTCGCCCAAGGCTGGGGGCCAGAGGCCAGGCCCCCGCCTGCATCATCAGTTCCGGGATGTCCCAGATCGCCTGCATTTCCACGATCCGGTCCCCCTCGAACCGGTAGAATTCGTGAAACCGCATATGCGCCAGGTGGCCGGTGGGCGGGATCTCCAGAAACGGCGCCACGAAGCTGCCCATGTAATGGCCGCCGCAACCAATCCAGCCGCTCCCCGCCGCATCGCCAGCGACGATCCAGTCCCGCCGCTCCAGATCGGGCAGCGCAGCCAGCAACGGCGCATAGGCGGCCTCGTACAGCGCCTCCGGGCCGGTCAGATCGCCGAACGGATGGCACAGATGCACCACCGCATCCGGCGCAAAGACATCCGACAGCGCGGCCCGGACGTCCGTCTCGCAAAACACACCCATGACCACGCGAAGCGGCTCCAGCAGCGTTTTCAGACGGGCCGGCGCGGTCATTCCGTCACTCGGCCGCTGCGCCGTAGGGGACATTCTTGCGCCCATAGCGGCGCACCCGCAGATTGCATTGTTCGGCATGGCCCACAAAGCCTTCCAGCAAACACAACCGAGAGCCGTATTCCCCGATCAGCGTTGCCGCCTCATCCGTCAGGATCTTCTGGTAGCTGTGGGTTTTCAGGAACTTGCCCACCCACAACCCGCCAGTATAGCGCCCGGCCTTCTTGGTGGGCAGAGTGTGATTGGTGCCGATGACCTTGTCACCATTGGCCACATTCGTCCGAGGCCCAAGGAACAGCGCGCCATAGCAGGTCATGTTTTCCAGGAACCAGTCGTCGCGGTCGGTCATCACCTGCACATGTTCCGAGGCGATCTCGTTGGCCACCTGCAACATCTCGTCATAGGTGTCGCAGAGGATCACTTCGCCGTAGTCCTCCCAACTGACGCGCGCGGTGCCCGCCGTGGGCAAGATCTGCAATAGGCGCTCGATCTCCGACAGGGTCTTTTCGGCCAGATCGCGCGAATTGGTGACCAGAACGGCGGGCGAATTGTAGCCGTGCTCGGCCTGGCCCAGCAGATCGGTCGCGCACATCTCGGCATCCACCGTGTCGTCGGCGATCACCATGGTTTCGGTGGGACCGGCGAACAGGTCAATCCCGACCCGGCCGAACAATTGCCGCTTGGCCTCGGCGACAAAGGCATTGCCGGGGCCGACCAGCAGATGCACCGGCGCGATGCTTTCGGTGCCGATCGCCATGGCCCCCACCGCCTGGATGCCGCCCAGCACATAAATCTCATGCGCGCCGCCCAGATGCATGGCCGCGATGACCGCCGGATTGGGCTCGCCATTGAACGGCGGCGTGCAGGCGACGATCCGCGGCACCCCGGCAACGCTGGCTGTCGCAACCGACATATGCGCCGAGGCGACCATCGGGAACTTGCCGCCCGGCACATAGCAACCGACCGATTGCACGGGGATGTTCTTGTGCCCCAGGATCACGCCCGGCATCGGCTCTACCTCGATGTCCAGCATCGAGTCGCGCTGGGCCTGGGCAAAGCCGCGCACCTGCGCCTGGGCAAAGCGGATATCATCCATGTCGCGGGGGGCAACCTTGGCAATGATCTCCTGGATCTCGGCGTCGGACAGGCGGTAGGTCGCGCGGTCGTAACGGTCGAACTTGACAGCCAGATCATGCACCGCCGCATCGCCGCGCGCCTCGATGTCCTTCAGGGTGGCCGCAACGACGGCAGAGGTCTTGGCGTCATCCTCGGCGCGCGCGGCCTCAGGCTTGCCGCGTTTGAGATGCTCTATCGCCATTGGTCTAGTCCTTCTGTTCGGGGGTCGGGGGCTGGCGCTCGCCACGGTCGTAGGCTTCCCAGCCTTCCCCGTTAAAAACGTCCCGGCCCAATTGTGCCAATACATGCGGAAAATCGACCATCACCCAATTGTCGGTGATCTTGCCGTCTTCGACCTTCCAGAAATCCATGTACCGAATCTCTATGCGCTTGCCTGTGGGGGCGATGCCCATGAACAGACCGGAATGGGTCGCTTCCTGCCGGCCAAAGGCGGCGGCCCATTCGCCCATGTAAAGGCGCGCCTCGTCGATGCAGACCTTGTCGGAAAAGGCGGCCTGGAACGGACGCTGCCAATTGTCCTGAAACGCCTTCAGCCCGATCTTGGTCCCGCAGCCGGTGTTGCCCATCCAGCGGAACCCGTCGGCAAAGAAATCCCCGATATCGGCGATACGATGATCGTTCAGACCGTCGACCATGCCCTCGATCACCGCGCGGGTGTCGGCGGTTTTCGACAGATCCGTATCGCGGCTGAGAACCGCCTGTTCGGGGCGCGACCCCCTCATGCCATGTCCCCCTTGGATAAAGCAGCCGCCGCATACCGGCGGGCCCGACCGTCGCCAAGGCCGGGCCGGTCGCGCGTGTCGCAGGCTCTGGGCGCCATCCTGGTGCAGCCGGTCGACACGGATTACCCCTTCACCGCGCCTGCGGTCAGGCCAGAGACGATCTGCCGCTGGAACACAAGGACCATCACGAACAGTGGCGCCGTGACCGAAACCACGGCCGCCACTGCGAACATCACGTTGCCCTTGGTCTGCGTCGTGCCCAGGAAGCCCGCGATCTTGGGGATCATCGTCTGGTTCTCTTTCGACAGGATCATCGCGGTGACCGCAAAATCGTTATAGGCCAGCAGGAAAGAGAACAGCCCTGTGGTGATCACCCCCGGCCACATCACCGGAATGATCACATGGCGAAACGCCTGAAACCGGGTGCAGCCGTCGACCATCGCGCTTTCGTCCAGCTCTGACGGGATGTTCTTGAAGAAGGAATGCAGCATCCACAGGGTGAAGGGCTGGTTGATCGCCACCAGCACGATAATCGCCGTGGCGGTGTGGCCCCAGAGGTTCCACTGAAAGAAGACAGGCAGATAGCCCGAGACCAGCGTAATCGGCGGCATCGCGCGAAAGATCAGCGCGGCCAGCAGGAACCAGAAGGCATAGCGATAGGTCGACCGCGCAAGGGCATAGCCGCCCAGCGTCCCGAGGGTCAGCGAGATCGTCACGACGAACAGGCAGACGATGGTCGATTTCCACGCCGCGCGCCAGAATTCCTCTTGCACCCAGGCCCCGTAATAGCCCTGGCCAGTAAAGTTGCCCCCGGTTTCCGCCTGCGTCAGCGTGCCGGTCAGGGCGTTGGCCCAGTTGGCCTTGGAAAAGAAATCGCCCTCGACCTTGAAGGACCCCCAAAGTGTCCACAGGAACGGAAAGGCGGCCATGATCATCCAGATCGCCAGAACCGCGACGATCAGCCCGCTGATGATGGCCGGGCGTTGTTGAGCTTTGCTAGACATGTCCCACCTATTTCCGTCCAAAGTCGCGCCAGGTGCGGACCAGCACCGGTGACAGCAGGATCGAGATCCCGATGATCGTCAGAACCGAGGTGGCCGCCGCCGAGGACAATTGCCGCGTCTCGCCGCCCAGATCGTTGTAGATCGCCCAGCTGAGCGACGTGGCATGGGCGCTGGCGGCAAAACTGACGATAGGCTCGAACACCCGGAAGTTGTCCATCAGCTGCATCAGCGCGATGAAGGTGGTCAGCGGCAGCAGATGCGGGATGACTACATAGCGGATCTGCTCCCACCTGTTGGCCCCGTCGACGCGGGCGCTTTCCAGCGTGTCGGTATTCACCGTCTGAAGGCCCGCGTAATAGACGATGAAGGCGAAGGGGGCAGAGTGCCAGACCCCGTAGACAATCAGCATGATCCACATCAGCGGGGTCGAGGCCTTGACCGACAGATCCGGATTGCCCGCCAGATATTGCAACGCCGCGCCGATGATGCCCCTTGCATCGACCATCCAGAACAGGATCAGCGAGCCCACCAGCGGCGTGATCATCATCGGCAGCAGCGAGAAAAAGATCAGCCCGCCGCGCAGACGCTTGGTCGCGCTGTTGACGGCCACGGCGATGATGAAGCCCAGGACGATCACCAGCGGCGTCACCACAAAGGTATAGGTCAAGGTAAAGCCGATGGCCTTGTAGAACGGCAGGTTCAGAAGCTGGCTGCCAAAGTCGCGCCAGGACCCGGCGGCGTCCCAGGCGGCGCCGACTTCGTCAATGGCCAGGTGGTTGCGGTCCACATAGGTGTCGAACCCGGCGAATTGGCCCAGAGGCTCTTTCTCGCGCAGGGCCGCCGTGGCCTCCTGGTCTATGGCGGTGGATTCGGTGCATCCGAAGGGCCCGCAATTCTCGACCGTGATGATCACCTGTTCATGGGCCACGTAGAACGACTGCACCACGACCGAGATGATCGGGAAGAAGATGAACAGCAGCATCGCCAGCGCGGACGGAAGAACAAACCAGAAGAATGATTTGTGTTTCATGGCGGATGGTTCCCCGGCGGCGTCTGGTGACGATCAAAGCTGGCATCCGGGAGCCGCGCGACCTGCGCCGCCCCCGGACCCGTGACAAGCGACCTTAGTTCAGGAAACCTTTTTCCCGCGCGGCGGCGGTGTAGGCGGCCTCGACATCGGCCAGCGCCTGTTCCGCGCTTTCCTTGCCCTGCAGGAAGTCGGCGATGTTGTCGCCCAGTGCCGTATGCAGCAGGCCCATGTAGGGCAGCATCGGATAGGGTTTGGTGCCTGCCGCGATCGCCGCAAAGACACCGTCGTTGACCGGGGCGGGCTCGTAACCTTCGATCATCCACACAGCTTCGCTCATAGTTTCGTCATTCAGGATCGCCGGGCTGGTGCCGTTTTTCATGGCGATGAAGGTGGCTGCCGCATCCTCGTCAGAGATGTTCTTGGCCACGGTCCAGCCATCCCACCACAGCGTCGACGCGGGGGAGGTGCCGCCGCCCACCGTCATCGGCGCGCCCACGGTGATATTGGTATAGACAACCTCTTCGGCGCCCTCGTCATCCATGAGAACCCCCATGCGAGAGCCCCACATGTTCATCAGCATGACGTTTCCGGCTTCCATCTCGGCGCTGGTCGCATTCGAGTCATGGGTCAGGAAATCAGGGTTCATATACTCGGACAGCGCCTTCATCATGTTCAGCGCGGCGACGCCCTCGGCGTTGTTGATCGAGATCTCGGCGGTGCCGGGCACAAAGAATGCGCCACCATGGCCGAAGTACATGTTCACGAATTCCTGAGCGAGGTTCCACCCGGCGGCATAGGCGCCCCCGATCGGATACTGGCTGATGCCAGCGGCGCGGATCTTTTCGGCGGCTTCCAGCATTTCTTCGTAGGTCGCCGGCGGCTCCATGCCGATTTCGGCCAGCACGTCCTTGCGATAGGCCAGAGTCTGGGCGTTGGCCATGAACGCCACCGCCATGATCTTGCCATCGATGGTGATCAGTCGATTCTTGGGGATGTCCTGCCCGTACATTTCGACCAGATCGTCGAGCGGGCGGATGACATCCTCGTTCATCAGCGCAACGATAGAGGAATTGGCAATGATCGCAGTGGTATATTCGGCCGGGTTGCCCTGCATGCCGGCCAGGTTGATCTTCTGGTGATCCGCCGTCAGGTTCGCCTTGACCTCGCCACCGGAACAGGCCGCCGCTCCGCGCGCGACCGTCTGGATCGCGGGAAACTCGTTGCCGACAATGCTGACATTGCCAGAAATCTCGCAGGCTGTCGCGGCAGAGCCAGCCACCATCGTCATCGCGCCGGCCAGCGCCACTTTCTTCAGAAACATCTGGTTTCTCCCTGTTTGTTCGGATGCACCTTCGAAGCCTGCACCCCTGTTATCCCGTCGTGACGGGCGTTTTTGAGGGTCTCAGCCCCCGATACGCGCACCGGTTTCCGCGTGGAAAAGGTGGCAATGAACCTGCGGCACGGTGATGGAGATCGGATCGCCGATCTCGGCCCGGAAGGTCTTTTCCGCCTTCACGGACACCAGCGCGCCGCCAATGCGGACGGATGCCATTGTCGCATCCCCCAGCAATTCCTGCGTATAGACCGGTGCGTTGATCTGTCCGCCGCCATCAATGACCGTCGCATCCTCGGCCCGAAAGCCCAGCGTGACCTTGCCATCGGGCGCAGACAGGCCCGCGACCTCGACATTGGGCGCGCGAAACACCCCGCCGGACATCGCGCCGTCGATCAGATTCATCGCGGGGTTGCCGATGAAGCTGGCCACAAAGGCATTCGCGGGCGTGTCATAGATTTCTGTCGGGCTGCCCACCTGCTGGACCACCCCCTGCTTCATCACCACCACCCGGTCGGCCAGCGTCATCGCCTCGATCTGGTCATGGGTCACATAGATCGTGGTCACCGCCAGTTCATGCGACAGGTTCTTGATCTGCGCCCGGGTCGAGACCCGCAGCTTGGCATCCAGGTTCGACAGCGGTTCATCCATCAGGAACACGTTCGGCTCGCGCACGATGGCCCGCGCCAGGGCCACGCGCTGGCGCTGACCGCCAGAGAGTTCGGCCGGCTTGCGATGCAGAAAATCGTCCAGTTCCACCATCGCGCTGGCCCGCCGGACCTTTTCGTCATGGGTCTTCGGGTCGATGCGGCGCACCTTGAGCGGGAACCGGATGTTCTCGTAGACGTTCATGTTCGGGTAAAGCGCATAGCT
>CAYGRI010000150.1:4600-11991 GCA_964352155.1 uncultured Maritimibacter sp. | reverse complement strand
CCGCGCGCGGGAGTCAGCCAGGCCAGCGCCAACCCCGCCAGCGCCAGCGCCGCCGCCCGACCCGCGCCCGACAAGGCCGTCGCGACTTGCCGCGCCTCTTCGGCCGATTGCGCATATTTGCCCTGACGCAGCAGCGCATGGGCATATTCCAGCCGGATCCGAGGCTCCAGCGGCCCCGCCTGCCGCAGCAGGGTCTTGTATTGCCGCGCGGCCTTCTGCGGCTCTCCGCGTTCCAACGCCAGCCTTGCGACCATGTAGTTGGCCTTGAACCCAGCCCGGCCCGTGTCGATGGACACAGGCTTGCAGCCCGCCAGGATCACTCCTGCAGCGACCAGTAGAATGGCACGCGACCCCGCATGACGCCTCATAGCGAACCCCTTGAATTGCCTGTATTTTCGGGCACCATCGCAGGGCGCCTCTTTTGCTTGATCACAATTTCGCCACAAAACTTGGGCAATTCTATGGCAAGCCTGCCGCAAATCGGGTCTGCTGGGCGGAAACGTGCCCTGGGGGAAACATGCCCGATCCGATACCGCCCTTTTCCAGCAACGAATATGCCCGCCGCCTGGCCAAGACCCGTGACGCGATGGAACGTCAGGGCTTGGACGTGCTGATCGTCACCGACCCGTCAAACATGGCCTGGCTGACCGGCTATGACGGCTGGTCGTTCTATGTGCATCAGGCCGTAATCCTGCCGAAGTTCGACCGGCCCTATTGGTGGGGCCGCAACCAGGATTCCCAGGGCGCCTTGCGCACGGTCGACCTGTTCCGCACCGGGATCGAGGGTTACCCCGACAATTACGTCCAGTCGACAGAGCGTCACCCGATGCAGCATCTGGCGGGCCTGCTGAAGACCCAGGGCCTTGGATCCGCCCGGATCGGGGTGGAGATGGAGAACTATTATTACTCCGCCAAGGCCCATGGCGTGCTGACCCAAGAGCTACGGGGCGCGCAGTTGAAGGACGCGACGGCGCTGGTGAACTGGCAGCGCGGAGTGAAGTCGGAAGAAGAGATCGCCTTCATGCGCAAGGCGGCCCGGATCTCGGAAAAGATCTGCACTCTGGCCATCGACCTGGCAGAACCGGGCGCCCGCAAGAACGAGATCGCGGCCAAGATCATGGCCGCCGGGATCGAAGGCGTCGGCGACGATTGGGGCGACTATCCCGCGATCGTGCCGCTGATGCCCTCCGGCCCCTCGGCGGCCGCGCCACACCTGACGTGGAACGGCGACCCGATGCAGGCGGGCGAGGCGACCTTCTTTGAACTCTCGGGCTGCTACCGCCGCTATCATGCGCCGCTGTGCCGGTCGGTCTTTCTGGGCGACCCGCCCGACCACATCAAACGCGGCGAGGCGGCGCTGGTCGAGGGGCTGGAGGCCGGTCTGGACGCCGCCCGCGCCGGGAACCGCGCCTGCGATGTGGCGAACGCTTTGGGCGCTGCGATGGAACGCGCGGGGATCGAGCGGGGCGCGCGCTGCGGCTATCCCATCGGCCTGTCCTACCCGCCCGACTGGGGCGAGCGCACCGTGTCCCTGCGCCCCGAAGACGAGACCGTACTGCAACCCGGCATGACCTTCCACTTCATGCCCGGCCTCTGGATGGACAATTGGGGGCTGGAGATCACCGAATCCATCCTGATCCGCAAAGAGGGCCCGGCAGAGACCTTCTGCGATATGCCCCGCAAGCTGATCGTGAAGACCTGAGGCGGGGTCTTGGTTCCCAAGCAGGTCGCTGGGCCGGACGGGTTGGGCCGGTGCAGGCTGAGCCGGTACGGGTTGCGGCGTTTTGAACCACCTGGAGTGGTAGCTCAGAACGCGTTGCACCGGATCGGCGCCCCATGCCGGGCCCAACAAGCCCGCGGTTTGCAAACCCCGCCTCGTTCCGGCATGGGAGGTCGCAACTCCGGTCGGGCGCGCGGCGCGCGATGCGCGACCGTCGAAACCGGTCGCATTGACGGCAGGTTGGGGAGTCGCAGAATGATCAGCTATGTCACCGTCGGCGCCGACGACATCGCGCGCGCAAAGCGGTTCTATGCGGCCTTCCTGCCCGCGCTTGGCTACCATGTCACCGAAGGCCCGGAGGGTTTGAGCTACACGCTGCCGCCCCCTCCCGGTCAGCCCGCGATCTCGCCCGATTACTACGTCAAGCCGACCTTCGACGGAAGCCCGGCGACAGCAGGGAACGGGGCGATGATCGCATTCGAGGCGCACAGCCAGCAACAGGTCCGTGACCTTCATGCCGCAGCGCTCGCTGCCGGAGGGCGGGATGAGGGGCAACCGGGCTTTCGCGCCGCCTATGGCCCCCGTTTCTATGTGGGCTACCTGCGCGATCCACAGGGCAACAAGATCGCGCTGTTCTCCAGCCATCCAGACGAGCCCGGGCGGGATGATTGACGCGCCCCGGCGAAGAGTGTCTTTGGCGGGCAGGATCTTTGCCGCCGTTCCGCCAGACCGGAGGAAACACGGCTTTGTCCCCACGCGACCTTGACGCCCGCCGCCAATAGGCTTCAGCCTCAGACCAGCCCGCCCCCGGATATCACTGGACCCGGACGTCAAAGGATCGCCGCATGCTCGACCACACAATTTCCACCCTGCGCGACCTGATCGCCTTTCCGTCGATCTCCAGCGACAGCAACCGCGACATCATCGATTATCTCGCGCGGCGGCTGACGGCGGCGGGCGCGCGGGTCGAGGTGATGGCCGATCCCGGCGGCACCAAGGCCAACCTGTTCGCCACGCTGGGGCCAGAGGGCGACGGCGGCCTGATGCTCTGCGGTCATACCGATGTGGTGCCGGTGCAGGATCAGCCCTGGACCTCGGACCCATTTGAAATGGTCGAGCGGGACGGCAAGCTATATGGCCGCGGTACCTGCGACATGAAAGGCTTTATCGCCGCCTGCGTCGAAGCCGCGCCGCTGCTGGCCAAACGCATCGGGACCCGCCCGCTGCATTTCGTCTTTACCCATGACGAGGAGACCGGCTGCCTGGGCGCCCGCGCCCTGGTCGAGGTGATGAAGGCCCGCAAACTGCGCCCTGCCCTGGCCATCGTGGGGGAACCGACGTCGATGCGGGTGATCGAGGGGCACAAAGGCTGCTACGAATACCACACCGAGTTCAAGGGGTTAGAGGGGCATGGCTCTGCTCCCGACCGGGGCGTGAACGCGGTGGAATATGCCGCCCGCTATGTCACCCGCCTGCTGGATCTGAAGACCCGGCTGAAGGATCGGACGCCGCCGGGCAGCCGCTTTGTCCCGCCCTGGACGACGATCAACGTGGGCGCCCTGCAGGGCGGCTTTGCCCCCAATGTGATTGCCGGGCGCGCCGTGATCGAATGGGAAATGCGACCCGTGGTGACCGAGGATTCCGATTTCGTGAAGGCCGACCTGGAGGCCTATTGCGCCGATGTCCTGCTGCCCGCGATGCAGGCGGTGGATCCAGAGGCCGGGATCACCACCCTGACCCATGGCGAGGTTCCGGGGCTGGAGCCGATGGCCCACAACGCCGCCCGCGATCTGGTGGCGGAGCTGACCGGCGCCAATGGCACGGATCTGGTGGCCTTCGGCACCGAGGCGGGGCTGTTCCAGTCGCTGGGCATCGACACGGTCGTCTGCGGGCCGGGATCCATTGAACAGGCGCACAAGGCCGACGAATATGTCAGCCGCGACCAACTGACGATGTGCCTGGCGATGCTGGAACGGCTGGGCGAACGGCTATAGCCCGCCGTCACAGTGCCGGGCTGGCCGACTTCGCCGCCCTTTTGGTGCGTTCGCGCTGCCAGATGTACAGGCCCGATGCGATGATGATCAGCCCGCCCGCCAGCGTCCAGATCGTCGGCCAGGTGTCGAACAGCAGGATGCTGGCAATCGCGGCAAAGACGATCTGGATATAGACCACCGGCGCCAGGATAGAGGCATCGGCCAGCCGGTGCGCATAGGTCGCCGCAATATGCCCCACCGCGCCCAGCGTGCCGATCAGGCACATCACCAGGCCCATCTTCAGCCCCCCCGGCGCCACCCAGGCCTCCAGCGCAAAGGGGGTCAGGCACAGCGTCGCCAACCCGCTGCACCAAAGCTGCGAGGTCGCGTTCGTCTCGATCCCCGCCAGCATGCGGGTCATGATGAAATAGCCCGATGCACTCATCAGCGCCGCCAGCGACAGGAAGATCGCGGGGTGGAACGTGGCGCCCCAGGGCTGGATCGTGATCAGCACGCCGGTGAATCCCACGCAAACCGCCACGATCCGCCGTACGCCCACCTGCTCTCCCAGAACCGGGATCGCCAGCAGCGTCACCACAATGGGCGAGGCAAAGAAGATCGTCGTCGTCAGGGTCAGCGGCAGATATTTCAGCGCCAGGAAATTGCAGATCGTCCCGCCGGCCAGAAACATCGACCGCAGCGCCTGCCGCCAGGGCGCGTTGCTCCGGAACTCTCCGAAACCAGAGGCGGGAATGTAGACCAGACAGGCGACCATGAAATGCCCCGCATAGCGGATGAACACCACCTGGATCGGCGCCAGGCCCGCCAGGATCAGCCATTTCGCTGAGGAATCGATGCCGGTGAAGAAGACGATGGCAAACGCCATCATCCCCACCCCCAGGGCCGTCCTGTCCTCGCGCGGGCGGGCGACCGACATGCTTACCCGCCCCGCACCGGCGGAGCGGATCGCACCACATGGCGCCGCAGCCGTGCGATGGGGGAGGTCATCCCGCCGCTGTCCCAGCGCCAACAGGATCACGCCCCCGGCGCGGCCTGCCAAGCCGCCCCCGGAATCCCCAGGAAGGCGCCAGTGCCATCGCTACATCACCGCACCAATCTGCCAGGGCACGAACTCATAATCGCCCAGCCCCTGCGCCTCGGATTTCGAGGCCTCTCCGCTGGCAACGCGCAGGATCAACTCATAGATCTCGCGGCCCTTGTCCTCCAGCGAGACGCCCTCGGTCAGCATGGCGCCGGCGTTGACATCCATGTCCTCGGTCATCCGGCCATACATCTCGGAATTGGTCGCCACCTTGATCGTCGGCGCGGGCTTGGACCCGAAGGCCGATCCGCGCCCGGTGGTGAAAACCACCACATTGCAGCCGCCCGCGATCTGCCCGGTGACCGAGGCCGGATCGTAGCCCGGCGAATCCATGAAGGTGAAGCCCGGCGCCGTCACCGGTTCGGCATATTTGTAGACCCCGGCCAAAGGCGAGGTCCCTCCCTTGGCCGCCGCCCCGAGCGACTTTTCCAGAATGGTCGTCAGGCCGCCCTTCTTGTTGCCGGGGCTTGGGTTGTTGTCCATCGAGCCCTTGTTGCGGGCGGTGTAATCCTCCCACCACTTGATCAGGCCCACCAGCTTTTCGCCCACATCCCGCGACACGGCACGGCGGGTCAGCAGATGCTCGGCCCCGTAGATCTCGGGCGTTTCTGCCAGCACGCCGGTCCCGCCCTGGGCGGCCAGCAGATCGCAGGCATAGCCCAGCGCCGGGTTGGCGGTGATCCCCGACCAGGCATCCGACCCGCCGCATTGCAGCGCCACCTTCAGCTCCGACGCGGGGCACGGTTCGCGCCGCGCCTCATTCGCCAGGGGCAGCATCGCGCGGACCTTCTCGATACCCAGCTCGATGGTCTTGCGCAGCCCGGCAACGCCCTGAATGTTCATCACCTGAAAGGTCGGCCCCTGCTTCAGCCCATAAGCCTCAAGCAGCCAGTCGATCTGGTTCATCTCACAGCCCAGACCCACCATCAGCACACCGGCATGGTTGGGATGGCGCGCATAGCCCCACATCACGCGCTGCAACGCCTCGAATCCGTCGCCATCGCCGGCCATGCCGCAGCCGGTGCCATGCACAAAGGCGACCACCCCGTCCACATTGGGATAGGCCGCCAGCTCCTCGGGGCCAAAGGCATCCGCAATCCGCCGCGCCGCCGTGGCCGAACAATTCACCGAAGTGACGATGGCGATATAGTTCCGCGTGCCAACCGACCCGTTGGCCCGGCGATAGCCCATGAACGTATCGCGCTCCGCCTCGGGCACCATCGCCACCGGGCGCTGATCGGTGCCGAATTCATAAGCCACATCGGTGCCCACGAAATCGGTGTTGTGCACATGCACATGATCCCCCGGCGCGATGTCCTCGTGAGCGATCCCGATCAACTGGGCATATTTCCGCACCTGCTCGCCTTTGGCGATGGTCCGCGTGGCAATCTTGTGGCCGGACGGGATCAGCCCCGTGGTGGCCACACCCTCGATGTCATGCCCGGCTTCCAGAGCCCGGGTGGCGGTCACAACATTGTCCGAGGCATCCAGACGCACGAAATCCATGATCTTCTCCTTGCAAGGCGGGATGCCCGGTCTAGGCGCAGAACGGCGCATCGCTTTTCCAGCGGTGTATCTCGATATGGGGGGCCTGCGCCAGATCTGCTCGCGCCTCTTCCCACATCCGCTTCCAGACGCGCCAGTCGCGCAACTCTGCCTCAGGCCGCGACCGCGACCGCGCCACAAAGGACGGAAAATGGGTCCGCCCCGAGTTCTGGCCCGCCACATGATAGCGCAGGTCAAAGGACCATCGAAACCCGTCCGTGCGGTTGACCAGCGAGGCATGCGGCGTCAGCGGATGAAAGATCACAGCCCCCCCGGCCCGCACCGGCAAGGGCACGGCCCGGGCCAGATCGACAAAACCATCCGCAATCGCCGTCTGGGTCTTCGGACAATGAGGCAGCATCGACTGATCCGCGGACCGGGGCACGACCTGCAAACAGCCGTTCTCCACCGTCGCATCGGTCACCGCCAGCCAGACCGTCACCATATCGGTGGCATCCGCCTCCGGCCGCGCGACGGCGCGATCCTGATGCCAGTCGGTCGCCGTGATATGCGCCCGCACCTCACCGCCCCGCAGATCCACCGAAGGCGGCTTGAGCCGCAGATGCTGGATCGGATTCGACATGATCTCGGGCCCCAGCAGATCCTCCACCAGATCCAGCAAAGGCGGCGCCGTCAGCATGTCAAACACCGCCGGCCCGAAATGAAACGGCGTATCGGCGAAAATCCGATCCCCGGGCAAGGAAATATCCATCGGCTGAAACCAGTCGCAGCCAGCCCGATAGGATGTCAGCAACCGCCCCCAGAAATCGTCCGAAACAGGCGCCCCCACAAGCCCCTCGGCCTGCCAACCCGCATAGAGCCGCTCCAGCAAAGCCGCATATTCCGCCCGCACCGAGTCCAGAGCCTCCGGCCCAAGCACATCCTCCACAACCAGAAACCCGTCCCGATGAAACGCCCGGACCTGCGCCGCAGTCAGCATATCGCCCTACCCCTTGGATCCTGCCTTCTTCTGGCCGGAAATACTCTGGGGGGGCCCGGGGGCAACCCCCCCCGGCCGGGGGGGGGGCGCCCCGCAGCCCACGCCCCAACC
>CAYGRI010000150.1:0-4590 GCA_964352155.1 uncultured Maritimibacter sp. | reverse complement strand
CCCCCCGGCCCCCCCCGCCGCCGCGCCCCCGCCCCCCGGGGGGGGGGCCCGCCCCCCCCCCCCCCCCCCCCCCCCGGATCGGATCGCGCAGCGATCCGATCCGAACAAGCCCCCCTACTTCAACAAGACCTCCACAATCGGTGGCCAGATCAGCAGCACCGACAACGCCAGGATCTGGATCGCGATGAACGGCAGGAAACCCTTGAAGATATCGGTCAACGAAATATGCGGCGGCGCCACCGATTTCAGATAGAACGCCGCCGGGCCAAAGGGCGGCGACAGGAACGAGACCTGCATGTTCATACAGAACACCACCCCGAACCAGACCGACAGATACTTCGCCTGCAACGGATCACCCAGCAAGCCGATCTCCTCGATGGGCAGGCGCTGCACGATGGGCAGGAACACCGGAATGATCAGCAGCACAATCCCGACCCAATCCATGAACGCGCCCATGAACAGCAGGATCAGCATCATCACCAGGATGATCCCCATCGTCGGCAGATCCGCCCCCACGATCAGGTTCGCCACATAGGTCGGCCCGCCCGCGATCGTATAGGCCCCGGCCAGGGCCGTCGCCCCCACTGTCACCCAGATGATCGTGCCGGTGGATTTCAGCGTCCGCATCAGCGAATCCCACACCAGTTCCAGCGACGCCTCGCCCCGGAAGACAGAAATCACGAACACTGCGATCACCCCCATCCCGGCCGCCTCGGTGATCCCCGTTATCCCGCCATAGATAGAACCCAGCACAACCCCGATCACGATGATCGGCGCCACCAGACCCTTGCCCATGCTCCAGCCCGTGGCCGTCCGCTCGCGCCCCAGCACCCCAAAGATCATCAGCATCGCAAAGGCGAAATAGCCGCCGAACCACAACAGATGCACCGGCTGCCCATAGGTCAGCAGATCCACGCCCTCGATCACCTCGTTCTGCCCCGTCAGGGTAAAGAACAACGCGCGCAGGAACAGCGCGAAAGAGAACCCCGCCAGCAGCACCGACAGGAAGGCCCCGAACAGCTTCAGCTTCTCGGCGCCCTGCGGCTCGCCCGGCGCCGGCTCCGGCAGGGGGGCATCCTCGGGTCGCAGCTGGGTGCGGATGATGATGTAGACGATGAAGAACGAGGCCAGCATGAACCCCGGCAGGAACGACGCCGTGAACAGGTTCTTGATCGAGGTCTCGGTGATCAGCCCATAAATGATCAGCACGATCGAGGGCGGAATCATCGTCCCCAACGACCCCGAGGCACAGATCACCCCGACCGCCAGATTCTGATTATACCCCAGCCGCAGCATCTGCGGCAGCGCGATCAGGCCCAGCAGCACCACCTCGCCGCCGATGATCCCCGACATCGCCGCCATGATCACCGCCATGATCGAGGTGACAATCGCGATCCCGCCCCGCGTCCGGCTCAGCCAGACGTTCAGCGAGGAGTACATGTCCTTGGCGATCCCCGACCGTTCCAGCAGCGAGGCCATGAAGATGAACAGCGGGATCGAGATCAGCACATAGCCGGTCAGCAAGCCATAGATCCGCTGCGCCAGGATGTTCAGCGGCCCCGACCCGGGCCGCGAGGTTAACGTCCCGCCACCGTCGCCGATGGTTAACCATGATGACGCGATCTCCGGATCGCGCGGAGGCCTCGGGCCAAAGCCCCAGGGCTCATCGGTAAAAATCGCGGTGATGAACTGCGGCTCGAACCGCATGAACAGCACCACCACCGCCAGAAACGCCGAGGCAAAGCCCAGCGGCATCCCGATGGCCAGCAGAATCAGCAGCCCCAGCAGCAGGACCAGTGAAATCGTTCCGACATCCATCTACTTGTCTCCCGCATGCTGATGCGCACCGCGTGTGACATCCATACTGCCCACGCCCTCGGCGCCCACGGCGCGGCGCAGACGCTCAATCTCTTCGGCATCCGGCTCGTCTGTATGGACCTCCGGCGCCTTGTGCCAGTCGCGGATCAGGTTCGAAATCGATTGCAGCGCCACCATGGTGACAAAGACCAGCACCAGGATCTTCAACGTCGCCGGGATCGGCGGGTCAAAGGCCGTCCCGAACGTCTCCCACCGGGCGAATTTCTGCGTCGCCTCGCCATAGCCGCCGTAAATCAGCGCCAAGGTGAACAGCACGATCAGCAGGGTCGAGATCGAATCGCAGACCTTCTGCAACCAGCGCGGCATCAGGTCATACAGCAGGAAGATCCGGATATGGCTGCGCTGCTGCATCGCATAAAGGCCCGAGAACAGAAAGATGAACCCAGCGATCCACAGCGACAGTTCCGAGGCCCAGATCGTCGGTTTTTCAAAGACATAGCGAACGACGACCTCGTAAAACATCACCGAGACCAGCAAGATGACCAGCATCATCGTCGCCCGTCCCACAAAGACAGAGATCCGGTCGAACAGCCCCCAATCCTCGTATTCCATCTTCGCCCGCCGCGCGGTGATCACCCCGGCCACGAACAGGATCGGCGAGGCGATCAGCGCGACCCAGTCGAAGATATCCGCCTCGCCATAGCGCGCCCGCATGGCGTCGGTGCCCTCGCCGAACGCCATGATATAGGCGGGCGTGCTCCAGACCATCCAGGCGGCCGAGATGACAAACAGGACCGGCACGATCCACTCGACGAATTCGCCGGTGCTTAAGGGGCCGGTGGTCCCGACCTCTGGCTTGGTATTCATGAAACCCTCTCCCCTGCGCCACGGACGGCCCCGCAAGCTGCGGGCCGGGGGCCGTCCGTCGCGTTAGACGGAACAGGCCCCGCCGTCACAGCGGGGCCTGTCCTTTCACGCTTGCGTCACGCGAACCCTACTGGGAAACGAGGCCCAGCTGCGTCAGATACGCGAGATGGCTTTCCACCAGCGCCTTGGCTTCAGGCGTGGTCGCGAATTCGGGCCAGGTCGCCTGGGCCGCATCGCGGAACGTCTGCAGGTCCTCTGCCGACCATTCGTGGATCGTGATGCCATCGGCCCGCAGCTGTGCCACGGCTTCGGCATTCGCCTTTTCGAAGATCAGCGCGGTGCGCAGGGCCAGGCTTTCCATCGCCACCGACATGATGCGGCGGTGATGCTCGGGCATTCCGTCCCAGACGTCCTTGTTACAGGCAAGGTGGTCCGACGGCATCGAGTGGAAGCCCGGATAGTTGGCGTGGCCGGCGATGTCGTACAGACCAAGGCCCACGTTGTTCGCAATCCCCGAGGCATCGGCGCCGTCGATGATCCCGGTTTCAAGGGCGGTAAAGATCTCGGTGAAGTCCATCACGATCGGCGAGGCGCCGAGCTTGTCGAAGATCTTGGTTTCCATGCCCGGAGGCGAGCGGAATTTCCAGTCCTTCAGGTCGGCGATACCACCGATCGGCTTGGTCGAGGCCAGCGATTCCTGGCCGTAGACCCACCAGCCAATCAGCTGCATACCGTAGGGGTTGTACAGCGCCTGAGCGTCTTCAAGACCGCCACCGTAATAAAGCCAGGACAGCTGCTGGTAGGGGGTTGCATAGCCGCCCATGATGTCGCCCACGAACTGGAAGGCGGGGTTCTTGCCGGTCTGATACGCGCCGCCAGTCATGTCGCAATCCAGAATGCCCGTGGCAGCCGCGTCGAACGTCTCGACAGAGCCGACGACCGAGGACGAGTAGAACATCTCGATCTCGATCTCGCCGTTCGACATCGTCTGCACGTTGTCGATGTATTCGGCGGCCAGCTTGCCCGAGACGGTCTCGGGGGCGTAATGCGTCTGGATGCGCAGGACGGTGCCTTGCGCCATGGCGCCGGTTGCGGCCATGGCAATGGCGCTGGCAGCAATCGCTGCCGTGCGAATAAGGTTCATTGATGTCCTCCCTTAGGATCTGTGGTCCCATTTGCAACGCCGCAAGGTTCCCTCCCACCGGCGCTATCGTTCCCCCTTCTAGCAACGGCATCGCAACTGTCCAAGAAAAATTCTGGAAAACCAAAAATTTTGAAATTTACTTGCTTTCTCGATTTTTTCTTCTCACAGTCCGAAGGCCGTCCGATCCGGAGACCGTGGTGAAACCCCAAACGCCAGAATTGTTTGCCATCCTGCAGGACCGGCTGACGCTGGGGCACTACACGATGGGCAAAAAGCTGCGCCCGGCCTCGGTTGCAGAGGAATTCGACCTGTCGTCCAACACGGTGCGCGAGGTGATGCTGCGGCTGTCGGGCCTGGGCCTGTTGATCCACGAAGACCAGCGCGGGTTCCGCGTGACCTACCGATCCGACGCGCGGCGTCACGAATTGACAGAGTTTCGGATCCTGCTGGAACAGCAAGGCGCCGCCCGCGCCGTCGCAAATGGCGGCCTGGACTGGGAGGCCGCGATGACCGCCGCCCACCACAAACTCTCGCACATAGAGGCCCGGATTGCCCATACCACCGACATGGCGCCGCTGCTGAAACCCTGGAACGAGGCCGAACTGGAATTCCACCTGGCCGTGATGGGCGCGGCGCGGCTGCCCATCCTGCTCGACACCTTCCGCGCGGTCTTTGCCCAGTTCCGCCAGCAGGTCGTCCTGCCCGACCGGGGCTATGCACATCACGGCGCCAACATCCCCGAACATCTGCGCATCCTCGAG
>CAYGRI010000149.1:0-11992 GCA_964352155.1 uncultured Maritimibacter sp. | reverse complement strand
CGCGCGCGTGGCGCGACCTGTAGGGCAGCGGCTTGCCGGTCATGGTGCCCACGGTAGAACTGGTCGAGATCGGGGCCGGCGGCGGGTCGATCGCGGGTATCGATACGTTGGGGCGGCTGAAGGTCGGCCCCAAAAGCGCCGGGTCGGAGCCGGGACCGGCGGCCTACAATCGCGGTGGGGATCAGGCGACGATCACCGATGCGCATCTGACGCTGGGGAACATCACCGCCGACGGCTTTGCTGGGGGGGTCATAGACCTAAGCCCGGATCGCGCGCCGCAAGCAATCGCCACTCATATTCAAGGCCCGCTCGGCATGGAAAGCGTCGAAACCGCCGCCGCCGGGATCGTCGAACTGGCGGATGAGACGATGGCCAATGCCGCGCGGGTGCATGGGGTGGAACTTGGCCTCGACATCTCCAGCTTTGACCTGCTGGTGTCGGGCGGCGGTGGCGGCCTGCACGGCGCCCGCATCGCGGAAAAGCTTGGGATCCGGCGCGTGATCGTGCCGCAGAACGCGGGCGTCGGCTCTGCCGTCGGGTTCCTGCGCTCTCCGGTCGCCTTTGAAACGGCGGTGACGGTGGCGGAGCTTTTGGACGACATCGACGTTGCCGCTCTGGCAGACCGCATCGCAACCAGCTTGACCTATGTGCAGGAAACCGTCGGCCGCGCCGTCCCGGCAGAGCGGATCGACTGCGCGGTCAAGTCTGAACTGCGCTATCGCGGGCAGGGTCTGCAAGTCACCCTGCCGATGCCGGAGTGGAGCGCGGAGAAGATCGCGGATCTGTCCCGGCGGTTCGAAGACCGCTACCGCGCGCTAGTCGGGTTCACGCTGAAGAGCATCCCGGTTGAGCTAATCTCTATCAGCGTCACGGCCCGCGAGCGCCGCGCGGATGTGGCCTTTGTTGCCCCCGAACAGGACAGCGGACCCACAAAGCCGGTGTTCCGCGACATCTATGATCTTGGCTCTCAGGGCGCCTTGCCGCATGAAGTCGCCGGGCGCGGCGCCATGACAGCCCCCTTGAACGGCCCCGCGGTCATCCCCGAGGCGCAAACCACCACCCTGGTCCGGTCCGGCTGGTCCGCGCGCCAATCCGCCCAGGGCCATATTGTCATGGAAAGGACCGCGCCATGATGAAGGGGGCAGATTTCGTTGCCCGCAACGTGCTTTGGAACCGGCTGATCTCGGTCTGCGAAGAGCAGGCGAATGCGCTGATGCGCGCGGCCTTCGGCGCCATCGTGCGAGAGGCGGGCGACCTGTCCGCCGGGGTGTTCGACGCCAACGGCGACATGCTGGCGCAGGCGGTCACCGGCACCCCCGGGCATGTCAACACGATGGCGTCCTCGGTCCGGGCCATGCTGAGCTTTGTCGCACCGGACACGTTGTCGCCCGGCGATGCCCTGGTCACCAATGACCCCTGGCTGGGGGCGGGCCATGTCTTTGATTTCGTTGTGGTCACCCCCACCTTTCTGGAGGGGCGGATCGTCGGATACCTCGCCTCGACCAGCCATATCGTCGATGTAGGCGGGCGCGGCTGGTCCGCCGAGGGGCGGTCGGTCTATGAGGAAGGCGTCACGATCCCGGTCATGCGGTTGCGCCGGGGCGCAGCGCTGAACGAAGACCTTCTGGACATCGTGACGGCGAACTCCCGCGTCCCGCATGAGGCGCGGGGCGATATCCTGTCCCTGCTGACCTGCAACGACACTGGCGTGGCCCGCCTGACCGACCTGATGCGCGAATATGAGCTGCGCGACCTGTCGGAGATCGCGGCCTTCATCTTTGAACGCTCGGCCCAGGGCACGCGGACGGCACTGTCCCGTGTTCCGGCGGGGGTCTATGACAGCCAATTGCGGCTGGACGGCTACGACGCCCCCATCGAGCTGCGCGCGAGAATGACGGTGGGCGGCGGGCGGATTGATGTGGATCTTTCGGGCTCCTCCGCTGCGGTCGACCGGGGGATCAACTGCCCTTTGACCTATACCGCAGCCTATGCCGCCTTTGGGATCCGGGCGCTTCTGGCGCCGGACATTCCTAACAACAACGCATCACTCAAGGCGATTTCCATCACCGCCCCGCCGGGTCTGGTGGTCAGCGCCCAGCGTCCCAGCCCCGTCACCGCGCGGCATGTGGTGGGCCAGGCGCTGCCCGACCTGATGCTGGGCTGTCTGGAACAGGCGCTGCCGGGCGAGGTTCTGGCCGAAAGCTCCGGCGCGCTCTGGACGATGTCGCTGTCCGGCGCGGGCCGCCGCCCGTTCACCTCGCTGAATGTCGCCCTGGGGGGAATGGGGGCACGGCCCACATTGGACGGGCTGTCGACCACGGCCTTTCCATCCGGCGTCGGCGCGGTTCCCGTCGAAGCGGCAGAGGTGGCGGCCCCCCTGATCTATCATTCCAAGGAGTTCGCCCCCGACACCGGCGGCGCTGGAACCTATCGCGGCGGGCTTGGCCAGCGCATAGAGATCGGCGCACGACACGACCAGGATCTGTCCCTGTCGGCCGCGGCGTTCGAGCGGCTGACAACCGGCCCCGCCGGACGGCAGGGCGGGCAGCAAGGCGCGGCGGGCGCGGTCAGTATCACCGACGGCACCCGCATCAACGACAAAGGGATCTACAGCATCCCGGCAGGGGAACGCCTGATCCTGCAAACGCCGGGCGGCGGCGGCTACGGCGCGCCCGCAGACAGAGACAGGGACGCGGTTGCGCAGGACCTGTCCGACGGGCTGATCTCGTCAGAGGCGGCAAAAACCCTTTACAAATTCAACACCAACGGGAGCACTGACACATGACACTTCTGAAATCCATCCTCGCCGCCAGCACGGCGCTTGCCCTTGGCACCTCGGGGGCTCTTGCCGAAACCAAATGGGATCTCAGCACCGCCTGGGGCGCCAACAACTTCCATGCCCAAAGCGCGATTGCCTTTGCCGATGCGGTCCGCGAGGCGACGGACGGATCGGTCGATATCACGGTGCATCTGTCGGGCGAGATCGGCGTGAAGATCACGGAAAAGCTGTCCTCGGTGGAAAACGGCGTGATCCAGATGGCCGACATGCTGCTGTTCCTGCAGGCTGGCGAGGCGCCGTTTCTGGGCATCGACACCCTGCCCTATCTGATCCAGGGCCAGGACGAGATGAAGACCTGGCTTGAGGTGGCCGGACCCACCTATGACGCGATCTTTGCCAGCCACAATCAGAAGGTGCTGTACTACGTGCCTTGGCCGTCGCCGGGCATCTACACCAAGAACGCCGTTGTCAGCGCGGATGACATCGCGGGCCAGCGGATCCGCGCGTTCAACGCGACCTCGTTCGACTTTCTGGAACGCCTGGGCGCCGCCCCGGTCGAACTGCCCTTCGGCGAACTTGCGGCGGCGGTTGCAGCCGGGACCGTGGACGGTGCGGCAACCTCTACCTCCACCGGCGCCAATTCCAAGCTGTATCAGTTCACCGGCCATTTCAATCCGCTGAACTGGTCGATGTCCCCCGACGCGGTCACCGTCAACCTGGACGCCTGGAACGCCCTTACGGACGAAGAGCGCGCCACGATCCAAGGGCTGGCCGACGAGATGGAGGCCGAGTTCTGGGCCGTGTCCGCAGCCGAAGACAGCGCAAAGACCGCTGTGCTGGTAGACAACGGCATGACCGTCTCGATGGCCGATGACAGCCTCAAGGCCAAGATGGCAGAAGCCGGCAAGGCGATGTGGGCCGAATTCTTTGCATCGGTGCCCGAAGCACAGGCCGTGGTCGAAGCCTATGCTGAAAAAGTCGGAAAATGAGTCAGTTCGCCGGGGGTCAAACCCCGGCGGCGACCTCGCGTCTGATGGCACAACTTCTGTCCTTGATTGACCGTCTGTCGCGGCTGGCTGAAACAGCCGCCGTGGTGCTAATCTTTGGCTATTGCGCCCTGATGCTGACAGAGGTTGTCGCCCGGTCGCAGGCGCAAAGCTTCTCTTTCACATGGGAGTTCAGCCAATACGCGATGGCGGCGATCTTTGCGCTGGGGGCCGGGCCCGCGATGCGCGCCGGTGTCCATGTGCGCATCACCCTGCTGAACGAGATGCTGGGCCCGAGGGTTCGGCAGGTGCTCGATTGCCTCGCCAATCTCGTCGCGCTGGCCATTGTTGCCCTGATCGTCTGGGCGATGTGGACGAAAACAACGACGTCGTATGAGCGCAATATCCTCGCCACCAGCGTCACGAAATCCCCGCTATGGGTGCCACAGGCCATCGTGCTGTGGGGGATGGTGCAGCTTTGGCTCGATCTGGCCGCGCGCCTGATCCGCCGCGCCACCGGCCAGACCTGCGAATGGCGCGACGCCGATGCGGAGCCCTCCGATGTTTGAGATCGCAATCGTCACCCTGCTGCTGTTTGTGGCCTTGCTGGCCGGATCGATCTGGATCGGTCTGTCGCTGTTTGCGACGGGCTATGTGCTGCTGTCGGTGTTCAAGCCCAACATCCCGATGGAGATCTTTTCAAGCGGCGTGATCTGGGGCTCTGTCATCCCCACGCCGCTTTTGTCCCTGCCCCTGTTCATCCTGATGAGCGAGGTTCTGGTGACCGCCGGCCTTGGCCGGTCGCTGTTCTCCGGCCTGGCCCCCTGGCTGGGGCGGCTCCCGGGCGGATTGCTGCATGTGAATGTCGTGGGCTCCACTCTGTTTGCCGCTGTCTCCGGGTCGTCGGCGGCCACGACGGCCATCGTGGGCAAGTTCAGCCTGCCAGAGCTTCAGGCGCGCGGATATGACCGGCGCTTGGCGATGGGGTCGCTGGCGGGGGCGGGCACGCTGGGCTTTCTGATCCCGCCGTCGATCATCATGATCATCTACGGCGTGATCGCAGAGCAATCGATCCTGGAGCTTTTCGTGGCGGGCGTCATTCCCGGCCTGTCGCTGGCGGCCCTGTATATGGCCTACATCGCCGCGCATCAGATCCTGACCGGGTCGCAGCCGAAACAGGACCGCGCCGGTTGGGCAGAGCGGTTGCGCGGCCTGCGCGACATCGGGCCGGTGGCAGGCCTGATCCTGGCGATCATGGGGTCGCTGTACCTGGGCCTTGCCAGCGTGACGGAACTTGCGGCCATCGGCGTGCTGGGGGCGCTGATCATCTCGGCGCTGATGGGGCGGTTTTCGCTGGCGGCGTTGGTCCGGGCCGGGCGGCGCGCCGTGCGCACATCGGCCATGATCGGCCTGATCGTGATCGGCGCCGCGCTGCTGAATTCCGCCTTCGGCTTTTTGGGCATCCCCAAAAGCATCGCAGGCCAGATCGCCGCCCTTGGCCTGTCGCCCTTCACGCTGATCGTCGTGTTGCTGGCCTTTTACGCCCTGCTGGGGATGTTTCTTGACGGCACATCCATCATCGTCATGACCCTGCCGATCACGCTGCCTCTGGTGACGGCGGCGGGCTATGACCCCATCTGGTTCGGCATCTTCGTCGTTGTCGCAGTCGAGATCAGCCAGATCACCCCACCGGTCGGGTTCAACCTGTTCGTCATCCAATCCCAGACCGGCGAAAGCATCGGCGCCATTGCCAGCGCCGCCCTGCCATTCTTTTTCCTGCTGCTCGGCTTTGCGCTGGTGCTGGCGATCTTTCCGCAGCTTGCCCTGTGGTTGCCGGGAACGCTGCGATGAGCCCGCTGTATGCACAGGTCTGCCAGAACATCCTCGACCAGATCCGGCGGGGGGCGCTGAAGGTCGGGGATCGCCTGCCACCGGAGGCCGATTATGCGGCGGAACTTGGCGTCAGCCGGTCGACGCTGCGTCTGGCCTTCTCCGAACTCGAAGCCGCCGGTGTCCTCAAGCGCAAGAAACGCGCCGGGACAGAGATCATATCGGACACGCCCAGACCCCGGTTCAATATGGTGACCAGCGGCATGGGCGAGTTGCTGAGTCTGGGCCGCGACACCCGGTTCACGATCTTTGAGACGCGCACCTGCCGGACCGGAGACATCCCGCAGCTGGAGGGTCTTTTCAGCGAGACCGGCCATTGGCTGCAAGTCTACGGCGCCAGATCGCGGGAGGGCGATGCCCGGCCTTTCAGTGTGAACCAGGTCTATGTCCCCGCCCGCTATGCGGCCATCGAACCGGTTTTGGATGGCACAACAGGCTCGGTCTATCAGGCCATCGAAGAGACCTTCGGCGTCGCGGTCGGGCGGGTCAGCCAGGTTGTCCGCGCCACCGCATGCCCCGCCAGAGAGGCCGAGATCATGGGCTTGGGGCAGAACGCCCCCGTCCTGCAGATCGAAGCGAATCTGTTTCTTGGCGACGGCTCCTTGATGGAAGTGTCGGTTGCGACCTTTGATCCGGCCCGGTTTCAGGTCCGCACGGATGTCAAAATCGACTAACGCCCGGTGCGCCGTCCGAGGAAGGAGTTTCGCCCGCGCCGTGCTCGGGGGGCCATCGTGTGCCATCGGCTGAACCTGTCGCGACGGATGGCCGGACCGGGCCTGCGATCACGCGGGTTCCGGCGCCTTCCACAAGGCGATGAACAGCGATGCGACCGCCAGCAGGTTGATCACCGCAATGGCACCGAACAGCCACCCCGGGACAGCGCCCAACGCCCAGATATTGCCGATGGCGACGCTTGTCCCGATCAGCAAGACCACAAAGGCGACATAACCAAGCCAACGCCAGCCTTGCAACAGCCCGTAGGCGAAGCCGGCATAGATCAGACCGAACGGCGCCAGCCACACAGCGCTTGCGCTGACGAAGCTGATCAGCAAGCCAAGCAGATGCAACAGCGCAGAGATGGCGGCGAAGATGGCGGCCCAGCGCAACGGGCCCTTGATGCGTGTCATATCCGGCCTCACCCGTCGTTTTCGCAAGGATAGCCCGCGACGCCCCAGGCAAGGACATCGTTGACATGTTCTTGCAGACTATAGGGGGCGGCTTCGCGTCCGCCGCCGGGGTTCCAGGCCCAATGCAGGATCAGATCGTGGTCCAGATGGCTGGCCAGCGCCGCATAGTCGCGGCCACCGTTGCGATCCGGGTCGCGCAGCTGATTGCAGATCTCTACCGAGGATTTGCCGAACCATTCCGCTTCTACCGGGGCAAGCCGCCAGTCCATCGCGACCTGCGGGGCCGCGTGCGGCGCGTCATTGGCGCCCTCGCGATAGGCATGGCAGGCGCGGCAGGGCACGTATTCCGCCCCGATCCGGCTGTCACCGGCGTTGACGTTCATGCCGTGCGGGCGGGCGGTTCCATAGCTTGGGCCGGACCACATCGGCTTGTTGTCGGCCCCCACATGGCAATTGGAACAGCGCGGATGCGAGGCGACCTCATAGATCCGTTCCCAGGCCTGCATCCCCTCTGCCCGGGTGACGGAGCCTTCTGCCGGCGGGTTGATCACCACGTTTTCACCCTCTGACAGGGCTGGCACCGCCGTGGAAAGCAGGATGGCTGCCGAAACAAAAAGCCGCATGTCTATGCCCCTAAACGAAATCTATGAACTTGTTGAACGGCATCTCGCGCAGCCGGTCTCCGGTCAGATCAAAGATCGCGCTGGCCAGAGCGGGGGCGGCGGGCGGCACCGGCGGCTCGCCCACACCGCGAATCTTGTCGGCATTCTCCAGTCCGCGCACCAGGATCTCTGGTGTCTGATAGATCCGCATCCCTTCGGCGTCGTGGTAGTTTGTCTGCTGCGCCATGCCATCGGCATAGGTGAGTTCAGAATTGATCGCATGACCCAGCGCCCAGACGACCCCGCCCTGCACCTGATTTTCAAAGTTGATCGGGTCGATCACCTTGCCCACATCGGCAACCACATAGACCCTGTCGATCTTGATGCGGCCGTCGGGCCGGGAAATCTCGATCACCTCCGCCGTCGGCACCCCGAAGCTTTCCACCAGGGCAAGGCCGCGCCCCCGGTCCGGCCCCAGATCGGCGCCCCAGTTCGACATCTCTGCCACTGTCTCCAGCACCTTGCGGTGGACGGGATGGTTGACCAGCCGCAACCGTTCCTCCATCGGGTCGGCGCCGGCGAGGCGGATCAGCTCATCCAGAGTGTTCTCGGCAAAAAAGCCCGCATGGCTCGCCCCGACGGACCGCCAGGAGCTGACCGGCGCAAGCTCTGGCACCCGGTAGCCGCGCACGCGCAGGTTGGCGATATCATAGGGCATATTCCACGCCCCCGCGACAATCTGGCTGTCGGGTCCCGGCAAGCTTTGCCCCATGCGCACCCCCTGCGAGGCAAGCACGGACGGCGCGGCGATATCCAATGACAGCGCGGTGACCTGCCCGTTGGCAACAGCCCCGCGCGCGCGCGACATGGCAATCTGCCGGGGGAAATCCTGCGCAAAGTCTTCTTCCCGGCTGTAGGTCATCTTGACGGGGGTGCCGGGCATCGTCATCGCGATCTGCGCGGTCTGTTTGAGATGTTCGAATTCCAGCCGGTGCCCAAAGCTGCCACCCGAGAACTGGTTGTGGAATGTGACCTGATCTGCCTCCACCCCGGCGACGCCGGCCACTTGCTGTTGCACGAAACGGGGCATCTGGTGGCCTGTCCAGACCTCGACACCGTCATCGGTGATCAGCACCGTGGCGTTCAGCGGCTCCAGCGGTTGATGCGCAACATAGGGGGCGCGATTCTCGATCTCGATGACCTCGTCGTCGGACAGCGCCGCCTCGACGTCGCCATCCGCGCGCCATTCCTGGTCGAGACGATCGGCGACAAAGCTTGCGGCCACTTCGGCCCAATGCGCGCTCATCCCGGCGGGAAACGGCGCCGGACCCCATTCGATCCGGATGGCATTCACCGCCTGAAACGCCCGCCAGCTATTGTCTGCCACCGCAGCCACCCCGTTTTCCACGGGGACAATCGCCTTGACGCCGCGCATGGTCTCGGCCTCGGCGGCGTCGAAGGCGATCATCCGGCCGCCCTTGCGCGGATTGACCCGGACAGAGGCATAGACCATGCCACTGAACGCCAGGTCGATGCCGAACACCTGCGTTCCGGTCGATTTCGCCAGCGTATCCGTGCGCAGCATCGGCTTGCCGACCTTGACCCAGGTGGACGGATCGCGCAGCGCAACCTTGCGGACCGGCGGTATCCCGGCGGCGTCGGCGGCCAGATCGGTATAGGCGATCCGGGTTCCGTCCGGCAGCACCACCGCGCCCGCCTCGGTCGACAGCCGATCGACAGATACCCCCGTCCGCGCACTCGCGGCGGCCTTGATCGTCTCGCGCGCGACGGCGCCCGCCATCCGCAGCTTCTCGTATTGATCTGGCATAGAGGTGGACCCGCCGGTGCCCTGAACCCCAAGCAGCTTCACCACGCCGCCCACGACATCGCGCATGGTTTCCGCCATCGACCCGTCGTCGAAGGACATGAACGGCACGCCCTCTTCCGCGAAGGCCGTGTTGTAATAGGCCGCAGAGGGTTCGCCAAAGCTCAGCTCGGCCTGGTCAAGGTCGATATCCAGCTCCTCGGCGATCAGCGCCGCCTGAGAAGATTGCACCCCCTGCCCAATATCGGCATGGGGCACGATCAGCGTGATCTTTTCGGAGGTCAGCTTGACATAGGGGTTGAAAGTGGCCTCCCCCTCGGCCAATCCCTTAACGAGCGGGTTCGCATAGGGCCGCGCCACCATAAAGGTGCCAAAGGCCACGCCCCCCAGCACAGCCGCAGAGCCAATCAGGAACGAGCGGCGGCCAATCGTTTTCAAACGCCCCATTTCTCACGCCTCCCGCATCTTGGCGGCGGCGGTCTTTATCGCGGCGCGTATGCGCGGATAGGTCCCGCAGCGGCACAGATTGCCCGCCATGACGATGTCGATGTCATCGTCCGTCGGTTCCGGGTTCGTTTCCAGCAGCGAGGCGGCCTGCATGATCTGACCGGACTGGCAATAGCCGCATTGCGCGACCTGATGGGCAACCCAGGCTTCCTGCACCGCGTGCAGCGTTTCCGGCGACCCCAGACCCTCGATCGTGACCACCTCGGCCCCCTCGGCGGTGGCGGCGGCCACCTGACAACTGCGCACCGCGACGCCATCCATGTGGACAGTGCAGGCCCCGCATTGAGCGATCCCACAACCGTACTTTGTACCCGTCAGACCCAGTTCATCCCGAAGGACCCACAGCAGCGGCATATCGGATTCGACATCCACTTCGCGCGTTTCGCCGTTCACCCGTAGCCGCATGTCACCGCTCCTTCGCCGCTTGGACAAAAAGTCAATATCAGTCTAATTGACTGAACCCTGGAGGCATGTCAAACGAAATCCATGACGGGTAAGAATGACGTGATCGTCGTCGCCGCGACAAATATGTTCGCGCGCTACGGCTATGCCAAAACGACAATGGGCGACATTGCGGCCGAAGCCGGGGTCGCGCGCCAGACGGTTTACAATGCCTTTCCAGGCAAAGAGGAGATTCTGCGCGCGGTTGTCCGCCACGCGGGAGAAAAGACCTTTGCCGCGGTCACGGACGCCTGGAAGAGTGCCGGGACCACCGCCGAGAAACTGGCGGCGTTCCACGATCTTGGCCCGCTGTCCTGGTTCGAGGTGATCCGCGCGGCGCCCGACTGGGCAGAGCTGATGGATGGCGTTCACAAGGCCGCGTCAGAGGAGATGACGGCCCTCGATCAGAAATGGCGGGCGGCGCTGACGGACATTCTGTGCCCCGACGCGGCGCAGGACGATGCGGTGCCGACGCGCCCGCATGACGTTGTCGATTTCTTCTATTCCACGAGCATGAACGCGAAACATGGTGCGCAGGACATTGACCATTTGCGGTCCCGGCTCGCGACCATCAGAGCGGCCACGCTGTCCCTGCTGAACGCCTGATCGCCGGTTTTCGGACGCTGCACCGTCTTTGGCGCGGGACGTCGCCGCGCCTTGGACAGCACCGCCAAGAAAGCGCCGGGCATATCCAAAAAACCGCCACGCAGGCCGGATACACAGTAGGAAGCGTGGGCGCGGTACGAAAAGACCCCGACCGACTGACGTGTCGCTCGGGGCCTAGATGTGTCTTCGGTGATCCGTCTGCGCCTTATCCCGCCGCCAGGAACTTCATCGAGACCCAGCCCGTCTGGCCGTTCTGCAGCTTGACCTGCCCCCAGCCGCCGGACTGCTTCATAACCTTCAGCGAATACCCCTCGGGGATATGCGCAACCTTGCCGTAGGACATGCCGGGCCCCTTGCGGATGTTGAGGTAGCCTCCGAAGGCATAGGTGCCGGAGACTTTGTAGGTTTCGGCATAGGGCTCCACCTTGGGCTTGTGCGGCGCGACATAGGCCAGCTTGCCGCCGTTTTCGATGACTTCCAGGCAGTCGCCCCGGGCGTCCTGGATCATCCAGGGGTGGCCTTCATAGGTCAGGATCTCGATAGAGCGTCCCGGTGCCAGGGTGGCGTATTCCTGCACCCCGCCATGAAAATCCAGCCAGGAAATCACCCGGTAGCTGTTGGTGTGATTGACGAAGTTGAAGGTCAGCTGGTCGTAGGATTCCCGCGAGCTGGCCTTGCCCCAAAGCTGGCAGGTGCTGTCGGCGTAGTAGCTGGTAAGCGGGATGTCCGAGTAGTAGGGGTTCTGCTCGATGGACAGGGCGGATGCGTTGGAGCCGGTGAGCGCGGCGGTCACAGCGAGGGCGATGGAGGCGATTTGCGTTTTCATGATCTTGGTTCCTTTGGGTTTGGGTTGTGTGTGTGTTGTCGTCGTCGATGTCCCTGTTATGCCGCAGCCGCCGCAGCCCCGCTGTGAACCGGGTCACAGGTTTGGACATCGACCGCGACATCATCGGTTCTTTCCGGCAATAGGGCGGCTGTGATCTTTGCCGGCGCCGTCTGGCCGGCAGCGCCTCGCGCTTGGCTATCAGGAAGGGCGCCGCCCAAGCCCGTGCAACCGGTTGTCGAATGGGACCGGGACCGCACGCGGCGCGCTCCGGTTGCCCGCAAATGAAACGGACGCCATGGTCGGACACGGTATGGCCATCTTGCCCTTGTATTTATCATGATAAATCGGTCCACTACGGGTATGAGAGCAGACACCACGCACGACCCCGCCCCGCCCCCCGGAC
>CAYGRI010000148.1:8216-12033 GCA_964352155.1 uncultured Maritimibacter sp. | reverse complement strand
CAAACTATCTCGCCAATGCCGGATACGCTTCAACCTAATCTCATCTCGCTCTAGGGTCCGGAAACGGTCTCTCCGGCTGCCTTGATGTCACCGCATTCTGACAAAAGAGAGGTGGAATTGAGCATAGAGAGACGTTCACGTACGAGTATTTGCCATTTATAAAGGATGCTGAGGAGAGGGTTTCCTTCGATTGGCTGGTGGTCCTGGCCGGCGTGGCCGGGATTTTCATCGCTGTGTTTGTCGCCGTGGCATATGACCAGTCCCTGTTTGCCTACCTGTTTTGTCTTTTAGGGGCCATCGGCTAGGGGCGGCCGAAAGGATCCAGAGTGGGGTGTCAGCGGGCCTCCCGAAGTTGCGCTTGCGCTGTACGACGCTTTGAGAGGGCTGGCTGAACGCAACGGAGCGCGACGCGCTTTGGCGGCGACCCTTCAACATCGGACCGCTCGAATGTGCGCAAGCCCGGGTCGTCGCTTGGGCTGATGGCTTGGCGGCGGCCAAAGCAGAGGCTTAGGGGGGCTGTCGGTGATGAGCGCCCGGGACCTTCCCACACACGTCCACGAGGATCCCGCGGAGCGGCGGGCTTAGGGCCTCTGGTCACTGGGGTGGTTGACGCCGTCATTCCATCTGATCTCGCCCAGCGTGCGAGGGTTCAGCCCTTCGATCCCGCCGATGTTGATCCCGTACAGGCTGGTGTCCGACCGGCGCCGGTGGTGGGTGTAGATCCCGCAGATGGAGCAGAAGTAATGCTGCGCCGTGTTCGTGCCCCACTGATACAGGGTCAGGGCTTCGGCGCCCTTGACGATCTTCAGCGCGTCCAGCGGTACATCCAGCGTGGCCGCGGCCCGGCGGCGGCAGAACGAACAATCGCAGCGCGCGGCCTGTGACAGGGGTTGCGAGGGGCGGGCCTCCAGCGCCACCGCGCCGCAATGGCAGGAGACCTTGACCACGCCCGGCAGTCCGTCACCGGTCATCGGCGGCGCCTTGGCACGGTGGGGATCGGGCTTTTGGTCAGCTTGTAGCTGGCTTCGGGGTGGTCCGGGTGTCCGTTGGTGCGGTTCCAGAAGCCCGTTCCGCCGCGCGACAGCCACAGCGGGATTGTCAGCACGAAGCCCACGATGAACCCGCCCGCATGGGCCCAATAGGCCACGCCGCCCATGTCGGGATCGGCCCCGACTCCGTTCAACAGCTGCAGGCCGAACCACAGGCCCAGCATCACCCAGGCCGGGATCGGAAAGACCTTGAAGATGACGATGAAGATCACCAGGATATCCACCTTCGCCTTGGGGTACATCAGCAGATAGCCCCCCATCACCCCCGCGATCGCGCCAGAGGCGCCGACGGTCGGCACCATCGAATAGGGCGCGGCCAGCCAATGCACCAGCCCCGCGCCAACGCCTGCGACCAGATAGAACAGCGCGAAGCCCACATGGCCCAGGTCTTCTTCGAGATTGTCGCCGAAGATCCACAAAAACAGCATATTCCCGGCGATATGCATGAACCCGCCATGCAGGAACATCGAGGTGACAAGGCCCTGCCACCCCGTCCCCTCTGACAGAAAGCCGGGGACCAGGGCATAGTCGGTCAGCAATCGGACCATGTCCTGGCCCTCGTCCAGCATCGCCGGAAGGGTGACCAGGAAGACCAGCACATTCACCGCAATCAGCACGTAGCAGACATAGGGTGTCTTCAGGGACGGATTGTGATCGCGGATCGGAAACATGGCGTCACCCTTGTGCGGAGCGCGGCAAAGGTCAAGCGCCCGCCGCCGCCAGAAGCTCGGCATTGCCGCCCGAGGCGGTTGTGTCGATGCACAGGTGACGCTCCAGCAACACGTCGGGCGCGGTGAGGGCACCGGTGATCAACGGCAGGATCGCCCCGTCGCGCCGGGCCAGGGCGATGGCGCGAGCCTTGGCGCCGGGCGTGTCGCCCCACCAGACGGCGCCGGAATACCCGGTCAGCGTGCTCAGCGCCTCGGGCGGCAGCGCGCCGGGCACGGCCACGGCCAGCCCGCCCAGAGCCTTGACGGACTGCGCCTGCTTGGTCGCGGCTTCGGTTCCGGGGCCGAGGCAGAGCACGGGGGCGCGCGCGACCTTGGTCAGCCGGTTCGATTCGCCGGTGGGGCCGGGCATGTCCAGCACCTCGACCGGGGTGGCGTCGCGGGGCAGGGCGTCGATCAGCGCCTGAACCGCCGCCGCCGTGACCTCTGGCCCCGCGGTATTGGCCACGCGCACCGGATCCGAGGCGCCGAAGCGGATCAGGTAATCCGGCCCGCCCGCCTTGGGGCCGGTGCCCGACAGCCCTTCGCCGCCGAAGGGCTGCGAGGCGACGATGGCGCCGATCTGGTTGCGGTTGACATAGGCATTGCCCACGGCCAGCCGCTCTGTCACATGCTGCACACGATCGTCGATCCGCGTGTGCAAGCCAAAGGTCAGCCCGTAGCCGGTGGCGCGGATGTCGGCCAGGACTGTGTCGATCTCGGAACTGCGGAAGGTGGCCAGATGCAGGACGGGGCCAAAAACCTCGCGGTCGATGTCTCCGATGCCGCCGACCTTCACCACGGTGGGCGGCACGAAATACCCGGCCTTTGGCGTCTCCATCGTCTTCAGCACCCGGCCCTCGGCCGCTGCCGTCGCGACATAGGCGGCGATGTCGCGCTGGGCGTCCGCGTCGATCACCGGACCCACATCGGTCGACAGGTGCCACGGATCGCCGATGCCAAGCGCCTCCATCGCGCCATAGAGCATCTTTTCAAAGCGCGGGGCGATGTCCTGCTGCACATACAGGCAGCGCAGGGCGGAACAGCGCTGGCCCGCCGATTGGAACGCCGATTGCACCACATCGCGCACGGCCTGTTCTGCCAGGGCGGTGGAATCCACGATCATTGCGTTGATCCCGCCGGTTTCCGCGATGAAAGGCGCGCCGGGGGCCAGATGCGCGGCCATCGCCCGCCGGATCGCCTGGGCCGTGGCGGTGGAGCCGGTGAAGGCCACCCCGTCCACCCGCGGGTCCGAGGTGAGCGCCGCGCCCACGGTCGGGCCATCGCCGGGCAGGAATTGCAGCGCTTCGCGGGGTACACCGGCCTCGTGCAGCAATTCCACGGCGGCATGGCCAATCAGCGGCGTCTGTTCCGCCGGTTTCGCCAGCACCGCATTGCCCATCGCCAGCGCCCCGGCAATCTGGCCGGTGAAGATCGCCAACGGAAAGTTCCAGGGCGAGATGCAGGTAAACACGCCGCAGGGCTCCAGGTCGGTGTTCTGGGCTTGGGCTGCGTAGTAGCGCAGGAAATCGGCCGCCTCGCGCAGTTCGCCCACCGCGTCGGGCAGAGACTTGCCCGCCTCGCGGGTGAGCAGGGCGAACAGCCGGGCGTGGTGATCCTCAAAAAGCTCTGCCGCACGGGTCAGCACGCGGGCGCGCTCTGCCACCGGGGCATTCCAGGGCCAAGCGGCAGAAAGAGCCGCCGCGACAGTTTCGGACGAGGCGTTGTGCACATGGCCCACCAGATCGCCCGGCAGGGCGGGGTTGTAACACGGCATTCTCTCGCCCGTTGCGGCCGTGCCCGCGATCAGGGGAGCGGCGGCAAAAAGGCTGGTGCGATGCGGATCGCGCCCGGCGTCAATGGCGGCCAGTTCGGGCCGGTGCGTCAGATCCCAGCCGCGCGAATTGCCGCGCAGGGGCTGGAAGATCTCGGACGGCGGGGACAGGCGGAGGGGGGCGTCCAGCGCCGCGAACGGGTCGGCGGCGACGGTTTGGGGGGGCACGTCCTCGTCCACGATCTGGTTGACGAAGCTGGCTTTGGCACCGTTTTCCAGTAACCGCC
>CAYGRI010000148.1:0-8206 GCA_964352155.1 uncultured Maritimibacter sp. | reverse complement strand
TAACCGCCGCACCAGATAGGCCAGGAGATCGCGATGCGCGCCCACGGGGGCATAGATCCGGCAATGGGCGTTTTGCTGGCGCATCAGGATCGCGTGCAACTGCGTGCCCATCCCGTGCAGGCGCTGGAATTCCCAGCTGTCCCCCGGCCCACCGGCGATATGCAGGATTGCGGCGGTGGTATGGGCGTTGTGGGTTGCGAATTGCGGATAGATCCGGTCGGTCATGCCCAGCAGTTTGCGGGCGCAGGCGATGTAGGACACATCGGTCGCGGGCTTGCGGGTGAACACCGGAAAGCCAGGCGCGCCCATCACCTGGGCATGCTTGATCTCGGTGTCCCAATAGGCGCCCTTGACCAGCCGCACCATCAGCCGCCGGTCATGGCGTTCGGCCAGCGCATACAGCCAGTCCAGCACCGGCGCTGCACGCAGGCCAAAGGCCTGCACCACCACGCCGAATCCGTCCCAGCCTTGCAGCGACGGATCGCTCAGCACCGCGTCGATCACGTCGAGCGACAGGGCCAGACGGTCGGCCTCCTCGGCGTCGACATTCAGCCCCATCCCGAAGGCCGCGGCCTTTTGCGACAGCACCAGCAGGCGCGGGACGATTTCAGCCATCACACGGGCGTGCTGCCCTTCCTCATAGCGCGGCGACAGGGCCGACAGCTTGACCGAGATCCCGGGATTGGCGCGCACATCGCCCTGGGTGGCGGCCCGGCCAATTGAATCGATGGCCTTGGAATACGCCTCGAAGTAGCGCGCGGCGTCGTCTTCGGTGCGCGCGGCCTCGCCAAGCATGTCGTAGCTGTAGGTGTAGCCTTCGGCCTCGCGATCCCGCGCGCGCTTCATCGCGTCGGTGATCGTCTCGCCCAGCACGAACTGGCGGCCCATCTCGCGCATGGCGCGGCCCACGGCGGTGCGGATCACCGGCTCTCCCAGCCGCTTGACGGCGCCCCGCAGGGCCCGCGCCACGCCGGGGCGTTCGTCGTCCAGCACCTTGCCGGTCAGCATCAGCGCCCAGGTGGAGGCATTGACCAGCGAGGACGAGGAATGACCCAGATGCTTGCCCCAGTCACCGGGGGCGATCTTGTCCTCGATCAGCGCGTCGATTGTGTCGGCATCGGGCACCCGCAGCAGCGCCTCGGCCAGACACATCAGCGCGATTCCCTCCTCGGTGGACAGCCCGTATTCGGCCAGAAACACTTCCATGAGCCCGGGGCGCGATCCGGCGCGGATCTCGCGCACAAGATCTGTCGCATGGGCCGCGATCCGGGCCCGCGCGCCCGCATCCAGCGCGGCCATGTCCTGCAAATGGGTCAGGGTTTGCGTCTCGTCCGCATAGGTGGCGGCGTCGATCCGGCTGCGAAGGTCTGGCAGGCTGTCCTTGGGCATGTGCGTTCTCCTTTCAGACGTCATATCGCGTTTTGCCCTTTCCCTTTTCACTGAATCTACCGATATCTTGGTGAAATTCACCTCTTTTCGCGGGGCGCGCATGCAAAATGATCCGCTTGAGCTGGATCGCTTCGATCAGGCGATTCTCGAGGTGCTGGCCGCCGAGGGGCGGATCAGCGTCACCGATCTGGCGGTGCGCATCGGCCTGTCCAAGACGCCGACACAGGCGCGGGTGCGGCGGCTTGAGCGCGAGGGGGCGATCACCGGCTACCGTGCGATCCTGGACCCGATCCGCATCGGCCGCGACCATGTCGCCTTTGTCGAGGTCAAGCTGTCCGACACCCGCGAGGCGGCGCTGACCGCCTTCAACGCCGCCGTGCATCGGGTGGCGGAGATCGAGCAATGCCACATGCTGGCCGCCGGTTTCGACTATCTGCTGAAGGTGCGCACCGCCGATATGCAGGCCTATCGCCGGGTGCTGGCCGAAGACATCTCGACCCTGCCGCATGTGGCCCATACCTCGACCTATGTGGCGATGCAGGCGGTCAAGGAAGGCGGGCTATAGCCACATTCTGTCGCAGGTGGCCACCTTGATTGGCTTATCGACAAGGCCCGCGCCATTTGCGAAAGTCGCGGGAACGAGGGAGTATCGCATGAAAACGCAGGTCTGTATCATCGGAGGTGGGCCTTCGGGGCTGTTGCTGTCCCAATTGTTGCACCAGAACGGGATCGACAGCGTCGTGCTGGAACGGCGCGACCGGGCGTATGTGCTGGCGCGGATCCGGGCGGGGGTGCTGGAACGGGGCACGGTGGATCTGCTGCGCCAGGCCGGCGTCGGCGCACGCATGGACGCCCATGGCATCGTCGACGACGGCACCGTGATCGCGGGGGAGACCCATGGATTTCGGGTCGATCTCAAAAAGCACTGCGGCACGTCGATGATGGTCTGGGGCCAGACCGAGGTGACGCAGGATCTGTACGAGGCCCGCGATGCGATGGGCGGCATCGTCATCGAAGAGGCGGAGGGCGTCACGCCCCACGGTCTCGACACCGAGGCGCCCTATGTTACCTATTGGAAAGACGGGTCAGAGCATCGGGTGGACGCCGACTGGGTCGTCGGCTGCGACGGCTTTCACGGCGTCAGCCGCAAGGCGATTCCCAGTGGCGTTCTGAAGGAATATGAGCGGGTCTATCCCTTTGGCTGGCTTGGCGTTCTGTCGGAAACCCCGCCGGTCAGCCACGAGATACTCTATGCCTCGCATTCGCGCGGGTTCGCGCTGGCCTCGTTGCGCAGCCATACGCTTAGCCGCTACTACGTGCAGGTAGGGATCGGAGAGCCGGTCGAGGGCTGGTCCGACGACCGGTTCTGGGACGAATTCAAGCGCCGGATCCCCGATGAATACGCCGACAATCTGGTCACCGGCCCATCGCTGGAAAAGTCCGTGGCGCCGCTGCGGTCTTTCGTGGCCGAACCGATGCGCTGGGGGCGGCTGTTTCTGGTCGGCGATGCGGCGCATATCGTGCCGCCCACCGGGGCCAAGGGCCTGAACCTTGCCGCGTCGGATGTGCACTACCTGTTCCAGGCGATGAAGGCGTTCTATCAGGACGGCGAAAGCGGCGGGGTGGACACCTATGCCGAAACCGCCGTGGCGCGGGTGTGGAAGGCGACGCGGTTCTCGTGGTGGTTCACGACGATGATGCACCAATTCCCCGAGACCTCGCCCTTCGACCGCAGGATGCAAGAGACCGAGGTGGCGCTGCTTGAAAGCTCGGAGGCGGCGCAGCGGGCGTTTTCCGAGAATTACGTGGGCCTGCCGCTTTAGCGCCTGGCCGGAGGCGGGACATCAGACGCCGGGCCGGTGCAGGGGGTGCAAAGCGCGAGCCCGCCCGGTGCGCCATGTGGCGCTGATCTGGCGCTGACACAGATCGCTCGGCCCACCGGCTCCCACCGGCTCCCCGCGGCTTCCCCGTGGCGGCCTGACCTCCGGGGCCGGTTGGTTTGCCGGCGCGACGCCCTAGCGCGGCGAGGCCGCCCCGGTCGCGATCCGCCGGGGGCGCCGCTGCAACCGCAACGCAAGATCGGCGTTATAGGCCAGCAGCGTCAGCAGAGAGAAGGTAATGAACGCTGGCTCGGCGCTGACGTAGACCTGAAATACCTCGTACCGCCAGGGGCCATGGATATAGTCCTTGGCGACGAACAGGATGGCAAAGACCACGCCCGAACCCAGGCACAGCCCCGCCAGGATCGGCCGCAGCCGATTGGCTGCGGGGTGGTGGATCCGGGCGCTTTGCAGGGCGCGTTCCGCTTCTGGCTGGCGCCCGATCGCGAGGCTCAGCCACAGCCACAGCAGCACGACAATCGTTTCGGCGATGAACGCCAGATAGCTGCCCAGCATGTGCAGTTCGGTATGGTCGGGAAAGCGGAACTGGCTGAGCATCACCATCCCGACGCTGGTGACCACCTGGAACGGGATCACCGCCATCGCGATGGCCCGCAGGCGCCGCGCCTCGCGCGGGAGAGCGCGGAGGATCGCCAGCATCAGTACCGTGACGCCGACGAAAAGCAGCACGGCGGACAGGGTCACCCAGAAAGAGAATGGACCGCCGATCAGCGGATCTTCCAGCGCGCCGCTGATCGTGGGTGGCTGGCGGGCGAAGGCCTCTGGGTGACGCTCGATATGGGCCGCCCGCGCCCAATAGATATTGTAGTTCACCACGATGGTCACAAAGGTGTTGCAGGCCATCGCGAGGGCGGCCAGCCAGCCGGCCCAGCGCAGATCTGTCTGGCGAGTCATCTGCGGCCCCTTGCCGGTTTGCGTTACCGCGGCGTATAGCCCGCACCGGCCCCGTCGCGCAAGGCTCGGGCGGGCGCCCGGGACGGATGCGGCAGCGCCCCCTGGCCGGTGCTGCAATTCCCCCGCAGTCCGGCCCCGCGCCTTGCCCCATGCGGCGCGGGGCAGGACCCGCAGCGGCGGATGACCCCTGGCGGCGCCGGATTTTTTCCATTCCGCCAAGCACTTCCGCAATTTCTGGGCGAATGCCGGAAATTCAGGCGCTTTCTCGGTCCACCCGCAGTGGTGTCGGCGTTCGGGCGCCGTCTTCACATAGAGTTTATGTGGATTTCTGGATGCGGCCGAGCCGCCGCCTAGTCTCTTCATCTGGCCCTGGGAACGCGTTGGCGTGAGGGGGTGGGCCGCAGGCGGAGGGATGGCAGAATGACCGATGCGACCAAGGATGTTCCGGCCCATGCGGCTGATCTGATCGTGGTCGGAGGCGGGCTGTCTTCGGCCATTCTGGCGCTGCGGATGGCGCGGCTGCCCGCCCCGCCCCGCGTTCTGATCCTCGAAGCGGGCGGGGTCGCTTTCGGGGACAAGACATGGTCGCTGCAGGCCACGGACATCAACGGCGCGGATTTTGCCTGGCTGTCGCCCGCCTTCATGGCGCAATGGCCGCGCCAGTCGGTCCGTTTCAAAGATCTGGAGCGGCAACTTGACACCGGCTATGCTTCGCTGAACTCGGCCTCGCTGCGCGGCGCCGTGGCGCAGGCACCCGGGGCAGAGGTTCGGACCGGCGCCGAAGTGACCGATGTCGCTCCCGATGGGGTTACGCTGGCGGATGGTCAGCGCCTGACGTCGGCCTGTGTGATCGACGCGCGCGGCCACGGGCCGGATCCGGCGATGACTCTGGCCTATCAGAAATTCGTCGGCTGGACGATCGAGACGGCGCAGCCGCATGGCGTCGACGCCCCGGTTATCATGGATGCGACCGTGCCGCAGATCGACGGGTTCCGCTTTGTCTATCTGCTGCCCTTCTCGGACCGGCGCCTGCTGGTCGAGGACACGCGCTATTCCGACTTCGAGACGCTGGACGAGGGCGCCATCGACGCCACGATCCAAGCCTATGTCGACGCCAAGGGCTGGACGGACTGCCGCGTCGTACACCGTGAAACCGGGGTGCTGCCGATCACGCTGGCGTTCAACCGGCGGCGATTCTGGGCGGGCTCTGGCGACGTGCCGCGGCTGGGGATGCGGGCCGCGCTGTTTCATTCGACGACCGGCTATTCGGTGCCCGATGCGGTGCGCGCGGCCAATCTGGTGGCGGGCGCCTGGCCGATCGACAGCGCGGCGCTGGGCAAGCGCATCCGGGCCCATGCCCGCCGCCGCGCACCGGTGCAGGCGTTCTACCGCTTTCTCAACCGCATGCTGTTCCGCGCCGCGCCCCCGGAACGGCGCCATCTGGTCATGCAGAAATTCTACACCATGCCGCGCGACACCATCGAGCGGTTCTACGCCGGGCGCACGAGTTTGCGCGACATCACCCGGATCCTGTCGGGCCAGCCCCCCGTGCCGATCCACAGAGCCATCCCCTGTATCCTTGAACCCAGATTCCGGAGAGCCGCACGATGAGAGATTTTCGGTCCGACCCCGCATCCTCTGCCGCTGTCATCGGGGCCGGTTTTGGTGGCCTGGCCCTGGCGATACGGTTGCAAAGCGCCGGCATCGCAACAACCCTGTTCGAGGCGCGCGACATGCCCGGTGGGCGGGCCTATGTCTATACGGATCAAGGCTTTACCTTCGATGCCGGCCCCACCGTCATCACCGAGCCGGCCTGCCTGCAAGAGCTGTGGACGCTGTCGGGCCGCAAGATGTCCGACCATGTGGAGCTGATGCCGGTAGAGCCGTTCTATCGCCTGTGCTGGGAAGACGGAACAGCCTTTGACTACGGCGCGGATCAGGATCAGATCGACGATCAGATCTCTCGGATCAACCCGCCCGATGTCGAGGGCTATCAAAGGCTGCTGGCCTACAGTCAGGAGCTGTACAAGGAAGGCTATGAGCGGCTGGGCACGGTGCCCTTTCTGAACTTCTGGTCGATGGCCAAGGTCGCGCCCACGCTGATCCGCCTGCAAAGCCACAAGAGCGTGTATTCGAAGGTCTCGGAATATATCAAGGACGAGAAGTTGCGGATGGCGTTCAGCTTTCACACGCTGCTGGTGGGGGGCAATCCGTTCTCGACCTCGTCGATTTATGCGCTGATCCACGCGCTGGAACGCAAGGGCCGCGTATGGTTCGCGCGCGGCGGCACTGGCGCGCTGGTCGACGCGATGGTCAAGCTGTTCGAGGAACTGGGCGGCACGCTGCGCCTGTCCACCCCGGTGGAGCGTATCGCGCTGGAGGGCAACCGCGCCACCGGCGTCGTGGTGAACGACCGGCACGAGCCGTTCGACAAGGTCGCCTCCAACGCCGACATCGTGCACACCTACAAAAAGATGCTGTCGGGCACCAGGCGCGGCGCCTCCAAGACCCGGGAGTTGGAGAAGAAAAGCTACTCCATGTCGCTGTTCGTGGTCTATTTCGGGCTCAAGAAACAGCATCCGGACCTGAAACATCACATGGTGCTGTTCGGCCCCCGGTATCGCGAACTGCTCAAGGATATCTTTGGCACCGACACGCTGGCGCAGGACTTTTCGCTTTATCTGCACGCCCCCAGCGTCAGCGACCCCAGCCTGGCGCCCGAGGGGGCCTCGTCCTACTATGTGCTGTCGCCGGTGCCGCATCTGGGCACCGCCAATCTGGATTGGGACAAGGTCGGGCCGATGTACCGCGACCGGATCCTAGATTACCTCGAACAGCGCTATATCCCCGGCCTGCGCGAGGATCTGGTGACCGTCCGCCATTTCACCCCGTTCGACTTCCGCGACGAGTTGAACGCGCATCTCGGCAGCGCCTTCTCGGTAGAGCCGCTGCTGACCCAAAGCGCCTATTTCCGGCCGCGCAACCGGGATGACGTGATCCCGAACCTTTTTGTAGTGGGGGCGGGCACCCATCCGGGGGCCGGGATCCCGGGCGTCGTGGGATCGGCCAAGGCAACCGCCGGGCTGATGACCGAACAGGTCGAGGTATGACCGACCCGTTGCTGGACGCGGGGCTGGCCACGATCCGCCGGGGATCGCAAAGCTTTGCGGTGGCGGCGGCGCTGCTGGGCCGCGATATCCGCGAGGATTCCGTGCTGCTGTACGCCTGGTGCCGCCATTGCGACGACATGGTCGATGGGCAGATCCATGGGCACACCCTGCGCTGCGACAGCGCCCAGGCAACCGGTCCGGCTGTGGTGCGAGCTTTGGGCCAAGCCGCGCCCGCAGCAGCGGTTCCAGACTTGCCCCCAAATTCGGCGCCAGCCACGCTCGCAGCCTCAGGCCCAGCCTCAGGCCCAGCCTCAGGCCCAGCCTCAGCCCCAGGCCCATGTCCAGCCCAAGGCCCAGTTCCAGATACTGCCGCAGTTGCTGGCCCGGATACTGCCGCAGTTGCTGGCCCGGATACGGCCCGCGATGCGGCGGCCCGGCTGGCCGAGGTGCGCGACAAGACCCTGGCCGCGCTGCGGGGGCATGCGGCGGAGGCGCCTTTCGCGGCGCTGGCGCGGGTGGTGAGGCGCCATGACATCCCGCATACGCACCCGCTGGAACTGATCGACGGGTTCGCCATGGACGTCGCGGGCCGCGACTATCACCGGATCGAGGACACGCTGGATTTCTGCTATCACGCCGCCGGCGTCGTCGGGGTAATGATGGCGATGGTGATGGGGGTGCGGGACCGGCGAGCGTTGGATCATGCCTCGGACCTTGGCATCGCCTTTCAGCTCACCAACATCGCCCGCGACGTGGTCGAGGATGCCCGCGCCGGGCGCTGCTATCTGCCATTGGAGATGCGGGCGGCGCGCGGCCTGTCGGCCGAGGATGATCTGGCGGATCCAGCCACTTGGGCGGCGGCGCATCAGGTGGCCTGCGACCTGCTGCTGGTGGCAGAGCGCTATTATGCCT
>CAYGRI010000147.1:7768-12051 GCA_964352155.1 uncultured Maritimibacter sp. | reverse complement strand
GTCGACGACCTTTTGCAGCGCCTCGACGCCGTCCTCAGCCTGACGCATGCGTTTTGCGCCCTCGAACTGGAAAGGTTTGGTCACAACACCGACGGTCAGAACACCCAATTCGCGCGCAGCCTGCGCGATAATCGGTGCAGCACCGGTACCCGTGCCGCCGCCCATCCCGGCGGTGATGAAACACATATGCGCCCCGGCGAGGTGGTCCACGATCTCTTCGATCGTTTCCTCCGCTGCGGCGGCGCCGACCGAGGGGCGCGCCCCGGCCCCAAGACCTTCGGTGACCTTCACACCGATCTGGATGCGCGCGGGGGCGCGGCTTTGGGCCAGCGCCTGGGCATCGGTGTTCGCAACCACGAACTCGACCCCTTCCAACTGCTTCTCGATCATGTTGTTGACAGCGTTGCCGCCGGCTCCGCCCACACCGAACACGGTAATGCGGGGTTTCAGGTCGTCACGGTCTGGCACCTGCAAGTTCAATGTCATGTCTTTCCGCCTGTCCTACAATGGCTCGGGTTGAGACCCGGCTCTGCCTCATTACCCGAAACCTTACCGACTCAGCCCGGTGAGGTCACGAAAAAAACACAGATTTTCCACAAAATATCGAGCACTTTTTTGAGTATTCGGCGCTATTTTGCCACATAATCTACATCTGGGGGACGCGGCCAAAACCATCCCACGTCCCGCAGGCACCGGGAGGAAGGGCAAAAAGGGCAGGCGCGAAGCCTGCCGCGCGAAGGACGGGGGCAACTCCGATAATAGCGGTCTGCGATCCGCCTTTCAAGTCAGCGCCGCTCCGGTCCAAGCGGTTTGTTCCACGGGCCGGACCGGGCCGGACCGGGCCGGACCAGGGGGGGGTTACCAGTTGTCCTTGAACCACTTCACCGCCCGCCGGAGCGAGCGGGCCGGGTAGCGTTCGATGGGCATTTCAAAGTCCCACCATTCGTCCTGCGGATGCGCCGCGAACAGCGCCAGCCCGACGCAAGAGGCAAATGCCGCCCCCGTCGCCGCTTGCGGCAGCCCCTGCACCCGCAGCGGGCGGCCGATGCGTACCTGATTGCCGAGGATCTTGGGCGCCAGGCCGTCCAGCCCGGGGATCTGGCTTGCGCCGCCGGTCAGCACGATCTGCTGGCTTGGAAGATGTTCAAACCCGGCCGCGTCCAGGCGTTCACGCACTTCTTCCAGGATCTCTTCGACGCGCGGCCGCATGATGCCGATCAGTTCGGACCGGCTGATGCTGCGGCGGTCATGTTCCCAATCGCCGGTATCGCCGCCAATCTCGATCCGCTCGCGGTCATCCATGCCGGTGGCGACCACCCCGCCAAAGACGGTCTTGATCCGCTCTGCCGTGGCCAGCGAAATCTGGAACCCCTTGGAGATATCCTGCGTCACATGCGCCCCGCCCAACCGGACGCTGTCGGCATAGATCATATGCTTCTTGATAAAGATCGAAATGCCGGTGGCCCCGCCGCCCATGTCGATACAGGCCGCGCCCAGTTCCTGTTCGTCTTCCACCAGGCTGGCAATCCCGGACGCATAGGCGGAAGAGGCGATGCCCGCCAGCTCCATGTCGCAGCGCTTGATGCAATACAGCAGGTTCTGAACCGCGTCGCCCTCGATGGTCATCAGATGCATGTCGCAGGCCAGCCGGTTGCCGATCTGGCCGCGCGGATCGTTCAACCCGGTGCGATGGTCGAGGGCAAAGTTGACCGGCTGTGCGTGCAGCACATGCCGGTTCTCGCCGTAGTCGGGCACGTCACAGGATGACAGCACGCGGGCCACATCCTGTTCGGTCACGGTGCTGTCATGCAAATCGATAGATCCGGCAAGGCCGTAGCTGCGCGGCAGCGCCCCGGACAGACAGGCGATCACATGGTCCACCCGGACCCCGGCCATCTTCTGAGCGGCCTGAACGGCGGTGCGGATCGCCCGCTCGGTCTCGTTCATGGCGCTGATCTCGCCGAAATGCACGCCGCGCGAACGGGTGGTCGCGGCGCCGATCACCCGAAACGAAGCCTGCCCCGCCAGCGAGCCCAGGCCGTCGCTTTCGCGCGAATGTTCGGGACCGTCGAACCGCAACACCAGACAGGCGATCTTGGAGGTCCCGATGTCGAGGATCGCAATCACCCCCCGCTGCAACGCGGCCTTGCGCATCGCCCGCATCGCACGTTGAGACTCGTACAAGTCCGTCATGGCAGAATGTCTCCCAACTCGATCCCCCTTATCCGGTGCAATTCTTCCAACGCCAAAGGCGTCATCCGCAGGGTGGGACGGCGCGGGTTGCGCATGTCGACCACCGCCAGATCCCGCGACAGGAGATCCTGCGCCTGCTGCAGCGCGATGACCTGTTCCAGCGCGGGAACCGGATCATCCTCGGGCAGCAGAATGCGCTGGTCGCGGTCCAGCACCACGTCCCAGCGCCGCTCGCCCACCCGCACCAGCCCGCGCACCCGGCCCAGAACCGGGCCGACGGTGTCCAGCAGATCAAGCGCCTCGGGCACGACCTTGTCCGCCCCCCGCCCCGCAATCAGCGGCAAGTCGGGCCGCGCCTTGCGTGTCGCCAGCGCGGCCACGCGGCGGCCGGTTTCATCTAGCACTTCCAGGGCGTTGCCCAGCCGCCAGACAACCACCGGCGACCGCTCTGTCACGTCGATTTGCAGAACCCCGCCCTTGCGGATGCGCAGATCGACCGCCGCCACCGCGTCCAGCTCCTCGACCAGATCCTGCATCCCGTCCAGGTCCAGATCGAACGAGCTGATCGGGAAGTCGACCGGCAGAATCTCTCGGATGTCGTCGGACAGCTCGGCCGAGGCGCCGTCGATCGCCATCAGCCCAACCATGAATTCGGGGCGCTCGGCAAAGGTGCGGCGGATCTCGGCGAACATCTCGGCAAAGGCGGTGCGGTTCTGCGGCTGCGAGAAGATCCAAAAGCAAGTCAGCGCCGTCACCGCCACCGGCAGGCCGATCCGGGTCAGCCGCCGGACATAGGGGGTCAGCCACAGCCGGTGCAGACGGTAAGACCAGCGCGAGGGCGCCGGATCGCGGCGGGTATTGGCTGCGTCCTCTACCGATTGCATGAGGCATCCTCGACCATCCAGCGGCACAGGGCGCCAAAGTCGGTGCCCGTCACGGCGGCCTGTTCCGGCGACAGCGAGGTGGGCGTCATCCCCGGCTGGGTGTTGGTTTCCAGCAGAAACAGCCCATCCAGCCCCCGCGCCTCGTCCCAGCGGAAATCGGTGCGCGACAGGCCTCGGCAGCCAAGGCAATCATGGGCGCGCAGGGCATAGTCCAGACAGGCGTCGAAAATCTCCTGCGGCACCTGCGCCGGAACCTCGTGACGTGACCCGCCGGGGGCGTATTTGGCGCGGTAATCGTACCAGCCGTCGGTGATGATGTCGGTCACGGTCAGCGCCCGACCATCCATCACGCTCGTGGTCAGCTCGCGGCCCGGCACATAGCGTTCGACCATCACCGTATCGGGCATCTCGTGGCCCAGCTTTGGCGGACCATTGGCGCCCTCTGCCACGATGTAGACCCCGACAGAGGAGCCTTCGGCATTCGGTTTGACCACATAGGGCGGGTCCATCAGATGCTCGGACTGCACCGCCTCGGCAGAGGCCAGAAGGCTGTCGACCACCGGCAGATCCGCGATCCGGAACGCCGCCTTGGACCGCTCCTTGTCCATCGCCAGCGCCGAGGCCAGCACCCCGGAATGGGTATAGGGGATGCGCAGCCATTCCAGCAGGCCCTGGATGCAGCCGTCCTCGCCCCAGCGGCCATGCAGCGCATTGAACACCACATCCGGCTTGATCTCTTGCAGGCGCGCCACAATATCCGGTCCGGCATCGACTGCCTGAACCTCGAATCCTTCGCCCCTGAGTGCGGCCACGCATTCACGCCCCGTGGACAGCGACACCTCGCGCTCAGCCGAGAGTCCGCCCATCACCACCGCAACTTTCGGGGATGCCCTGCCCGACATTCCCACCGTATCTGCCTCGTTCTACCGCAGGCCTTGTTTTGCTGGCCTGTTCAATGATTTTTGATCTGTTTTATCCGGTTTCGGGTTCTCCGACCCGAATTACTTCCCACTTTAGATGAATCCCATGGATTTGGAACACCTTTTTTTGAACCATCTCCCCCAGTTGCTCCAAATCCGCAGCGGTTGCGGTGCCGGTGTTGGTCAGAAAGTTCGGATGCTTTTCCGACATTTGCGCCCCGCCCAGCCGCGCGCCGAGAGCGCGAGCCTCCGGGGGCGAGCAGGGAGCACGGCCGGCGCAGCGCAG
>CAYGRI010000147.1:0-7758 GCA_964352155.1 uncultured Maritimibacter sp. | reverse complement strand
CCGCCCAGCCGCGCGCCGCGCAGACCGGCCTCGTCGATCAGCTTCCAGGCCTTCAGCTCGTGGGTGTCATCGGCCTGTCCGGTCGAACTGTAGCCCGCTGGATTGCGGAACGTAGACCCCGCCGTGCGGTCCTTTGTCGGCTGGGTCGCGTCGCGCCGTGCAAGCTGGTCGGCCATCTTCGCCTCCAGCGCGGCGGGATCGCCGGGCGGCGCGCGGAAGGTGGCGGAGGTCAGCACCGCACCCTCCGGCAGGTCGCTCTGTCGGTAGCGGAAGGCAAGATCCTGCGGCGATAGCGTAATCTCGTGCCCGTCGCGGGTGACCGCCGTGGCCGAGACGAAGACATCGGCGACATAGGTGCCATAGCAGCCCGCATTCATCCGCACCGCGCCGCCGATGGCCCCCGGAATGGTGCGCAGAAAGGTAATGTCCCGTCCCGCCCGGGCCGCCTTGCGCGCCACATGGGCATCCAGCGCGGCGGCGCCTGCGGTCACCCTGTCGCCGTCGACCTCGATCGCATTGAAGCCGCGACCCAGCCGGATCGCCACCGCGTTCAGCCCACCGTCGCGCACGATCAGGTTGGAACCGACGCCCAGCGGGAACACCGGAACGCCCGGATCCAGCGCGGCCAGAAAGGCCTTGAGGTCGCTTTGGTCGGCGGGCTGAAACAGCCATTTCGCCGGACCGCCGACGCGCAGCCAGGTCAGGTCGGCCAGGGGCCGGTTTGGGGTCAGCGCTCCGCGGGGTGTGGGCATCGTCCATGTCATGGACGCAGGGATAGGCGCGCCGGGCCGGCGCTGCAAGATCGCTCCTGCTTCGACCCGGCACGGGATCCCGGCTAGCGGGACCCGATCAGCCGGCTGGCCCAGCGGCCCAGATACATGACCGGCCAGCGCAGGATCGAGACGGCGGCGGCCAGGCAGATCAGCCCCCACAGCGCGCCCTTCGCCCAGAACACCCAGACCAGCACCGGCAGCCCGGTCACGATCAGCACATAGGCGGCGGGCCAGTGATTGCGGCTCGACGGCAGCATCCCGGCGAAATTGGCGGCGACAGCCCAGATGCAAAAGGCGATGAGGCTCATGTGCGGATTGCCTGGAATTGAACGGGGAGAGACCGGGGGAACACGGCAAAAGACACAGGCCGGACACGGCCCCGCAACAAGGCATTCGCCGCGCGTGGGCGCCAGGTTGTGGGCTGGGTCGGCAGGCTGCCGATCGTCATGCGCCTGCCCGCCCCGGTCGTTCCATGTCAGGGCGCCGGTTACGCATCGGCCGCCTGAAGCCGCTTGGGCAGTGCATTGGCCCAGGCACTGATCGTCCCGGCGCCAAGGCACACCACCATGTCGCCCGGACGCGCATGGGTGCGGACGAGCCGTTCCAGATCCTGCTCGGACCCGATGGCATGAGCTTCCGTCTGGCCAGCCTTTCGCAGCCCGGCCACCAGATCGTCACGAGAGGCGCCGGGGATCGGTGCTTCGCCAGCGGCGAAGACCTCGGCGATCCCCACCACATCGGCATCGTCAAAGCAGGTGCAGAAATCGTCGAACAAGCTGGACAGGCGCGTGTAGCGGTGCGGCTGATGCACCGCAATCACCCGGCCTTCGGAAGCCTGGCGCGCCGCCTTCAGCACGGCGGCGATTTCCACCGGATGATGGCCGTAGTCGTCGATGATCGTCACGCCGCCAACTTCGCCCACTTTCGTGAAACGACGATTAACGCCCTTGAAGGTCGCCAACGCCCCGCGGATCTGCTCGCGGGTCATGCCCAGATGACGCGCCACCGCCACCGCGCCCAGGGCGTTGGACACGTTGTGATTGCCGGGCATCGGCAGCGAGCAGCCCTCGATCACCTTGTCCTCGGCCGCCAGCACCACGTCGAAATGGGCGACTCCGCCGGAATACCGCAGATTCTCGGCGCGCACATCGGCCTCGGCGTTGAAGCCAAAGGTCACCACCCGGCGGTCCGTCACCTTGGCAACCAGCGATTGCACATCCGGGTCATCGGTGCAGCAAACCGCTAGCCCGTAGAACGGGATGTTGCCAACGAAATCGAGGAAGCCACGGTGCAGATTCTCTTCGGTGCCCCAATGCTCCATATGCTCGGGGTCGATATTGGTGACCATCGCGATCGTGGCGGGAAGGCGGTTAAAGGTGCCGTCCGATTCGTCGGCCTCGACCACCATCCACTCGCCCTGCCCCATCCGCGCATTGGAACCATAGGCGTGGATGATGCCGCCGTTGATCACTGTCGGGTCCAGCCCGCCTGCCTCCAGCAGCGTGGCAACCAGCGTCGTCGTGGTGGTCTTGCCGTGGGTGCCCGCGACGGCGACGTTGGATTTCAGTCGCATCAGCTCGGCCAGCATCTCGGCCCGGCGCACAACCGGATAGCCCTCGGCGCGGGCGGTATCGAGTTCGGGATTGCCCGCCTTGATCGCCGACGAGATCACAACCACTTCGGCGCCTTCGAGATTCTCAGCGCATTGCCCGATAAAGATCTGCGCGCCCATCGAGGCCAGTCGGTCGGTGATTTTCGACGCCTTCAGGTCAGACCCCTTAACCGAATAGCCAAGGTTGAGCAGCACTTCGGCAATGCCCGACATCCCGATTCCGCCGATGCCGACGAAGTGAATCGGCCCCATCTCGATCGGCAATTTCGTTGCTGCATTCACTCCGGCGACCCGAAACCGTTCCCAACGCTCATGTCTCATGTCCGATTCCGTGCCCCTTTGCCAGTTTTTCCACCAACTCGGCCAGACGCTCTGCGGCGTCGGGTCGGCCAGCTTTGATTGCCGCATCAGCCATCGCGACGGCATGCTGCGGATTGTCCAGAATTGCCGCGATATGCGACGATAGCATTGCCGGGTCCAGCTGTGACTCCGGTATCAGAACGGCAGCGCCCGCCTGTGACAATCCTGTCGCATTCGCGGTCTGGTGATCTGCCGTTGCATAGGGATAGGGGATCAGGATCGACGGACGCCCGATGACCGTCAGATCGGCCAGGGTCGAGGCCCCGGCCCGGCAGATCGCCAGTTGCGCATTGGCCATCCGGTCCGGCACATCGTGAAAGAACGGCGCCACCTCGGCGCGGATCCCCGCCTGCGCATAGAATTCGGTGACCCGCACGGCATCCTCGTCGCGGGCCTGATGGGCGACGCGGACATGGGTGCGGAGCCGGTCCGGCAGGGCGGCGATGGCGGCGGGCACAGTGTCGGACAGCGCGCGTGCACCCTGGCTGCCGCCGATCACCAGGACAGAGATCGGGTGATCCCCCGGCGGGATATAGGGAGACGCGGCCTTGGCGAAGATCGCGGCGCGGACCGGGTTGCCGGTGTGCAGCCCGGTGACGCCCTCTGGCAAAAGTGTGGGCCAGGTGCCGCAGGCCACCGCATACACCCGGCGGGCCATCAGCCGGTTCACCCGGCCGGGCACCCCGTTCTGTTCGTGGATCATCCGGGGGATGCCCAGCATCCAGGCCGCCACAAGCGCGGGGATCGAGGGGTAGCCGCCAAAGCCCACAACTGCGTTGGGGCGGTTCTTTCGAAAGGCAAAGAGGCTGGAGGCGATCCCGGGCGCGATCCGGAACGGCACTGCGAGCTTTGCCACCACACCGCCCCGCGCGAAGGTGGCCGAGGCAACCTGCTCTATCCGCACTGCCTCCGGGAAGCCCTGGGTATAGCGGGCGCCGCGCGCATCGGTGGACAGGGTGATCTGCCAGCCCCGCGCCAGCAGCGTTTCCGCCAGGGCCTGGGCCGGAAACATATGGCCGCCCGTGCCTCCCGCAGCGATGATCAGACGCGGCGCCATGTCCGTCACAGGCAGGCAATCCCGTCAAGACAGCGCAGACAAATCACGCAATCCATGCGTAATTTCCAAACATTTTGCGGCGTTCTTCCTAAGGTATCAAACATTCCTAGCGTCTCCGCCGCAGCAGAATATCTCCGATCTCTCCTTGCGGACGGGTCCGGGTGAAGGCCAGCAGCATCCCCAGCGCGATCCCGCCCGCGATCAGCGAAGAGCCTCCGTAGCTGACGAACGGCAGGGTCATCCCCTTTGCCGGAAGCAACCGCACCGCCACGCCCATGTTTATGATCGCCTGCACACCGAAAGAGCAGGCGAGACCCGTTCCCGCCAGGCGGATGAACGGATCTCGCTCTCTGATTAGTCGCAAGAGCGACCGGACAGTGATGGTCATGTACAGAAGAATAATCACCAGGACGAGGATCAGGCCGTATTCCTCGGCCGCCACCGCGATTATGAAGTCGGTGTGGGCGTCGGGCAGCGACCATTTCACATGGCCCTCGCCCACGCCCACACCAAAGAACCCGCCCTCGCGGATCGCATTGGTCGCGTAGCCCAGTTGCGTGCGCGGATCGATATCGGGCGACAGGAACCCGTCGATCCGGCGCGCAAAGTGTTCGGACAGATTGTAGGCTACGCTGCCTCCGGCCACCGTCAGCCCCGCTATGGCCATCAGCAGGGTAAAGGGCGCCCCGGCAATGAAATACATCACGCCCCAGCCGAACAGCACCAGGCAGGCCTGGCCAAAGTCGGGCTGCAACGCCAGCAGGCCGACCACCGCCAGCACCAGCCCGAAGGACAGGCTTTTGCCCGGAGGGCCGTTGATCTCCTGGCTCGCCGCCATCAGCCAGGCCGAGACGATGACCAGGCCGGGCTTGAGGAATTCCGACGGCTGGATGCTGGCGAAGCCCAGGCTGTACCAGCGCACGGCCCCCTTGCCGAAATCGGTGCCGAACACCGGCAGCAGGGCCAGCGCGACCAGCGCGACCGCCGCGCCCAGTACCCCGAGGCGCCGGACAACCTGCGGTGACATCATCGAGGTCAGCACCATGACCAACAGCGCAAGTCCCCCGAAGAACGCTTGCCGTTGCACATAGTGAAAGGCGCCCAACCCGTTGCGCGACGCCAGAGGAGGCGAGGCGGCCAGGCCAAGCAGGATCCCGATCCCGAACAGAAGCAAGACGCAGGCCAGCGACCAACGGTCCGTGGTGCGCCACCAACGGGGGAGAATCGGCTCCCCTTCCCTCAAGGGAACGGATCCGAAAACCATTTCGGTCATAGGTTACCGCCTGTAAATGCCACTGCTCGTCCGGTTGTCCGGATCTCATGTCAGGCTAGCGGGAATCACCGATTGAGACCAGAAGAAATGTCACAATTCATTGCAGGCGATGTCGGTGTGGCAAGAATCCACCGGGAAAGTATCAGATTTCTGCGAATCCGGGATAATCGGTTAACCATTCAGCCGGGATCGGATTTCCGCGATGAAATCATCGCCGCGCTTTTCGAAATCCGGGTATTGGTCGAAGCTGGCGGCGGCCGGCGCCAGCAGAATCGTATCGCCCTCTTGCGCGTCGGCCAGGGCGCGCTCGACTGCGCGCGACATCGTCTCGCAGATCTCATGCGGGGTGTCGCCCAGTTGCAGCGCGAATTCGCGGGCGGAATGGCCGATCAGATAGGCCTTGGTCACTGTGCCCAGGTGCGGGGACAGGCTGGCGATGCCGCCGTCCTTGCCCAGCCCGCCCACGATCCAGCGGATGCGCCCGAAGGCCTGCAACGCCTTGGCCGCGCTGTCCGCATTGGTGGCCTTGCTGTCGTTGACGACGGTCACCCCGTTTTCCACCGCGACGATCTGGCTGCGATGGGGCAGCCCGTCAAAATCGTGGAACGCCGCCTCGATCGCCTTGGGCGACAAACCCAGACAGCGCACGGCCGCATAGGCGGCACAGGCGTTTTGGTGGTTATGCGCCCCGGGCAGCCCCCGGATCCCGCGCAGGTCAATTGACCCGATCTGGCGCCCCTTGCGGTATTCTGACAAGAACCCTTTGCGCGCAAAGACAAGCCAGCCCGGCCCGCCCAGTTTCTGCCCCGAAGACACCCGGATCAGCCGATCGTCCCCTGGCCCCTGGGCGATCTGATTGGCCAGAAAGCGTCCCTCGGGCTCGTCGATGCCGATGACACAGCGATCCGGGGCGCCTTCGGAAAACAGCCGCCGCTTGGCCGCGAAATAGCCGCCCAACCCGCCGTGCCGGTCCAGATGATCGGGGGTGAGATTGGTGAACACGCCCACATCGGGGGTCAGCGAGCGCGCCAGTTCGGTCTGATAGCTCGACAATTCCAGCACCACCGTCTCGCCATCCCGGGGCGGGTCGATGTCCAGCACCCCGCGGCCGATGTTGCCCGCCAGCTGGCTCGGTTTGCCGATATGACGCAAGACATGGTGGATCAGCGCGGCCGTCGTGGATTTCCCGTTCGACCCGGTCACCGCGATCACCTTGGGCGGCTGATCGAAGCTGAGCCAATCCGCCCCGCCAAAGCTGGCAAAGAACAGCCCGATGTCATTGTCCACCGGCACTCCGGCGGCCCATGCGGCGGCGATGGCCTTGTTGGGCGCGGGATACAGATGCGGGATCCCGGGCGAGACGATCAGGGCGGCGATCTCCTGGAATGCGTTCGGGCCGGTCAGGTCGCGGATTTCGAACCCCTCGGCGGCGGCGCGGTCGCGCCCTTCGGCGCTATCGTCCCAGCACAGCGCCATGGCACCGCCCGCCCGCAGGGCCCGCGCGGTGGCAAGGCCGGATCGCCCCAACCCAAGGACAGCGACTTTCGCACCGGCAAATCCGTTCACTGGGATCATTGCGTTCTTCCCTTCGCTCTGCGCCGTCCGACGCCGTACCACAGCAGCCCGACGCCTGCCAGAAACAGCCCAATGCCCGCCAGCAAATGCCAATGAACCGCCACCCGCCCAAGCAGTGCCTGTATCGCGTGCCCCGCATAGCGCCACCAAGTGATTGAGGTCGTGCCGATCAAAAGCGCGCCGATGGACTTCATGCCATACACAAACCGGACGATCAGAATGGCGGGGATCACCCGCGCCTCCAGCCGGGCCCGCATCCGTTGGGCCGCCCCGCCCAACAGCACCCGGCGCACAAAGGGCCGGGTGCCGCCCAAGCGCCCGGCCAGAAACAATGCATTGGCGATCAGGACCGCACCCAGGGTGGCGGCCAGGACCACATGCTCAAACCGGAACAGACCGCGATGCGCCAGAATCCCCGCCGGAAAGGTGATGGCGTCGCCTTCAAGGATAGCACCAATCACCAGCCCCGGCAGGCCCAACGTCTGGATGAGCTGGTCAGAGGACACGCGCCGTGACCGTAATTGATCGAACATTGGAGCGCAGGTTTTGCGGCATTCTGACGGAGGTTCGCTGCAAGATCCGACAATCCGGCCTCACCGCACCTTGAGCGTCGCCAGTCCGATCAGCGCCAGGATCAGCGAGATGATCCAGAACCGGATCACGATCTGCGGCTCGGCCCAGCCCTTCTTTTCGAAATGGTGGTGGATCGGCGCCATCAGGAACACGCGTTTGCCGGTGCGCTTGAAATAGACCACCTGGATGATGACCGACAGCGCCTCGACCACGAAGAGGCCACCGACGATGGCCAGCACGATCTCATGCTTGGTGGCGACGGCGATGGCGCCCAGAGCGCCGCCCATGGCCAGCGACCCGGTGTCGCCCATGAACACCGCGGCGGGCGGCGCGTTGTACCAAAGAAAGCCCAGCCCCCCGCCGATCAACCCGGCGGCAAAGATGAGGATCTCTCCCGTGCCGGGGACGTAGTGAACGTCGAGATATTCGGTGAAATCGACCCGCCCCACAGCGTAGGCGATGACGCCCAGCGTGCCGGAGGCGATCATCACCGGCATGATCGCCAGCCCGTCCAGCCCATCGGTCAGGTTCACCG
>CAYGRI010000146.1:0-12198 GCA_964352155.1 uncultured Maritimibacter sp. | reverse complement strand
GCGCCGCGGTCGAGCCCAGAAGATAATCCTGCATTCCCGGCTGATGCGACGCGATGACGATCAGATCCACCTTCTGCGTGTTCGCGTAATCGCAAATCGCCCGCCCCGCGGCGCCCTGGATCACCTCTGTCGTGACATCGGCGCCCGCAAGCGCCTCTGCCATCTTGTCCTTGACCTCGGACACCCGCGCCTCATGCGATTGCTCGGGCAGGTATTGCGAGATGTAGCCCGGAACAGGCTCCATCACGTGCACCGTCGTGATCCTGCCGCCGGGCGCCAAAAGACGCCCCGCGACCGCCAGCGCCTCTGCCGGTGTGTGTTCATGGTCGAGCGCGATTGGAATAAGAATATGCTTGTACATGGGTCCCTCCCTTGAACCCCCATGCAAGCGCATCGCGACGGCAAAGTCCTTGACCTGTGTCAGACCGGCCTTGCACCAGCCCTGATTCCCCGGTTTCATCGCCGGATGAGCCAAGCCCCCAAGGATCCCGTCCGCCCCACCGATGACGCGGCTCGCGCTCTGGCCCGCGACTTGCTGAACAGCGCCAGCCACGGCGCGCTTGGGGTGCGCCTGCCCGACAGCGGGGCGCCAATGGTCACCCGAATCGCCGTGGCCCGCGATGGTGATGGCGGCCCGCTGACGTTGATCTCGACCCTGTCGCAGCACACCCGCGCGCTGCAGGCGGATCCGGTCTGCTCGCTGCTGCTGGGCGAGCCCGAAGAACGCGGCGATCCTCTCACTCATCCGCGCCTGACGCTGCAGGCCCGCGCCGCCTTTGTCGAACGGCCCGGCGCCGACCACGACAACCTGCGGCGCCTGTATCTTGAACAGGTCCCCAAGGCGCAGCTTTACATCGACTTTGGGGACTTTTCGCTGGTCCGGTTGCGGGTGACAGAGGGGTTCCTGAACGGCGGCTTTGGCAAGGCCTATCGTCTGACACCGGAGGACCTGGCGCGGTAGCCTGCCAAGAATCCGGTCAGGTGGGCTGATCAGGTAGGTCGGTCGATCCGCGTTGTCACAAAAACCTTGCCATGGCAGGGGACGGGCCAGACCAGCCGAACATATCTGTGACGACTGCCCGCATTGCCGCGCACAATGGGCATCGCATGCTCTGGCATCTCGTCGCCAGACCGGATCGGCCCGTTCGGAACAACGCCCGTCACCGTGCGGGCATGGCCGCCAAAGGGCAGATGGTCGCCGACGTTCAGTGTCCAGGTGGTCGCGCTCGTGGCCTGTTCAAACTCCAGCGTGACGGGGTTCATCGCGGGCTGGTCCACCCCTTCGATGACATTGCCCTGAAAGGTCACGCTGCGTGTGCGCACGTGATCCGGATCGGCATGTCGCGTATCGATCCCCTCGACCCGCCGCGCGTTGGTCCCGGTCGCGATAAAAGTGTTGCCCGTCACCGACAGACGCGAGAGCGGCCGGTCGGCCCGATGCGGGCGGAGCATGATCCACCGAAAGCCCGGCGCGGGATCCGTGGCAGAAAAGTGGTTGCCGGTGACGGACAGCCCCCCAAGACTGGCCACATCGGCGCCACTGCATTCGTCCGTCACCTCCACCCCTGCGCCCTTGAACCGATTGCCCGTCAGCAAGGCAGAGGACATGGCCGCAGTCAGAACCACGCCACCCGCCAGATCGCAGCCCTCGACCATATGGGATTGGCCATGCAGGACCATCGGCGCCTCGGCCTGCACGCCCCGAATCGTCGCCGCGTCGGAACTGACAGTCACCGCCACCATATCGAGCCCCGTCCCGCGCACGCGGCCTCCGGTCATCCGAAAGCTCTGACAGGCGGAGCCAAACGACGTCACACCACGATCCGCGATCGCGTCAAAGTCGCAGCGGTCCAGGTAGATGGAAGTCGCACCGCAGGGCAGGCTCAGTCCGCTGGCGATGCCATTGCACTCCAGCACCAGATCCGCAAAGCCAAGATCGCAGGGGCCGCCGACCCCCGACAGATCCAGCGCATGGCGAAACCGCGTGAAGCTGTAGCTTTGGTTCGCCGCCGCCCCCCAAAGCGGCTGGCTTAGGATCAGCTCCGCCGCGTCCAGGCGCCGCGCGGTCACATAGACTTCGCGCCCGACACCGGTGCCTTCGACCAGCGCGCCCACCGGAATGCTGGCGATACCGGTGACGTTGGACAGGACCTTCGGGTTGCTGGGCGTATAGGAAGCGTCGGACAATTGCGTCACCGGAGCCCAGTCCGAGCCAGCGCGGCAAAGGATCCGCCCGTTCCGGATCACCCGCCGATGCGCCGTTGGCACGCGCAGCCCAAGCGGCATGTCGATCGGTGCCTGCAAAACAATCTCACATCCGCCGAGATCAAGCGTGCCTGGTCCCGCCCGCTGGAAAAGCGCCTGAAGGCCGCGCCTCAGGCTTGGACCATCGGTCACCGCATAGACGGGCGGGGGACCGACAGTCGGCGCCTCGGCCTGCAGGTCCCGCGCCGCAATGGCGACGGGTGGTCCGGTCAGCTCTAGCGCGTTGGCAACGGCCTTGTTCATCGCAACCCCCATAACCCGGCCGGCACTTTTTGTGCGACATCCCGGACAGCTGTGTTCAAGAGGGTTAATGAAGTATCACGATGGCGGTGAACGGCATGTTAACGCCACGCGCGACCCGGTGCGGTCAAGCGCCCAGCCCCGGCGCCGGCAGGATCCGCACTCCGTTGATTTGCCACCCGTTTTCGGTTTCGATCAGGGTATATTCCAAAGTATGAAGATCGCCGGCCGCATCCGTAATCAGGACCTGTTGCACCTTTTGCCCCGCCCGGTCGGTTAACCCCAGAAACGTCACGTCGCCGGGTCGCCAAACCATCGGATAGCCCTGCCGGACCATCAGCCCGAAGTTCTCGGGCGTGCGAAAGATGCTTTTGATGTTCGGCGCCGCGAAGGTGAAGGCGGTGGTGAAATCATCCGCCAGGAAGGCGTCCAGCTGCGACCGGATCACCCCCTGGATATCCTCGGACTGTGCCTTTGCAGGCCCTGCCAGCGTCAGCGCCAAAAGGGCGCAAATCAGAATGCGTGCCATCCGTATCTCCGTTGTATCATGACGGAGTTACGTAGGGCCGCGCGCCATAGTTTCACCTTTTCCCGACTCTGTCGGACCCGTCAAGCGTCCTGCAGTGCGCCGCTCAGGGCCGAATCGATCAGCGCGATGCTTTCCTGCACACCGTAAAGCGCGATGAAGCCGCCGAACCTCGGCCCCTGGCTGGCGCCAAGAAGCACTTCGTACAACGCCTTGAACCAGTTGCGCAGCGGCTCGAACCCATGCGCCTTGCCAACGGCAAACACCATCGACTGCAGCGCTTCGGGATCGAGGCCGCCGTCCCAGGCAGCCAAGCGGGCGCGCAGATCCTCAAGCGCAGCCCGCTCCGTCGCGTCCGGCTGGCGGAACACCTTCGTGGGCTTTACGAAATCGTTATAGTACCGCACGGCAAAGCCGGCCGCCGCGTCCAGATCAGGATGCGTTTCGGGCTGCGCCTCGGGCGCATAGCGGCGGATGAAGCCCCACATCGTCTCGCGGTCCTCGGCGCTGCTGACAGAGGCCAGGTTCAGCAACATCGAGAACGGCACAACCATGCGCGAGGCGGGCACGTCACCGTTATGGATATGATGCACCGGGTTCGCGGCGCGCTGATCCCAGCTCTGGTCCGGATAGGCGCGCAGCTGCTGGTGGTATTCGTCGACCGCCCGAGGGATCACGTCAAAATGCAGCCGCTTTGCCGTCTTCGGCTTTTGATACATGAAATACGACAGGCTCTCGGTCGCCGCATAGGACAGCCATTCATCGATAGAGATGCCGTTGCCGGAGGATTTCGAGATCTTCTGCCCCTTGTCATCCAGGAACAGCTCAAAACTGAAATGCTCTGGCGCGGGCGCCCCAAGAATTTCGCAGATCCGGTCATAGATCGGCGTGTTGGTGGAATGATCCTTGCCATACATCTCGAAATCGACGCCCAGCGCGGCCCAGCGCGCCCCGAAGTCCGGCTTCCACTGCAGCTTTACATGGCCCCCCGTGACCGGCAGCGTCCATTCGCGCCCAGTCTCGTCGTCAAAGGTGATCTCCCCCTTCGCGGCATCCACATGCTTGATCGGCACATACAGGACCCGCCCCGTCTCGGGGTGGATCGGCAGGAAGATCGAATAGCTCTGCTGCCGCTCCTCGCGCAGAGACTTCAGCATGACCTTCATCACATCGTCATAGCGTTCCGCGGCCCGCATCAGCACCGCGTCGAATTGACCGGACTTGTAATAGTCGGTGGCGGAGTAGAAGTCGTACTGGAACCCGAACGTGTCCAGGAACCGGCGCAGCATGGCATTGTTGTGGTCGCCAAAGCTGTCATGCGTCCCGAACGGATCGGGGACCGAGGTCAGCGGCTTTTGCAGATGCTCGGCCAGCGCCTCCTGGTTCGGCACATTGCCGGGCACCTTGCGCATCCCGTCCATATCGTCCGAAAAGCAGATCAGCCGCGTCGGAATGTCGCTGATCGTCTCAAAGGCGCGGCGCACCATCGTGGTCCGCAACACCTCGCCAAAGGTCCCGATATGCGGCAGCCCCGACGGGCCATAGCCGGTCTCGAACAGCACATAGCCCTTCTCGGGCGGCGCCTTGTCAAAGCGCTTGAGCAGCCGGCGGGCCTCTTCAAAGGGCCAGGCCTTGGACTGCAATGCAGCGTCGCGCAGATCGGACATCGGACAATACCTCGTGTCGGGGACGTCGCTACCTATTGCCGAGGGGCGCGCGCGTCAATATTTTCGGGGCCAGGCATAATCAAAAGGCAGCCGCAGCCATGGCAGATAATGAAAAAACCCTCTCGCCGCAGGATGCGCTTGTCGCGGTGATGATCGCGATCTCGGCCTCGGACGAAAAGATCGCAACGGCAGAGCTTGTGTCGATCGAGTCCATCGTCGACCATTTGCCGGTCTTCGCCGACTACGACAAGGACCGGCTGAAACGCGTCTCTGAAACCGTCTTCGACCTGTTCAGCGAAGAAGACGGGCTCGACGCACTCTTCGGTCTGGTCCGCGACACGCTGCCCGAGAAGCTCTGGGAAACCGCCTATGCGCTGGCCTGCGATGTCGCTGCCTCTGACGGCAACATCGACCAGCAAGAGCTGCGGTTCCTCGCCGAAATCCGGTACGAACTAGGGATCGACCGCCTGCATGCCGCCGCCATCGAACGCGGGGCGCGGGCCCGGCACCAGCAGTTGTAACATCCCCGCCCTCTCGGCTACGCGTCAGCCCTCTGCTGGCGCCGATCCCGCAGGCGGAGCCGGAGGGAGAGACAGAGATCTTGCCGCGCCAGCGGCTCCGCCTGGCAGCACAGGAAACGACCGTCTGCCAGTTTTCGGATCGAAATCCCCACAGCTTGCGAAAACATGCGCCGGGAACCTTGTTTTTCCGCCGCCTAGACGGAACAACTGGCACAAACAAGGCCGATGGAGACACCGCAGTCATGCTGCAAAAACAGACCGGGCTGGACGCACAGGTGTCTGCGCTGCTTCGTTTCATCTATCCCGACCAGGATATCGACGCCCTCACCCGCGCCGTGCTCGATGCGTTCTGGCCCGAGGGCGAAGCCCCCCGCAAACGGCCGCGCAAGCCGGGAAACACCCTGTGGTCGCAACGCGATGCCGTGATGGTCACCTATGGCGATACCCTGATCGACGGGGTTCACAAACCGCTCGACCTCTTGCGCGACTTCCTGCTCAACTACATGCGCGACGTGGTGAATGGCGTGCATATCCTGCCGTTCTTTCCCTTCACCTCCGACGATGGCTTCGCGGTGACAGATTACCGCAAGGTCAATCCGACGCTGGGCGACTGGCCGGATATCACCCGGATCAGCAACCGCTTTCACCTGATGTCCGATCTGGTGCTGAATCACGTTTCCAGCCAGGGCACCTGGTTCAACGCCTACCGCCAGGGGCAATCCCCCTACGACAAATTCTTCTACGAAGCCTCGCCCGAAGACGATCTGTCTGCGGTCGTGCGCCCGCGCACCACACCGCTGCTGCAAGAGGTCGACACCGCAATGGGCACCCGGCATGTCTGGTGCACCTTCAGCCATGACCAGATCGACCTGAACTTCGAAAACCCCGAAGTGCTGCTGGAAATCCTGCGCATCATCCGGCTGCATATCGACATGGGGGTGCGGATCGTCAGGCTAGATGCGGTCGCCTTCGTCTGGAAACAGGCCGGCACCCCGTCGATCCACCTGCCCCAGACCCATGCGATCGTCCAGCTTCTGCGGGTCCTGTCGGACTATGCCGCCGAACCGGTGATCCTGCTGACGGAAACCAACGTTCCCAAGGCCGAGAACCTCAGCTATTTCGGCCAGCGCAACGAAGCCCATTCGATCTACAACTTCCCGCTGCCACCGCTGATCCTGCATGCCCTGCTGTCCGGCTCGGCGCGCCTGTTGTCGGGGTGGAGCAGGTCAATGCCGCCCGCGCCGCTGGGCTGCGCCTATCTCAACTTCACCGCCAGCCACGATGGCATCGGCATGCGCCCGGCCGAAGGGTTGATCCCCCCGGACGAGATCAAGCACATGATCGACACCGTACAGGACTCCGGCGGGCTGGTGTCGATGCGCGCCCTCCCCGATGGCGGCCAGTCGGTCTACGAGGTCAACACCGCCTATTTTTCCGCCATGGCGCGCACCTTCGAGGGCGATGACGGGCAACAGATCAAACGTTTTGTCGTCTCGCAAACCATCGTCATGTCGCTTGAGGGTATTCCGGCATTCTACATCCACTCGCTGCTGGCTACACCGAATGACCTGGACGCGGTCGAACGGCGCGGGATGAACCGGGCGATCAACCGTCACCGCTGGGATTACCCGACCCTGCGCGCGCGCCTGGCCGACCCCGGATCGGATCAGGCCCAGGTGCTGTCGGCGCTGTCGGAACGGCTCCGCCTCCGGTCCCGCCAGCCCGCGTTTCACCCCAATGCCACGCAATTCACCCTGCCGCTCGATTCGCGCATCTTCGGGCTCTGGCGTCAGGCGCTGGACCGGTCGCAATCCGTGTTCGCCTTGCACAATGTCAGTAACGAAACGGTCGCGCTGCCCACCGACGCCTTGAACCTGATCGCCGACGTGAGCTGGATGGATCTGTTGTCCGGCGAACGCATTGAACCGGAACAAGACAGCATCACGATGGCCCCGTATCAATGCCGCTGGATCACCAATACCTTCTGACGCGGTGGACCTGCACGCCTAGGCACCCGACGGCACAAAGGGAATCGGCGCGAACTCCGCTTCATCCTCGGCACAGGCATTGCGCAGTTCGCTCAACAAGGCCGGGTCGGCGGCGTGAACGCGGCTCCAATTCGCGATGAAAGGGGTTTCGTTGGGGTTCTCCAGAAAAATCTGCCCCGCCCGCATGATGTTTTCGGCAAACAGTTCGATGGTGCGCTCTTCTGCATGCCGGTCGATGCTCAGCCCGTTCATCCGCGCATCGTTTGCATAATCTTCCAGCAAATCCAGCGCCCGGCGATAATAGGTCGCCTTGAGCGTCCGGAAGGTGTTGGGTGTGAACACCGTGCCCTCGGCCGCCATCTTGCGAAAGATCGCCTTGCAGATATCGGTGGACATGCGGTTCAGCCCGGCATTCGCATCGTCTTTGCTGACGGCCTGGTGCTTGTGATCATAGGCATCCGAGATCTCCACCTGACAGACGGTGTGACGCCCCAGATTGCGCCAGGCCTCTGACAGCACCCCGATTTCAAGCCCCCAGTCCGAGGGGATCCGCAGATCAGGCAGCATCGCGGTCCGCATGGCGAATTCGCCCGACAGCGGGTAGCGAAAGCTGCGCAGGTAGTCGATGTAGTCGTTATCCCCGATCACCCGCTTCAGCGCGATCAGCAGCGGGCTGACCAAAAGCCGGGTGACCCGCCCGTTCAGCTTGCCGCCGCCGATCCGCGGATAAAAGCCCTTGGACAGCTGGTAGGAAAAGCTGGGATTCGCCACCGGGTACAGCAGACGCGCCAGCATCTCCTGATCATAGGTCAGGATATCGCAATCATGAAGCGCCATCACCGCGGAATCGGCGCAGGCGATCAGATAGCCGATGCAGGTCCAGACATTCTTGCCCTTGCCCGCCTCGATCTCGCCAAGCCCCAGTTCCTGCATCCGCGCCCCAAGCGCCTTCATCCGGGGCGAATCGTTCCAGACCACGACATGGTTCTGTGGCAGCGCACTGAAAAAGGACCGCGCCATGCGGAACTGCGTCTCGGTGGCGGCATCCAGACCGATGATGATCCGATGCAGATAGCGCACCTTGCTCAGCTCTGACACGATATGCGTCAGCGCCTCGTTCTCCAGTTCGGAATACAGCGATGGCAGGATCAACGAGATCTTGCGGGTCTGCCCGAAGGTTTCCAGCTCGTAATAAAGCTCCTCGACCGGGCGGCTGCGCAGGTTGTGAAACTGGGCAATATTGCCGTTCTGGTGAAAGTCAGCCATGTCGCATGTTCCTTTCGATCCCCATGTCTCGAAGTAGTCCGAGGACAGCCTCGTTCCATCCGGCTGGCCCTTCAAGCGAGGTGCGCCGGATGCGCCCCTCTGCCTCGCCCGGCAGCGGCGGCATGGCGGGACCGTGGTCGTTGCGCACCAGAATGCCGATATCGGCCTGGGCCAGCATCTCTGCATCGTTGGGCGCATCGCCCAGGGCCAGCGTCCTGTCGGCGCCAAGTCGGGTTGCGACCTCGGCCATGGCATCCGCCTTTGTGCGCCCGAACGACAGGGTCAGGAACCGCCCGCCACGGCGCGCCGATATGCCCTTGGCCGCCAGAGCCGCCACAAAGGCGGCCAGCGCCGCCTTGGATCCCGACCATATCCCCGGTTCGGAATGGGCGCGTTGCCGCGCAAGGCTGGCCGCATCGGGCGACAGCCCCGTCGCCGCTGCGACCTCTGCCGTGCTCATGTCGCCGAAGCCCTTGAAATCGCGCGCCTCGTCCATCTCGGCCAGGGCCGCGTGCAACCGTTTGTATGCATCGTCATCGGTCGCAACCTCGGATGCGGTCCAGGCGATCCCGGCGCCGTTCTCGACAATGGCGGGCGCTCCGGTCAGCCCCATCCTGTCCTGCAATTCCCGGATCTCGGCGCCGGTTTTGCTGCTGGCCAGAACCAACGGCACGCCAGATGCGGCAAGCGCGTCCAAAGCCGGTCGCGCGGCATCGAATGAATAGGTTGAATGGTCCAGCAAGGTGCCGTCCAGATCCGAGAAAACCACCAACTTCTGTGCACGCGTCATGTCTCTTGCGTAACGCTGCAAAGCAGCGAAGGAAACGGGAAATCCACGCAATCTTGCGCAACGCCGTTGCGAGCGGTCCCGCGGGCAGGCCAAGGACCGGCACCGCAATCGCACCAAAGCCCGCGATCCGATCAGACATCCGCAAAACGCCGCAGCCATTCGGCCCCAGCATCGCCATCAGGTGCAACCGCATTGCATCGCAAGCCTGCCCGATTGCATTGCGGCGGGCCCGGCCATATTGTCGTCAAGTGGTCAACAACGGCCCACAGGCGGAGAACACAGGTTCGATGACAGCCGAGCAGACGACGGGCCGCAACGGTATCCAGGTGATTGCCCGCGCGGCAGCCATCCTGCGGGTTCTGCGTGAAAACACTGGCGGGATGAGCCTGGGGCAGATCGCCGACCGGGTCGGGCTGCCCCGGTCCACGGTGCAGCGGATCGTCGGCGCCTTGCAGGAGGAGCGGCTGGTGATCAGCTCTTCCGCCGGCGGTGGAATCCGGCTGGGCCCCGAGATTACGGCCCTGTCCGAGGCCACGCGGTACTCCGTCGTCGATGCCTGCCGCCTGGCCCTGTCAGAGCTGAGCCAACAGGTGGACGAAACGGTCGATCTGTCGGTCCTGCGCGGGACGGGGATGATCTTTCTCGATCAGGTGCCCGGAACCCACCGCCTGCGGACCGTTTCGTCGGTCGGAGAGATCTTTCCCCTGACCACCACGGCCAACGGGCGCGCCGCGCTTGCGATGCTGACGCCGGACAAGGCGCAGGCTTTGGCGGACAAGGAATGGCTGCGCCGCGGGATCCCCAGTGACTGGCCCGGCCTGTCGCAGATATTGAACGAGGTCAGAGAGACCGGCCTGTCCTTCGATCTGGATGAGCACACCGACGGCATCTCCGCCATCGGCGGCAGTTTCGCGGATCACGCCGGAGAGCTTCACGCGATCTCCGTGCCGATCCCGTCGAGCCGCTTCGACGACAAGCGCGCCATGGTCGAGACCGCCCTGCGCGCCACGCTGGCCGAAGTCCGTCGCCGCCTCAGCTAGGCCAACCGGCGCCCTTTATGTGGCACCCTGCCTCCTGGTGAGTGTGAATGGCCGGGGGCGCAGCCCCCGGCCGGTCGCCGCGCCGAAGGCACGGCGAAACCGCTCAGCCCAGCGCCGTATCGCAGCGTCCGCAGACGCCCACATGAGCATGAGATCCCACATCCGGCAGGATCTTCCAGCACCGCTGGCATTTTTCCCCGTCGGCCATCTCGAACACCACCCCGACGCCCTCCGTCTCGGGCAGGCGGAACGCTTCGTCAGGCATCGGGTCGCCGGTCAGGGAGATGGCGGATGTGATGCAGATATCCTCGAAATCGACGCTCCTGACCGCCGCCAGCCCGTCCGGATCCGCCACATGCACCACCGGCGCCGCCTCCAGCGAGGCGCCGATCACCTTGTCGCGCCGCTGGATCTCCAGCGCGGCGGTGACCACGCGCCGCACCTGACGCACCCGCGCCCATTTCGCGGCAAGCGCCGGATCGCACCAGGCTTCGGGGCAGCCCGGCATATCCTCCAGATGGACAGAGGATCCGTCTCCCGGGAACCGCTCCAGCCAGACTTCTTCCATGGTGAACGCCAGGATCGGCGCCAGCCATGTGGTCAACCGGTGGAACAGCAGGTCCAGCACGGTGCGGGCCGCGCGCCGCCGCGGCGAGGATCCGTCGCAATACAGCACATCCTTGCGGATATCGAAATAGAACGAGGACAGGTCGATCGCGCAGAAATCGAACAAAGCCCGGAACACGCCCTGGAAATCATAGGCCGCGTAGCCGGCCTTCACCCGCTCATCCAGTTCCGCCAGGCGATGCAGCACCCAACGCTCCAGCTCCGGCATCTCAGCGGCCTCCACGCGCTCGACCTCGGAAAAATCCGCGAGGTTCCCCAGCAGAAACCGCATTGTGTTGCGCAGGCGCCGATAGCTGTCGGTCACCCCTTTCAGGATCTCCGCCCCGATCCGCTGGTCGCCGGTGTAATCGGTCGTCGCCACCCAAAGCCGCAGGATATCGGCGCCGTATTGCTTCACCACCTCTTCCGGCACGATCGTATTGCCGAGTGATTTGGACATCTTGTTGCCCTTCTCGTCCAGCGTGAACCCATGCGTCAGCACGCCCTTGTAAGGCGCACGGCCTTTCGTCCCGCAGGCCTGCAGCATCGAGGAATGGAACCACCCCCGGTGCTGGTCGGTCCCTTCCAGATACAGATCCGCGATCCCGTCCGGCGCCCCATCCGCCCGGTCGCGCAGCACGAACGCATGGGTCGAGCCGCTGTCGAACCAGACATCCAGGATGTCGAACACCTGGCTGTAAGCGTCATGGTCATAATCGTTGCCCAGGAACCGCGCCTTGGCGCCCTCGGCATACCAGGCATCGGCGCCCTCGACCTCGAACGCCTCCAGGATCCGCGTGTTCACGCCCGGGTCGCGCAGCAGAAAGTCCGCATCGTCCGGCTTGGCGCCCTTCTTGACGAAACAGGTCAGAGGCACGCCCCAGGCCCGCTGCCGCGACAATACCCAGTCCGGCCGGACCTCGATCATCGAATACAGGCGGTTGCGCCCGGTCTTCGGCGTCCAGGTCACCAGCTCGTCGATCGAGCGTAGGGCCCGCTCGCGGATCGTGGTGCCATAGGTGTCCTGTCCGTCGCCCACCGGCTTGTCGATCGCGGCGAACCATTGCGGCGTGTTGCGATAGATCACCGGCGCTTTCGAGCGCCAGGAATGCGGATAGCTGTGCTTCAGCCGCCCCCGCGCCAGCAACCCGCCGACCTCGACCAGCTTGTCGATGACGCTGCTGTTTGCGTCGCCCTCCTTGCCATTGGGCTTGAGTTTTTTATTGATTCGTATTAGTGGGAGATCTACACGATAAGAGCCATCCTCCATCACATTGTAGGTCATCGGC
>CAYGRI010000145.1:0-12239 GCA_964352155.1 uncultured Maritimibacter sp. | reverse complement strand
GGTCTCTGATCCCTCACGTAGGTCCAGATGCGCCTCTTCTTGCGCCTTTTCCCAGGCCTTTGTCCTTCTTGGAGCGGTCGAGGACGCGGATGGGGGTGTCATCCATTGCCCGGCAGGCGATTGCCAGGCAATCTGCCGGGAGGGGGCATGGAGCAGATCGCTGCCCAGGAGGTCCGCCTCCATCAACGTGATCAGAGGGGCCAAGGTCTTCATCCCGCCCCCGCACCAATCGACCATTGTCGTATCCGGAATGTCGGCGCCCATGCGGGCGATAGAGCGGGACGTGGTCGTCGAACTTGGCGGTCAGGATGTGCGCGAGGAGACCGGGGCCAACCATGCTGCGGGGGATCGGACGGCTGGGCGCGGGTTCCTGGACCATACGCTCGCACCGACGACAAGATTTCTTGATCCGGGCGACCTCGATCACCTTGAGCTTGGCCGCGATCAGATCGAGCAGTTCGCTCACATCCTCACCGACCACCCGCAGTTCGCCCCCACAGTCTGGGCAGGTGCCGCCGGGATCGAGTTCGCGCCGTTCCCGCGGTGTCCCGTCCGCGACACGCGGCCGGCGTCGGGGCTTTGGTTCGGCATTGGCTTCCGAGTTCTCATCTTCGGCGTCTTCGTCCGGGGCCGTGTTGCTGGCCTCCGCGATAGCGACCTGGAGGTCCTCGAGCGCCAGTTCGAGTTGCTCGATCTCGCGCTCGATCTTTTCCGAGTTGGCTCCGAAGGCCTGCTTCTGGAGCTTGGCGATGCGGACCCGCAGCGATTGGACGAGCAGATCATGGGCCCTTAAGGTCGCCGACATCTTGTCGTTCTCGGCTTGCAGCGCAGTGATCATAGCCTTCAAAACGGCTGGATCGTTGGGGAGATCGAGGGCCTCGGTGGACATAGTCATGTTTATCACGGCACGCGACGACACACCATAAAAACAAGCTATATCAGTTAGATAATCAGCCAACCCGAGCCGGTGGCGTGCCCCAATCCGGGCGTCGCCAGTCAATGCCCTCCCAGAGCATCGCAAGTTGTGCCGGGGTTAGTCGGACCGCACCCTCCTTCACAGAAGGCCAAGGAAAGCGTCCTTGCTCCAGCACCTTGTAGTAGAGACAAAACCCCTGACCGTCCCAGTAGAGCAGCTTGATCCGATCGCCACGCCGCCCACGAAAGGCGAAAACGGCCCCGTTTGTGGGACGCTGTCTCGGCATGTCCTCGGCGATGGCCGAAAGCCCGGCGATCCCCTTCCTCATGTCAGTGACGCCGCACGCCAGATAGACTCGGACGCCCGTACCTGGCCCGATCATACCGTCTCGACGAGCCGGATCAGCCGCACCAAATCCCGGTCATCTACGCCACCGCGACACCGCAGGCTCTGACCGTTGGCAAAGCCGATCTCGACTTCTGCTGGTACGGTCCCAGCCGCGGTCGCGGCTGGCTCCAGCCCATCCAGAGCCAAGAACACAGACCCATCCGGCGCCGGAAAGAGACCCTTCTCCCGCATCTGCCGCCGCCACTGATAGATATGCTGCCGCATCAGATCGTGGGCTCGCGCCACATCGGCCACCGTCGCGCCTGCAACACCCACTTCCATCAAGACTGATAGCTTCTCGTCGTCCGACCAACGCCGACGCCGCTCAACGCCAAAGATCCCCTCATGTCGCAAAATCTGCACTCACCGATACGACGTCGTTAACCACGTCATCAACGACAGATCATAAGATCTCACCCACACCAGCGGCAGACGGCCCAAATCGGGCGGTTACGTTTTACGCGATCTTTCTGCTGCTCCTCGCCTTCGTGCAGCCGATGCTATGGGCCTTCGTCCTGTGGGGAGCGGCGGTGTTGGGGCTGTTTTTTGCAGGTACAGAGACATCCGGTCTGCTGTCGCTGTGGAACCTCTATTTTCTCGCGGGTGTTGCAGGCTTTGGGATGATCGACCGAATTCCGCCGCGCCTTAGCCCGGCGGTCTTCGGGGCTGGCCTTGGATTTTTCGCGCTCTATGCCGGTCTGTCCGCCGATATCGGCCAGCTCGCCGACCTGGAGGAGGACCACCAGGTGCTGCATCTGGTGCTGGCCCCGGCCTTCCTGGCGCTGATCGTCGGCGCGGTCCTCGCCGAACGCGCCTATGACATCCGGTACCCGAGACTGCTTCTGTTTCTTGGAGAGAGTTCCTATTCGATATATCTGGTGCATTCTGCGGCAATTTCGGCCTTTGTCCTGACAGGCCTGCGACTGAACCTGATCGAGAGGCTGAGCCCTGGTTCGTTCTTCTGGATCGCCTGCCTGGGGGCCGTCGTCTGTGGGCTCATCTCTTACTTGGCGGTCGAGAAACCTCTGACCAAGTTGTTGAGTCACCGGCAGATATGAGGCCCCCAGGGCATTCGTGTCAGACGCCGCCGGCCAGATCGCGAATGGTTGCCTCCCAGCCGATGGTCGTCGAGGCATTGCCGGTGATGCGCAGTCTCATTTCACTGCCGTTCACATCCACCGCCGTCGCCCAGGTCTGTGCGCCAGCCGAGCCAAGCGCCGGGGAGGCCGTCTCGCCGATCTTCTGGGCGACCCCATTGACGTCCGAGCAGGCCATTTCATACTGCTGTTGGTAGATGTCAGACCCCGCGACACCCCTGACACTGACCGTCCCGCCCAGACAGCCGTTCCTGGGCATCTTGATGCGCACAAGATTCGTGGTGCTGCCATCGTTGGTCGTGACGGTGATGCCATGTTCATTCACAAAGCGGATCTTGCCGGCGATGGTTGCGAAGACAGCCGAATAAGCAGCGAGCGTTTCGGCGTAATTGTTGCCTTCAAAGGTGATCCCGTCGAGAGCGAACTGGCTTGAGGGCGACATGTAATAGGCTTCCTCGCCGGACCAGATGTTTCCCGCGATCCGCAGGTTCGTGAAGGTCGACAGGATGCCCCCGTAGTTCTTGGTCATCCCGAAACCGACAGACCGCTTTGCAGGGTTCGCGGCGACAGAAACGTCGTTGTCACGAACAAGCCAGCCATCCAGCGTCCGGTGCTCCTCGCCTTCGGAATGATAGAGAATGCCGAACCAATCCGCGCTCATTGTGGGATCCATCTCGCCGGTGACATGGATCTTGTTGTCGCGAATGTGGCAATTGTTTCCGTTGTGGCGCAGCAGAATGCCAACGGTCCCGCGGCACTGGATCGTGTTGTCGCGGATCTCGATGCCGTTCAGAGTCTTGCCCCTGTCCGTATGGATGGCCCCGAAATGCCCCCGCGCTCCGTCCTTGCAGCCCGCATTGACGATGTTGTTGCCATATACCTTCACATGGGAACAAGATACCAGGATCCCGGGGGCATGATCGGCGAAGTTATCCTCGAAGTAGACAATATTGGAATGGATGATACTGTACTTTCCCTCAAAGCCCACGCCGGCAAATCCGATCTCTTTGCCCTTTACAGCGATGGCTCCCTGGTTCCGACCCGCGTTCACCAGAATATTGTCATGAATGACATGCTTGTCCGCATAAGCATAAATGCCTTCGCAATCGTCAAAGGCACTGTCCAAAGTGTCGATGTTCATGAAGGTATTGTTGAACACATGCACGGATTCGGCAAAGAACCGGACCCCGTTGCACACTTTGCCATCTTGCTGGCAAAACAGCCCGTCGACGTAGTTCTGGGTCGCCCAGATCAGTTTCGAGGTCTCGCTTTGGTGATGCCCCGCCCCGAAGGCAATGCAATCGACGCCCGGTTCGGTCCCCGAACTTGGCAGGCTCACCGCGGTCACGCTGTTCCGCACGAACCAGGCAGAGGCAACGTTGCAGTCGAACGAAAGCCCCGAATACCCCCCGGTCACCTTGCAATCCATGACAATCAGCTCAGAGATCGTCACCCCGTCCTTCACGACCGACCGGGCCGGATAGTTGCAGCCCGTCATTGTCACGTCCCGCAGCCGGATACGGGGAATGGCCTTGGGCGCAGAACCGTCCAGTTCAATGAAGGTATTGGCAGACTCGATGTCGATCCCTTCGATCTCGATGGACACGGCGGGCACCAGAACACTGAAATCCGCTGTCTTGCAGATGATCTTGGCCCTGTCGCCCCGCAGACGCAAACCCGCCGCCGGAATGTCGATGCTTCCGGCGATCGCAATGTTCAGGTTGCCCAGGTCCAGGGTCTCTCCATCGGCCGCGGCCACGGCCGTATTGAGCAGCTCAAGATCGTCTGTCGTACCGTCGGCCGCCGGACCGAAGGCGGCAAAATGCAGGGGGGCGTCCCGTTTCCGCACGACATAGAACTTGATGCCGCCTTCCGACGTCAGGTGATGGTCCTGAACCGTCTGGTTGGCGACTCTGTAAGAGAATTTGTTGAGCTGAACATGGATAAGGTCACCCTCGCGAACCAGGCTCCGTCCCGTTGCGACCGTGTAGGACATGGTCTTGTCGGACAGCAGATCAGAGACGTCGGCGAAGCCAGCCGTGACGTTCTGGTTGTCTTGTGACCGGCACAGGATTTCATCCTGAACGAGAATGATCTCTCCGTTCGGTTTGCTGATCGTGACCCTGTAGGTCCCGTCCATCAGGTAGCACAGATCGAATTCACCCAGCGAATTCGCAATGAGCGGGTTTGGCAATGTCACCGTGAGACCGCTGTCCTTGAAAATCGGGCACAGGCTGTCGGTCCCGGCCGAATAGACGTAGAGACGCGCACCCGGCACCGGATCAGACCCATAGCTCGGCACAGTGTTCGTATTATTTGCGTTAAGTAAGCTCAAGAAATAGCTCCTTAATTTAGCCCCTAGATCCTGGCCAGGCTGACTTTCACCAGCCGAACAAATGCGTTCCGGCCCGAGTTCGGATGTGGAAAATGAATTGGCGGCCACTGCGTAAATCGCTGTAGCTGTGCGTTTGGGTGAATATTCTCGCATCACAATTAAGCTTGGGCTAACCAACCGTTCGCGCCCCCCCGCCAAGGCAATGGTCGCCCTGCTCAGGGACAAAACTGCGGTTCCGATGCCGATCCCAAGGGAGAGAAAACTGCGTCTGCTGAGCATGAAGGACTCCATTATGTACGAGTAGCGCTGAGACCGCTCGGTTGGACTTGGTCAGAAATGATTCCCAACACCTCTGAGTTTTCACCAAATCGGTGAAAACTCTACACAACTTCGCGGGCTTTGAACGGATGCCGTCGGGGGGATGGTGGCGCCGGACATGCGGGGCGACATCGCCGGCAAAGCTGATATCCGCCTGTTGTCACACAAGACACCGGTGGTGCCATGAGGGGAGGGCCCCGGATCGACCGTTCCGGCAGGGATCGGATCGCCGGTTTGATGGCCCCGGGGCGTCGGCGCAGACCAGCAAGACACGCGCCGGCAAGATCGGGTCGCCCCCAAGATGTGGTGTAAATCGTTCTCCGGATGGGTATTGAGCAGGCTTGCAGGGTGAGCAAAGGTCCAAGACGTCATGACATGGCAACAAATCTGGTGGGAACGGCTCAAAGGGGTCTGGATTGCGGTCGTGCTGCTGCTGCTGGGGCTGGGGCTTTTCAGCCAACTCATCCCGAACAGCAGTCAAGGCCTGGGGACCCTGGCGCGGATGACCGACAACTTGCGCCCTCACCTTCTGGCAATGTCCGGCGCGATGGCGCTGGCGCTGGTCTGGGACGGAGGATGGCGGCTTGGGGGCGCGCTGTGTCTGGTGGCGCTTGTTGGGCTGGCCACGCTGTCTCTGGACTACCGGAGCCGCATCGCTCCGTCAGGAAGCGACACCGATCTGACGGTTCTGTGGTTCAACCTGCTCTATACCAACCCGATCTCGCCAGATCGTCTCGAAGCCGCCATCAGAACCAGTGGGGCAGAGCTTGTCGCCCTTGCGGAAGCAGAGCCTGCGCAACCGGTTGCCGCCCGTCTTGCGGATCTTTACCCCTACCGCCTGGGATGTTCAGAGGAAGGGCCATGCGATCTCCTGGTTCTGTCCAAATTCCCGATCGAGCAGGCGTCGCTTGTCTCTGTGCAGGCCGGTGACGAAAGGCTGGCCCGCTTTCGCCTTCGCACGCCGGATGGGCACGAGGTCGGGATCGTGGCCGCGCATGTGATCAAGCCCTGGTATCTGCCGCTTGCGCGCCGGGAATGGGGGATCTTGCATCAAACCGTCCGGCAGGATCGCGACCGGCCCCTGATCGTCATGGGGGATCTGAACGCCGCTCCCTGGAGCTATTGGGTCAAGCGCATCGAACGGTGGAACGGTCTACGGCACGCTTTTGTGCCGATCGCAACCTGGCCCAAGACAGTCGGACAGGCAGGCATACCCATCGATCACATTCTGCTGGGACGGCAGGTCGCGCTGACCGGGATCGCGTCCTGGGGGGCCGATCTGGGCTCCAACCATCTGGGGCTTCTCGCCCGGATCGACCTTCCCGAACCCGCGGAGTGAACCCGACCCCGATGGCCCACCCGATGGGCCCCCGCGGTAGACGGCCCCATGGCGATGCAATAACACCATATCGAACCGCTCGAAGACACCGTGAAGCCCGGGATGGCCTGTCGTCGCGCTCTCACAGGAAACTGGAATCTTGAGCAATGTCCACGCAATCTATCAGATGTTTGCGATCATGGGCCGGGATCGGTGGTACGTGCCGCTCGTCGTCCTGCTGGGGGTGCTGTCCGCCGTGCTGGAAGGGGTGTCCCTCTACCTGCTGATCCCGCTTCTGGACCTGTTCACCGTCCAGAACGGAACCGGATGGGCGGACAATGCCATCGTTGGCTGGCTGAACAGGATTGTGGAGCTGGTGCCGGAGGCCTGGCGCGTCGAAGCCCTGCTGGCCAGCGTCACCGTCGGCTTCATCCTCAAAAGCACGGTCCGGTACCTTTACTGGATCCTCTGGGACTGGCTGGACAACAGATTATACGTGTCCGTCTACACCAGATTGTATGACCAACTGCTCTCGATCAGCCAGACATCGCTGGACAAGACCCAGATGGGCGCCCTGGCAAACACGTTCCAAAGACAGTCCATAGACGCCATTGTCGTGATACGTCAGTTGACCACGGCGATGGTCGAGGGGCTGGCGATGCTTCTGATCGGGGGCTTGCGGCCCTTACCATCCTGCGCGTGACGGTTCCGGGCGACATGGCGGCCGTGAAGAACGTCCTCTCCTGGCTGGACCGGACCGACAAGATCTATCTGGCCCCCGGGCGGGTGCCCTATACGGGTCTGCACGGGGACATCGTGTTCGACAGCGTCGATTTCAGATATGGCCCGGACAACCGCCGGGCCCTGTCCGGTGCCAGCTTCCGGATTCAGCGCGGCAGGATCACAGGAATTGTCGGGGCCTCCGGAGCGGGAAAATCGACCCTGATCGACCTTTTGTGCCGGCAATACGACCCCGAAGCGGGGGAAATCCGTATCGACGGCGTGCCCCTGACCGAGTTGATCCTGACACAATGGACAAGCCGGCTGGCGCTTGTCAGTCAGACAGTCCAGCTCTTCAACGGGACGATCCGCGAGAACATTGCCTTTGGTCGGCCCACGGCGCAGGAACAGGACATCGTCGAGGCCGCGGTGCGGGCGCATGCCCATGATTTCATCCTGGAGCTGCCTCAGGGCTACGAGACGCAGATGAAGGACGCAGGATCGCGATTGTCCGGCGGACAGCGCCAGCGGATCGCCCTGGCCCGCACCCTGGCCCGCACCCTGGCCCGCGCAGCCGACCTGATCATCCTGGACGAGACGACAAGCGCGCTTGATCCATTGTCAGAAACACTGGTACAGCAGGCGCTGGTCAGCCTTCCGACCGGCTGCACGGTCGTCGTCATCGCACAACGCCGTTCGACGATCGACGATCGACGATCGACGATCGAATGTGCGGATCACATTGTGGTTCTGGACAAGGGGCAAGTGGTTCAGCACGGAACTCTGGCCATGCTGACGGAACGCGATGGCGTTTTTCGGGAAATGTACGGCCCGTGACAGAAGCGCAAACGGTCCCTGGTCGGGGAATTGAGACATGCCTGCAGAAGTGACCATCATCATGCCGGCCCATAATGCCGCGCAGACCCTGGACGAGGACGTCGCGAGCGTGGTCGCCCAGAGCATCCGGGGCTGAGAACTGGTGATCGTCGACGACGGCTCGACGGACAGCACGGCGGACCTGGCCCGCAGATGGGTGCAAAAGGACGGTCGCATCCGTCTGGTTCAACATTCCAACCAGGGGGTCAGCGCGGCCCGCAACCGGGGCCTGCTGGACGCGCGCAGCGACTGGGTCGCCTTTCTCGACAGCGACGACTGGCTTGCGCTGAACTTCCTGCGGGTGATGACGCGGGCGCTTCGGGCGCAGGGGGTGGACTCTGTCGTCTGCAGCAGCGCAAACCGGGCGGCCGATGGCCGGCAAGACGCCAGCTGGCACCCCCCATCGCCCGAGGATTTCTTTCCCACGGCAGCGCTGCGGTGTCCCTACGCGGTTCATTCCGCCGTGGATCGGGTCTGTTCCGGCTGGGTGCAGAATGACACCTTAAGCTCGCAGAACGCGTTTCCCGTAGTCGCGTAGATTTCCGTTTGGATCGACGTACCGATAAAGTGTGACGGGTTTCACGCCGAGTTCTTTGCAAAGCTCAGAAACGGATGTGTCTCGGTTGGCCATTGCAGCCTGCGCCATACGGACTTGGGCTTTGGTGAGTGCGAACTTTCGCCCGCCCTTGCGACCACGGGCGCGGGCAGCTTGTAGTCCTGCCATTGTACGTTCCCGGATCAATTCGCTTTCGAACTCGGCCAATGCAGCGAAAATCCCAAACGACAAGCGACCAGCCGCTGTTGTCGTATCGATTTGCGCGCCTTGGCCAGTGAGAACTTTCAAGCCGACACCGCGTTCGGATAGCATAGTTGTCGTTTTCACCAGATGGTTCAGGCTGCGTCCCATCCGATCCAGCTTCCAGATCACCAGAACATCGCCCTCACGCAGGGCTTTCAAACAGGCTTCGAGACCGGGGCGTTGATCTTTCTTTCCCGAGGCCCGGTCAGAATAAATCTGATTGGGACCGACACCGGCGGCGACAAGCGCATCTCTTTGCAGATCGAGAGATTGGCTGCCGTCCGCCTTGGAGACTCTGGCATATCCAATCAGCATGGAGTTCCCTGGTGGAAACGCAGCCGCCAGGCCCCATCAATCCTGCTCCAAATCGAAGACCGGTTTCCACGTTGCGTGCCACTGTCGTACACGACTTCGCTTACGTAGGTGGTCTGAACAACATCGTCGGTGATGTGGCGCGCGCGAAACTCTGGTAGGGGTATCGTTGCAGCGATTTCCTGAAAGTCGGTCGGTTCGAAGAGCATTTCATGCCGGGCATAGGTTCGCCCCGATCGGCCAAACTCGAAGAAGTCTTTCGCGAAGACCTGATCCATCAGGACGTTGTCAAACCGCGACTTCGCCTGCCACAGGCTTTCTTCCAGGGTGCGGATTTCGTCGAAGAGGGCATCGCTCAGGTTTTTGTCTGCTTCATGCATCGCTGCGGGCCATTTCTCAAACGTTCGTTTGTGATGCATCGAGGAACTTCGGTCTTTCTGCCGCTCCTTATATTCCTTAACTCATATCACAATCATCAATAAGCAAACCCGCTACAGAAAGCAAAAGAAACATGGCGCATCGCACCATCCTGACCGACCGCCAGCGTTCGGCGCTTTTCGATCTGCCCACCGACGACGCATCGATGATGCGTAACTACATCCTTGCCGATGATGATATGGAGCATATCAATGAACGCAGGCGGCCAGAGAACCGGGTCGGCTTTGCGTTGCAACTCTGTGCGCTGCGGTATCCTGGGCGGTTATTATCCTCTGACGAAGTTATCCCTGAAAAGGTGTTGCGCTTCATAGCGGCTCAACTTGGCCTGACTGGTGACGATATCTTGCCCTACGCCGCACGTCGTCAAACTCGTCAGCAGCATCTGCACGCATTGCGCCAGATATACGGCTACAAGATGTTTTCCGGCCAAGGTGCCCGCGGTCTCAAAGCATGGCTTGAATGTCAGGCTGAAACAGCTCGATCCAACGAAGACTTGGCGCGCCGGTTTGTCGAGGAATGCCGCCGGACCCAGACGATTCTGCCGGGTGTCACAGTGATAGAGCGCCTATGCGCCGACGCTCTTGTCGCGGCGGAGCGCAGAATAGAGAGCCGAATTGCCGCCAGGCTCGACGACCAAACGCGGGAACGGCTGGATGCTCTTCTGACCGAGATCGTAGATGCCAAAGTCAGCCGGTTCGTCTGGTTGCGGCAGTTCGAGGTGGGTAGCAACTCAGCGGGAGCTTCCTGGCTGTTGGATAGGCTGGAGTTCCTTCAGGGATTGGGACTGTCGCCAGATATCCTGGACGGCATTCCACCCCATCGGAGTACCCGGCTACGTCGTCAGGGCGAACGGTATTTTGCAGATGGCTTGCGCGACATTACCAGTGACCGGCGCTTGGCGATCCTGGCCGTCTGCGCAATCGAATGGACCGCTGCAATTGCTGATGCGGTGATCGAGACCCATGACCGCATCGTCGGCAAAACCTGGCGGGATGCCAAGAAGTTGTGCGATGCACGGATCGCGGATGCCAGGTCGTCCCTGCAAGAGACTTTGCGTTCCTTCAAGGACTTGGGTGCGGCCCTGCTGGAAGCCAAAGGCGATGGTGCATCTCTTGATGATGCAACCGCGACCGCCTGTGGTTGGGCACGCCTTGAAGGCATGGTGGCAACTGCCGCTGAGCTGACCGACACGATGGCCGCCGATGCCTTGGCGCATGTCGTGCATGGATATCACCGGTTTCGACGATATGCCCCGCGGATGCTCCGTGCGCTCGACATTGGCAGCGCACCGGTTGCCGCGCCATTGATGAACGCGGCAAAACTCATCGCGGACGACAAGGCAGGCGTGTCGCGCGAAACAACCTTTCTGCGGCGGGCTTCAAAATGGCACCGCTACCTCAATGCCCAGGAACCCGGTGAAAACCGTCTTTGGGACGTTGCGGTACTGTTCCAAGTCCGCGAAGCCTTTCGGTCCGGCGATATCTGGCTCTCACATTCACAGCGCTATGCCGACCTGAAACAGGTGCTCGTACCGATAGAAGCCGCCGAGGCGTCGCCGCGCCTGACCATGCCTTTGGAACCGGAAGCATGGCTTGCCGACCGTAAGGCACGGCTGCAGAAGGGACTTGAAAAGCTGGCTAAAGCGGCACGGATTGGTGCTATCCCCGGTGGTTCCATTGAGAATGGCGTGCTCAAAATCGACCGGCTGACCGGCACCGTGCCGGAAGAGGCTGACGCCATGGTGCTCGATCTATATGGCCGCCTGCCTGCAGTTCGAATTACCGACCTGATACAGGAAGTTGATGACGATATCGGATTTACCGAAGCCTTCACCCATCTGCGCACGGGCGTCCCCTGCAAAGATCGCATTGGGCTTTTGAATGTGTTGTTGGCTGAAGGGCTGAACCTTGGCCTCAGCAAGATGGCCGAGGCCACCAGCTCGCACGACTATTTCCAGCTCTCGCGCTTGTCGCGGTGGCACATCGAAAGCGATGCCATCAACCGCGCCCTCGCCATGATCATCAAAGCGCAAGCTGCGTTGCCTATGGCACAGTTTTGGGGTGGGGGCATCACTGCGTCCAGCGACGGTCAGTTTTTCCCAGCAACGCGGCAGGGCGAGGCAATGAACCTCATCAACGCAAAATACGGGTCTGAGCCGGGGCTCAAAGCCTATACCCACGTGTCCGATCAGTTCGGTCCGTTCGCAACCCAGAACATCCCGGCCACCGTCAACGAAGCCCCATACATTCTGGACGGCTTGCTGATGAACGAGGTCGGACGGAAGATCAAAGAACAATACGCCGATACCGGCGGGTTCACGGATCACGTCTTCGCCGTTACGGCTTTGCTGTCCTATCGCTTTATCCCGCGCCTCCGTGATCGCCATCGAAACGGCTCTATCTCTTCGATCCTGCTACCGCACCGAAGGAGCTGCGCGGTCTGATCCGCGGCAAGGTCAGAGAGAAACTGATCGTCGAAAACTGGCCGGACATCCTGCGCGCAGTCGCCACCATGGCGGCGGGCGTCATGCCACCAAGCCAACTCTTGCGGAAGTTCGCGTCATATCCGCGCCAGCATGAACTTGCCCTGGCACTGCGCGAAATTGGGCGTATCGAGCGCGCCCTGTTCATCATCGACTGGTTGCTTGATGCCGACATGCAGCGCCGTGCAAACATTGGGCTGAACAAAGGTGAGGCGCATCACGCCTTGAAAAATGCCCTGCG
>CAYGRI010000144.1:9862-12275 GCA_964352155.1 uncultured Maritimibacter sp. | reverse complement strand
GGCGTTAAGTTATTGAGGCAGGTTTCATACAGGCAAGAAACCTATCGAGCAGTGCATGTCTTATAACCCGTTAGATGCTGAGTGCAAAGGTAAAAGTTTGAATCACGCCGCGCTCACGGGTAGTTTGGGCGAAATTCCCGGCAAACCCAAGGATTGTTGCGCTTATGAACTGTGCCCCCTCCCTGCCCCGTCTGGCCGTCGCAAGCGCGCTGGTCTGTCTTCTGTCGATGGGCGGTCTTAGCGCTCAACCAAAGCATGGAATCGCCATGTATGGTGAGCCTGTGCTGCCGCCGGACTATACCGTGTTTTCCTATGCCAACCCGGATGCGCCTGTTGGCGGCCGGATCGTGACCGGCGAAGTCGGCAGCTTTGACAGCCTGAATGCCTATATTCGCAAGGGCTCTGTTCCCTGGCAATTGCGGTTCCTGACATCGGAATCGCTGATGGCCCGAAACTGGGATGAACCGTTCAGCTTGTACGGCCTGCTGGCCGAATCGGTCGAAACCAACCCGGAGCGGACCTGGGTGGAATTCACCCTGCGCCCCGAGGCCCGATTCGCCGATGGCTCCGCCGTCACGATCGAGGACGTGCTGTGGTCCTACGAGACTCTGGGCACCGAGGGGCATCCCCGTTACGCGGGCGCCTGGAGCAAGGTCGCCACCGCCGAAATCGTGGGCGAGCGGACGATTCGCTTCACCTTCAACACGGTGGATCGTGAACTGCCCTTGATTCTGGGGCTGCGGCCGATCCTGAAAAAGGCGCAATGGGACGGGGTCGACTTCACCGATTCGACCCTGACCAACATCCCGATCACCTCTGGCCCCTATGTCATCGACGATTTCGAGGCGGGGCGTTTCGTTTCGCTCAGGCGGAACCCCGACTATTGGGGCTGGGGCCTGCCGGTGCGCGCGGGCCATGCCAATCTCGACGAGATCCGAATGGAGTTCTACACCGAAGCCACTGCCCAGTTCGAAGCGTTCAAGTCCGGCGACCTGAATTCCAACCGCGAATTCGACGCGGCCAAGTGGAACGAGGAATACAACTTTCCCGCGGTCGTATCGGGTGAGGTCGTCAAGTCAGAGATCGCCCATGGCCGCCCATCTGGCATCACCGGCTATGTGATGAACACCCGCCGCGCACCGTTCGATGACTGGCGGGTGCGGGGTGCGCTGATCCACGCCTTCAACTTCGAGTTCATCAATCAGACTCAGACCGGCGGCGATCAGCCTCGAATCACTTCATATTTCTCCAATTCGATCCTCGGGATGCGCGATGGCCCGGCCGAGGGGCGCGTGCGCGAACTCCTTGAACCCTTCGCCGGGGACCTGCTGCCCGGCGCGCTGGACGGCTATGCACTGCCGGTGTCGGACGGATCGGTGCGCAACCGCGCCAACATCGCCAAAGCGCTCGATCTGCTGGCCGAGGCGGGCTGGACCGTGGAAAATGGCGTCATGCAAAAGGACGGCCAGCCCTTCCGGATGGAGATTCTGGTGGAAAACGGCCCCTTTGAACAGAAGGCCATCACCGAGATTTATGTGCAGGGGATCAAGCGGTTGGGGATCGACGTGACAGTGTCCTCGGTCGACAAGCCGCAGTTTCGCGAACGCACCCAGGTCTATGATTTCGACATGACCTTCTACCGGGTTGCCCTGTCGCTGTCGCCGGGGAACGAGCAGATCTTCTATTGGGGCCCCGAGGGCATCACCGAGCCGGGGACGCGCAACTGGATGGGCATGGACAGCCCCGCCGCCATGGCGATGATCGACGAGATCCTGAACGCCCAAAGCCGCGATGACTTTCTGGCCGCCACGCGGGCGCTGGACCGGGTGCTCACGACAGGGCGTTATGTGGTGCCGATCTATCAATTCACCGAAAGCCGGATCGCCCATGCGCGAGAGCTGATGTACCCCGACCTCATCCCGATCTATGGCGACTGGATTGATTGGCAGCCGATGGTCTGGTGGTGGTCCGACGCCGAGTGACCCCGAAAGGACCCGGCCCGATGAAGCGCTTTGGCCGTCTTGCCGCGTTTTTGCTGCGGGCTGCCTGCGGGCTGCCAGGCGTCTCCGGCGTCTGACGACCGATCCTGAACGCTGTTGCGCCCGGCCTGTAATCAAACCCGACCTTGGGGGGAATGCATGGGCCGGGCCGTTCTGTTCCCAGATTTGGCGGAGCCGATTGCCAAATGACATCCGTCTTTGACGAAGGGCCTCCGCCGCCCTGCCCCGCGCCCTTTAACATGGCCGCCCATGTTCTGTCGCGCGCCCCGGCGCTGCCCGACAAGACCGCGCTTGCGGTCGTCACCCCCTCCGGCGCCGAACGCTGGTGCTATGGGCGCCTAAGCGCCGCCGTTCGCGGCACCGCGACGGGGCTGCTCCGTCTCGGGCTGGACCCGGGGGACCGGGTGCTGATG
>CAYGRI010000144.1:0-9852 GCA_964352155.1 uncultured Maritimibacter sp. | reverse complement strand
TTGGCAATACGACGGCCTTTCCGATGAGCTTTCTGGCCGCGCTGACCGCCGGGCTGATCCCCGTTCCCACCTCGGCCCTGCTGACCGCGCCCGAGATCACCCGCATCGCCGCCGAGGTCGCGCCCCGCCTGATCGTGGCAGAGCCGGGCCTGTCGCTGCCCGACCACGCGGCGGCGCCGGTGCTGGACCCGGACGCCCTGACGCAGATGTACGCCCTGCCGCCCGCTGAATGGGACATGGGCGATCCGAACCGGCCCGGCTACATCATCTACACGTCCGGCACCTCTGGGCTGCCCCGCGCCGTCACCCATGCCCATCGCGCGATCTGGGCGCGGCGGATGATGTGGGACGGCTGGTATGGCCTGACCGAGCAGGACCGGCTGCTGCATGCGGGCGCTTTCAACTGGACCTATACGCTGGGCACCGGGCTGATGGATCCCTGGTCGCTTGGCGCGACGGCGCTGATCCCCGGCAAAGGCGTGACCCCGGCCCAGCTCCCGCAGCTTCTGCAGGACCACGAGGCGACGATTTTCGCTGCCGCGCCGGGAGTTTATCGCCCGATGCTCAGGCATCGCATGCCCGCGCTTGCCCGGCTGCGGCACGGCCTGTCTGCGGGGGAAAAGCTGCCCGACACCACCCGCGCGGCCTGGCACGATGCCACCGGCACCCCGATTCACGAGGCATTCGGCATGTCGGAATGTTCCACCTTCGTCTCTGGCGCGCCGGGGCGACCGGCGCCCTCGGGCACCTTGGGCGCTCCGCAGCCGGGACGGCGCGTTGCCGTTCTGGGCGCCGAGGGCCCCGTCCCGCGCGGAACCCCCGGCACCCTGGCCGTCTCGATCCGCGATCCCGGCCTGATGCTTGGCTATTGGAACGCCCCCGAAGAGACCGCCGCCCGCCGCCAGGGCGAATGGTTCCTGACCGGCGACACCGTCTCGATGTATCCGTCCGGCGCGCTGACCTATCTGGGCCGGGCCGACGACATGATGAACGCGGGTGGCGTTCGCGTCTCGCCGATTGAGGTGGAATCCGCGCTGAACACCCATCCCCAGATCCTGGAATGCGCGGCGGCAGAGGTGCGGGTGAAGGCCGACACCTCGGTGATCGCCGCCTTTTATGTGGCCGCCTGCGACCTCGACCCCACAGAGTTGGACCGGTTTGCCTCTGCCTCGCTGGCGCGGTACAAGGCGCCGCGGATCTACACCCGCGTCGACGCCTTGCCGAAGAATCCGAACGGCAAGATCCTGCGTCGCCAATTGCGCCAGGACTGGGAGGCCGCTCATGGTCAAGCTTGACATTATCTCTGACCCGATCTGTCCCTGGTGCTATATCGGCAAGGCCAATTTGGACCGGGCGCTGGAACAGGTGGGCGATCATCCGTTCGAGGTTGAATGGCATCCGTTCATGCTGAACCCCGACATGCCCGTCGGCGGCATCGATCGGCTGGAGTATCTGACGGGCAAATTCGGCGGGCCGCAGGGGGCAGAGGACTATTTCACCCGGGTCGGCGCGGCGTTTGATGCGGCCGGGCTGGACGTGGACCTGCGCGGGATCAAGCGGACGCCGAACACCGTGGACGCTCATCGCCTGATCCTCTGGGCCGGGCTGGAGGGGCGGCAGACGCCGGTCGTCGCTGCCCTTTTCCGGGCCTATTTCAGCGAACACCGCGATATCGGCGATATCGACGTTCTGGCGGATATCGCCGATGGGGCGGGTCTGGATGCCGCGGTGATCCGGCAGCTTTTGCAGGGCGAGGCCGACCGGGACGACATCCGCGCCCGCGACACCTGGGCGCGCGAGCATGGGGTGACCGGGGTGCCCACCTTTATCGTCGGCCAGCAACATGCTGTGCCCGGCGCGCAGCCCCCCGATCTCTGGCGCCAGGTGATCGAAGAGATCATCGCAACCGCCTGACATGGCGCCGGTCTGGTCCGCCATTGGCTGCGCAGCTGCCCTGGCCTGGGTGATTCTGTTGCTGTGGTCCGACCGGTACCCGCAAACCCGGCTGTGGCCGCCGCACCAGGGCAATCTGATCACGGCGGCCTGGGCCTGGGGCCTTACGATCCTGATCTATCTGGGCGCCATTCAGGCCGGGTTTGCCGCGCCGAACGCGCTTGGCCTGCCCGGCTGGCTGCGCTGGGGGCTGGGGGGCGCGCTGTCGGTGCTGGGCAGCATCCCGCATACCTGGGGCACGCTGTCGCTGGGGCTGCGCGGCACCAGCGGCTGGCCGGTTCCGCTGATCACCCACGGCATCTATGCCCGCAGCCGTCACCCACAATATCTGGGTCAGGCCGTCATGCTGCTGGGACTCGCGGTGCTGGGGGGCACGCTTTGGGGCCTGTGGCCCGCGCTTGCCGGGGCCGGGGCGCTGCTGCTGGCGGCCCGGATCGAGGACCGGCATCTGGCGGCGATCTCCCCGGAGCACAGCGACTACGCAAGGCGCACAGCCTTCCTGCTGTAGCGCACCCAGTTTGGGCTTTTGCTTTCCTGTCGCTGTGATACAGCGCAGTAATGACTGCGAAACGCCCCCCCCTGCCCCTACCCGAATTTATCGCCCTGTCCGCCATGATCATGGCGTCCGTGGCCTTTTCAGTCGACTCGATGCTGCCCGCGCTCAGCGACATAGCGGCAGAGCTTTCCCCGGATGCTCCGAACCAGGCCCAGCTGATCCTCACGAGCTTTGTGCTGGGGCTGGGTCTTGGCACCTTCATCGCCGGGCCGTTGTCGGACCGGTTCGGACGGCGGCCGGTGGTGATTGGCGGGTTCCTGATCCATATGGCCTGTTCGGTGCTGGCTTGGTTCGCCTCGTCGCTGGAACTGATGCTGCTGGCCCGGCTGGTGCAAGGCATGGGCGCCGCCGGACCGCGCGTGGCCTATACGGCGATCGTGCGCGACCTGTTCCAGGGGCGCCGGATGGCGCAGGTGATGTCCTTCATCATGATGGTCTTCACGCTGGTCCCTGCCATTGCGCCGTTGATGGGCGCGGGTATCATCGCGCTGATCGGCTGGCGCGGGATCTTCCTGGCCTTTGTTCTTTGGGCAGCGACGATGATCCTGTGGTTCGGGATGCGCCAGCCCGAAACGCTGCCCCCGGAAAAGCGCAGGCCCCTGTCCGCCCGCGCCCTGTTCCGCGGCACGGTCGAGATCCTGACCCTGCGCGACGTGGTGCTGACCATCGCCATTCTGACGCTAGTCTTCGCGGTGCTGTTCGCGACCCTGTCCAGCGTGCAGCCGATCTTTGAGACAACCTTTGATCAGGGCCTCTGGTTCCCGTGGTATTTCGGCGCCATCTCGCTGATCGCGGCGGGCGGCAGCTTTGTGAACGCGCGGGTAGTGGTGCGGCTCGGCATGCAGGCCGTGATCCGCTGGACCCTGTGGGCAGAGCTGGGCCTGTCGCTGCTGATGGTGGCGCTCGTCCTGGTGGATGTGCTGCCACCGATGGCCTATTTCGGTGTGTTCCTGATCTGGATCCTGTCGATCTTCACTATGGCGGGGCTGACAATCGGCAATCTGAACGCGCTGGGGATGCAGCCGCTGGGGCATATGGCCGGGCTTGGCGCCACTGTCATCAACGCCGTGTCCACGGTCGGATCGCTGATCGTCGCTGTGCCGGTGGGGTTGGCCTTTGACGGCACCCCCCTGGCTCTGGCCATGGGAACCTTTGTCTGCTGTGCCGGCAGCCTTGTCCTGATGCGCTTTCTGCGCCCCGAGGCAGCGGCCGTCGCCCCCGTAGCCGGCGCCTAGCCGCCGCAGTCATCATCATCCGCGCCGCCGCCCTGGCGCGGAACAACTTGCGCGGGCGGCGGGGCCATACGCATTGGCCCGAGCCAGGTCAGGCGGCGGTTTTCTTCGCGAACCGGGCCAGATCCTGCGCGATAGAGAACGCGCCCTTGATCTTGTCCTGCGTCTTGTCCCAGTCGCGGCGGATCACGATCTTGTTGTCGCGCACCTTGGCCTGCCCAGCCTGCGCCTGGATGAATTCCACCAGCCCGGCGGGATTGGCGAATTTGTCGTTGTGGAACTGGATCGTGGCGCCCTTCGGCCCGCCGTCCAGCTTGGCGATGCCCGCGCGTTTGCACATGTCCTTGATCCGCACGATCAGCAGCAGCATGTTCACTTCCTTGGGCAGCTTGCCGAACCGGTCGATCAACTCTGCGGCGAAGCCTTCCAGTTCCACCTTCGTGTGCAGCGACGACAGGCGGCGATAGAGGCCAAGCCGCACATCAAGATCGGGCACGTAATCCTCTGGAATCAAAACAGGAACACCCAGGTTAATCTGCGGCGCCCATTGCCCGTCACTGTCGGTCAGCGCCTCCATATCGCCAGCGCGGATCTTGGCGATCGCCTCTTCCAGCATGGATTGATACAGTTCGTATCCGACCTCGTTGATATTGCCCGACTGCTCTTCGCCCAACAGGTTCCCGGCGCCGCGAATGTCGAGATCCTGGCTGGCCAGCGTAAACCCGGCGCCCAGCGAATCCAGCGAGCCCAGAACCCGCAGCCGCTTTTCCGCCGTGGCGGTCAGCTTGGCGCGGGGCTTGGTGGTCAGATAGGCATAGGCCCGGGTCTTGGCGCGGCCCACGCGGCCGCGGATCTGATAAAGCTGCGCCAGCCCGAACATATCTGCGCGGTGCACGATCATCGTGTTGGCGGTGGGGATATCCAGCCCGCTTTCGACGATGGAGGTGGCCAGCAGCACGTCATAGCCGCCGTCATAGAAGGCGTTCATCCGCTCATCCAACTGCCCCGCCGCCATCTGGCCATGAGCAACGATATAAGTCACCTCGGGCACCTGTTCGCACAGGAATTCCTCGATCTCGGGCAGATCGCTGATCCGGGGCACCACAAAGAAGGATTGCCCTCCCCGGTAATGTTCGCGCAGCAGCGCCTCGCGCAGGGTGACGCCGTCGAATTCCGAGACATAGGTGCGGATCGCCAGCCGGTCGACCGGCGGCGTGCCGATGATGCTAAGGTCGCGGACCCCGGTCAGCGACAATTGCAGCGTGCGCGGGATCGGCGTGGCGGTCAGGGTCAGCACATGCACGTCGCTGCGCATCTCTTTCAGCCGCTCTTTGTGGCCGACGCCGAAATGCTGCTCTTCGTCGATGATCAGCAGGCCCAGATCCTTGAACCGCACCGATTTGGCCAGCACCGAATGGGTGCCGATCACGATGTCGCAGGTGCCCCGGCTGACCGCCTCGCGCGCCGCGGTCGCCTGTTTGGCCGGGACAAAGCGCGACAATTGCCGCACCTCGATCGGAAAACCGCGAAAGCGTTCCGCAAAGCTTTTGAAATGCTGCCGCGCCAACAGCGTCGTCGGCGCGATCACCGCGACCTGGCGGCCCGACATCGCCGCCACGAAGGCCGCGCGCATCGCCACCTCCGTCTTGCCAAAGCCCACATCGCCGCATACCAGGCGATCCATCGGCGAACCGGAGCCCAGATCGTCCAACACATCGCCAATCGCCGACAGCTGGTCGTCGGTTTCCTGATAAGGGAACCGGGCAGAGAATGCGCCCCACATCGCCTCTGGCGGTTCCATGATCGGGGCGCGGCGCAGCTGCCGTTCGGCGGCCACCCGGATCAGCCGGTCCGCCACCTCGCGGATGCGCTGTTTGAGCCGCGCTTTCTTGGCCTGCCAGGCGCCGCCGCCCAGACGATCCAGCAAGGCCTCTTCATGGCCATAGCGCGACAGCAGCTCGATGTTTTCGACCGGAAGAAACAGCCGGTCGCCGCCGGCATATTCCAGCGCTATACATTCATGCGGCGCCCCCAGGGCGCGCACCACCTCCAGCCCCGTGTAACGCCCGATGCCGTGGTCCACATGCACGATCAGATCGCCTGGAGACAGCGACTGCGCCTCGGTCAGGAAATTCTCGGCCCGGCGCTTTTTCTTGGGGCCGCGGATCAGACGGTCGCCCAGAATGTCCTGCTCGGCGATCACTGTCAGACCGGGCGTGACAAAGCCGGTTTCCAGCGGCCAGACGGTCAACGCGACGCCTTTGTCCAGCTCGGCAAAGCGCGTGACCAGGGGCGGTTCGGGGATGCCGTAATCTTCCAGCAGATGCGCCAGCCGTTCGGCGGCGCCCTCGGAATAGGCGGCCAGCAGCACCGGGCCTTCGCCGGCTCTTGCTTTCACATGATCGGCCACGGCGCCGAACAGGCTGATCGATTCCTGCTGCCGCTCTGGCAGAAAGCTGCGCCCGATCCGCCCGCCCGCGTCGATTACACCGGGGCCGGTCGCCTGGGGCAGCGGGTTGAACTGCAGCACCCGCCTTTGGCCGGTCGCCGTCTCCCATGCCGCGTCGTCCAGGTACAGCTCCGCAGGCTTGCAGGGTTTGTAGACGGTATCGCCGCGATTCTTCTGACCAAGCGCATGCAGCCGCGCCTCGTATTGATCAACGATCCCCTCCCACCGGCTTTGCCGCGCGGCAGAGGTTTGGTCGTCCAGGCAGATGGTCGCCTCTGGCAGATAGTCGAACAGCGTCTCCATCCGGGCGTGAAAGAACGGCAGCCAATGTTCCAGGCCCGCATGTTTCCGCCCGGCGCTGACCGCCTCGTACAACGGATCGTCCGTGCCGGCGGCGCCGAATTCGATGCGGTAGTTCTGCCGGAACCGGGTGATCGCCGCCTCGTCCAGTATCACTTCGCTGACCGGCGCAAGTTCCACCATCTCCAGCGTTTCGGTGGTGCGCTGCGACACGGGATCGAAGCGGCGCGCCCCGTCCAGCACATCGCCGAACAGATCAAGGCGGACCGGTCCGCCCTCGCCCGGCGGATAGATGTCGATGATGCCGCCCCGGATCGCGTAATCGCCCGGCTCCATCACCGTGGGCGCCTGGGTGAAGCCCATGCGCACCAGAAAGCCGCGCAAAGCGGCCTCGTCCACACGGTCATTCACTCGCGCCACAAAGGCGGAATCGCGCAGCACTTCGCGGGCGGGCAACCGCTGGGTGGCCGCGTTCAGCGTGGTCAGCAGGACAAAGCGGTCCGGGCCACCCTGCGCCAGCCCCGCCAGCGTCGCCATCCGCGCGGCGGCGATATCGGCATGGGGCGACACCCGATCATAGGGCAGGCAATCCCAGCCGGGAAAGGCGATCACCGGCACCTCGGGCGCAAAGAACCGCAGCGCAGCCTGCATATTGGCCAGCCGCTTGTCATCCCGCGCGATGTGCAGCACCGGCGCACCGGTCTTTTCCAGCTCTTGCAGCAAGAGACGGGCATCAAGACCTTCGGGCGCGCCGCCGACGGTGATATGGGATTGGCTGGACATGGCGGTCAGGTAACGGGTCAGCCACCCGTGTCAACCGCCCAATTCACCCTAGAAGCGCCCCGTTGAGCATGTTCTGGTACATCCCGAACATCGCCGTCACAAAGATAGAGACCAGACCGATGCCCTGGGTGATCGTGCGCTGCAACCGCATGCGCCGGCGCAACGCCTCGCCCACCAGCTTCTGGTCGGTGATGCTGCGCGCCGCCTGAAAGCTCAGAAGGCTGACGATTGTCAGGGGGAACAGGATCAGGAAGGTCGCCTGCGCGAATTCCACCCAATAGAGAAAGCCCAGCAGAGCGAGCCCCGACAGGAAGGCGCAGGCAATCCCGATGATCCACAGGCCAGAGATTTCGCCGATGTGAATCAAGCGGTTGCAGTTGATGCGCACCAGATCCTCCAGATCCGTTTGGCGTTGGCCGCCGTGCCGGCCGGCGCTCGCCACAAGGTCATAGGGCACCCCAAGCACCCAATGGCTGGCCGACGACCAGACCACCGCGAGCGCGACCCAGTACCAGAGGTTGGAGAACGACCGCATGTCGATCAGTTCGAAAACGATGCTGTACCAGTCCACCTAGTGCTGTCCGATCCTTGCTTCGCGCGGACCGTAGTCGCCGATTGTGGTGAATCCAAGGTTGAGATGCGCGGCGAAGCCTGCGATCTGTGGACTGTGTAACTTCAAGATGACAGGCATTGCCATGGTCCACGTCCCCGCCCCCCATCCCTCCGCCCGTTTCCGCCGGATGCGCGCCTCTGACGCCCGGCGCCGTCTGATGCGCGAGAACAGCCTGACGGTGGATGATTTCATCTGGCCGGTCTTTGTGATGGAAGGCGACAGTGGCGAGGTTCCGATCCCCTCGATGCCCGGCGTCTCGCGTTTGACCGTTGGCGGTGTGGTGCGGGCGGCGGAGCGGGCGGCGAGGCTGGGGATCCCGGCTATTTGCCTGTTCCCCTATATCGAGCCCGAGTTGAAGACCGAGGATTGCGCCGGCGCCTGGAGCCCGGACAACCTGATCAACCGGGCGATCCGGGCGATCAAGGCCGAGGTGCCCGAGATTGCCGTGATGACGGATGTGGCGCTGGACCCCTATAACATCAACGGCCACGACGGCTTTGTCGTCAACGACGAGATCGTGAACGACATGACGGTCGATGCGCTGGTGAAGATGACACTGGCCCAGGCCGAGGCGGGGGCGGATATCATCGGCCCCTCCGACATGATGGACGGGCGGATCGGCGCCATGCGCCAGGCGTTGGAAGCCGCAGGATATCAGAAGGTTACGATCTTGTCTTATGCTGCCAAATATGCCTCGGGCTTTTACGGGCCGTTCCGCGACGCGGTCGGCGCCTCGGGCGCGCTGAAGGGGGACAAGAAGACCTATCAAATGGATCCCGGCAATTCCGACGAGGCGCTGCGGCTGGTGGCCCGCGATCTGTCGGAGGGGGCGGATATGGTGATGGTCAAGCCCGGGATGCCGTATCTGGATATCTGCCGCCGGGTGAAGGACGCCTACGGCGTGCCGACCTATGCCTATCAGGTGTCGGGCGAATACGCGATGTTGCGCGGCGCGGCGGACCGGGGCTGGCTGGACGGGCCCAAGGTGATGCTGGAAAGCCTTTTGTGTTTCAAAAGAGCCGGTTGCGACGGCATTCTGACCTATTTTGCGCCTGAAGCGGCCGAAGCCTTGCGCGCGGGCGCGTAACTGGCGCTTGTCAAAGAGCGAAAAGGTGCTGCCGGGCCACGGCGGTCGTGACAGCGGCCGGGGGATCGGCTATGCTTTGCAAGGAGCGCCGGAAAACAACGGCGCCACAGGCTATCGGCAGTACAAAGGCAAAATTATCATGACCATGCTCTCCCGCCGCCACTTCGTGGCTGGCGCAGGCGCGCTGACGGGGCTGTCCGCCTGCGGAAACCCCGTCGGCAACAACAACGCATCCGTCATCGACGCGCGCGTCGACCAGACCCTGCAAATGCTGTTTACTAAATACCCCGCCACCACGGATCTGCGCGACAAATCCACCGGCATGCTGGTAATGCCGCTGGTCACCAAGGCGGGCCTGGGGGTCGGCGGATCCTATGGCCGCGGCGCGTTGCAGGTGAATGGCACGACGGTCGACTACTATTCTGCCGCCTCGGGCACGGTGGGCTTTCAGATCGGCGCGCAGCAATATTCCCACGTTCTGTTCTTCATGACCTCCGAAGCGTTGCGCCGGTTCCGCCAGTCGCCGGGCTGGGCCGCCGGGGCGGATATCGAATACACGCTGAATGAGAACGGCGAGAACCTGTCGGCGGAAACGACCACCGCCACATCGCCGGTCATCGCGCTGATCTTCGCCCAGGCCGGGCTGATCGCGGGGGCGACGCTGAAGGGCACGAAATACACCCGCATCATTCCGTGATCCAGCGGTGCCGTCTGCGACGGCAAGACCTTTGCAAGACCGCCCCACCGCGGCCTGACGCCCTTGCTTTGGGCGGCCACCCAGCCTTTGTGCCGGATGGCGCCGACCGCTATGGCGTGGCGCTGCAGGCGGGGGTCAAACCACGCTGCCTCTCGAACGCGCGGTTTGGCGCTGATTGGAAC
>CAYGRI010000143.1:11608-12278 GCA_964352155.1 uncultured Maritimibacter sp. | reverse complement strand
GGCTGGGGCGATGGTCTGCGCGCCAGCCCCTACAATTCGGCCTATGTCACCGCAAAACATGGCGTCGTCGGTATGACCAAGGTCGTGGGGCTGGAAACCGCGAAAGAGCCGATCACCTGCAATGCGATCTGCCCCGGCTATGTGCTGACCCCGCTGGTCGAAGGTCAGATCCCGGATACCGCCAAGGAATACAACATCTCGGAAGACGAGGCGATCGAGAAGGTGATTCTTGCCAAGCAGCCGTCGAAGGACTTTGTCACGGTCGAGCAACTGGCCGGGATCACGACCTTTCTGTGCTCTGACGCAGCCGCGCAGATCACCGGCACGACGATTGCGGCCGATGGCGGGTGGACGAGTCAATGACCGAGGAAGCCGGACGCGACAAGCTGGAGATCGACAATATGTTTCTGTGCGGCTCCCGGTTCACCCGGGTCAGCCTGAAGGACAGTTTCTTTGGCGATACGCATTTCATGGGCGCCGAATTGAACGACGTGAATGCCACCGGGCTGATGGTTGAGAATGCAAATCTGACTGGTGCGCGGTTTCACAACGTCAACCTGTCGGATGCGGTGATCGAAGCCGCGACTCTGAAGGGGCTGGCGATCCGCGATGCCGATCTGACCGGCATGACGATCAACGGCGTCACGGTGGCCGATCTGTTTGCGGCCTA
>CAYGRI010000143.1:358-11598 GCA_964352155.1 uncultured Maritimibacter sp. | reverse complement strand
TGCGGCCTACGACGCCCGCAACGATGGCTCCGGAGGCGGCGCGTGACCAAACGGCTGAACATCGCGTTGCTGGGCGGGGGCGCGCATGGGGCGTTCTCCTGGGGGGTGCTCGACCGCCTGCTGCAGGAACCCAATCTGGAGATTGCGGCGATCTCTGGCACCTCCGCGGGCGCGCTGAATGGCGCCGCGGTCAAGGCCGGGCTGGTTGCCGGCGATGCCGAGACCGCGCGCGAAAACCTGGACTGGCTGTGGTCCCGGATGGGCGCGCTGACGGATGACGCTTTTCCCGAATGGTTCCGCGCCTTCTGGCCCGATTCCGGGATGATGTCCAAGCTCATCGAGATGAGCCCGGCCTTCGCCATGGCCGACAGCGCCAGCCGGATGCTCAGCCCTTACGCCTCGGGGCCATTCTACGAGAACTCGCTGCGAGAGATTGTTGAACGCTTCGACTACGAGAAGGTCTGCGCCGGCACGGGGCCGCGCTTTTTCGTCTGCGCCACGAATGTACGCTCTGGCAAGATCCGAGTGTTTTCGGGGCATGAGATCGAGACGGATGTGATCCTTGCCTCGGCCTGCCTGCCCACGCTGTTTCGCGCGGTCGAGCTTCACGATGCCCGCACCGGCAACAGAGAGGCGTTCTGGGATGGCGGCTACACCGGGAACCCGGCGCTGTTCCCGATGTTCGAACCGGATCTGCCGAATGATCTGGTGGTGGTGAACATCAACCCGATGTACCGGCGCAACCTTCCGGTCACCCCGCAGGAGATTCAGAACCGGATCAACGAGATCGGCTTTAACTCGTCGCTGTTCTCGGAGCTGCGAGCGATCCAGTTCGTGCGCGATCTCATCAAGGAGGGCAAGGTGCAGCCGGGCACGATGAAGGATGTGCTGGTGCATTTCATCGCCGATGACGGACTGATGAACATGCTGTCGGTCGCGACCAAGCTGGTGCCGACCCCGACCGTGATGGCCGATCTGAAGGATGCCGGGCGCCGGGCCGCCAGCGCCTTTCTGGAGGCCCATTGGGACCGGATCGGTGTGGAAAGCAGCGTCAATCTGGCAGAGATGTTTGGCTAAGTTTTTGGCACAACCTGTCTGACGCGGGCCGTCCGGGCAGCGGGCGGGCTTTGGGATTGACAGCCATTCGCGGGCGGCGCAGTCCTATGCCAAGCCAGCGACCAAGGGGGATTTCATGACACCAGCGACATCCGATCAGACGCCGCGCGTGACGATCTGCCTTCCCGTCTCTGCGGGGGCGGCGGATCTGACCGAAACACTTGATGCGATTCGCGCGCAAAGCTTCGGGGCCTACCGCGTTGCCCTGTCCCTCGACGGGCCGGACGAGGCCGCGCAGGCGCTGTGCGAGGCGGCCGCCGAGGCGCCGGAGGTCAGCTATTCCCTGCGCCCGGATCCGATTGGTCGGCTCGGCAATCTGAACCATCTGCTGTTCCAGGCCGACACCGAATACACCTGTCTTCTGCCCGCGAACGGCCTGCCCGAGCCCGGGTATCTGGAGGCGCTGGTCGCCGCGCTGGATGCCGCGCCACGGGCCGTTCTGGCCAGTGGCGCCACGCCCGAGGCCACCGGGACAGAGCCGCTGCAGCGGGGGCTGGCGGTGCTGTCCGGCTTTGATGCCGCCGATGCGGTATCTGGCCTGATCCGGACGGAGGCTTTGGCCGCTGCCGGTCGCCTTGCCTCTACCGCCGCCGGGGATCTGGGGGCAGAGGTTACCTTTGCCGCGCAGCTCGCCCGCGAAGGGGCGCTGCTGCATGTGCCAGGGGCGCAGATGCGCGCCAAGGCCGGGGCCGCCGCAGCCGCGCTGCCCTCGGAGGAGGCCATCGCGGCCTGGGGTGCTCATTGCGTCGACATCGTCGAAGCGGCGCTGCAGACCCGCTGCACCATGCAGGAGGCGCGGCTGCTGTGGGTCGCGGCCCTGGGCCGTCTGCTGTCGTCCCGGCTGGCCGCGCCGCTGACCGGGCCAAAGGGGCTGCCCCCCGCCGAATATGACGCGATGATCGACGGTTTTCTCGGGCGGCTCGAAACCTCCGTCAACGTCCAGGTGCCCTTCGTCCTCGATCAGGATTGGGAACGTCTGCGGCGCTGGAGCCGTGGGTTCTGCTGGGCCCCGCGCGAGCGTGAGACGATCACCGATTTCGGGCCGCAGCCGGTCAACGCTGGTCAACCCTTCAACGTGCAGCCTGGCGGCGCCTCTGCCATCTGGCTCAAGACCGAAGCACGGCTGCCCCCCGGCACGCGGATCCGGTTCGCGGGCCGCATCCTTGAGACAGAGATCGACCTGCATACCGCCACCGCGACCGTGCCCGCGGATCTGACGGCGAAGGCGGGCGAGTTTCCGGTGATGCTTGTGGATGCCTCTGGGAACCCTTGTTCGGATCAGGTGACGTTCTGGGTGCTGCGCGCGACGGCTCTGGGCCGGGCCGTGGTGCGTATGCTGCGCCGGATGCGCGGTCAGCCAGAGCCAGGCTCGCTCAAGGCGCTGCCACCGCCCGTGAAAACCTGATCACGGAGGCACGGCCGATCGGCTTCTTCCCAGGCCGGTCAGCCGATGCCACAGGGCGCAAGTGCGTGCGCGCGCCGTCAGATACAAACGCGTGCATGCGCCATCAAATCTAGGACACTTGTTTCGCATCAAGCCTAGGCGGGACAAACGGTTGCCCGCTGGCCCCGATTGGCGACCTTGTCAGACGCTGGACCCTCAGACGCCGATCCTCAAACGCTGACCCTCAGGCGCTGATCTTTTCCAGCGTCTTCGCGGGCAATTCCTCGGGATCGACGGTGGTGACCGTGCCGGGCGGGTAGACCAGGCCCGCAGAGATCACCAGCTTGGCCGCATCTTCGACGCTCATCTCCAACTCGATCACTTCGCTTTTGGGGACGAACAGCAAGAACCCGCTGGTCGGGTTCGGCGTTGTCGGCAGGAACACCGACATAAGCTGCTCGTCGCGGGGGATCGAGCGCTGGATCTCGCCCTTGGCACCGGTGGAGATAAAGGCGATCGCCCAGATGCCCTTGCGCGGATATTCGACCAGACAGGCCTTGTCGAAGGAGGATTCGGCCTGGGAAAACACCGTTTCCGCGATCTGCTTGAGACCGTTGTAGATTGAGCGGACGACCGGCATGCGGTCCACCAGCCCCTCGGCCCAGTTGATCGCGGACCGCCCGATGATGCCCTTGGCCATCCACCCCACGGTGACCGTGAACAGCAAAAACACCACCACGCCCACACCGCGAATGTTGACCGGCGCATCGATGCCAAAGATCGTGCGCAGGATATTCTCGGGCTGATACCCGTTCGGCACGAAGGGCAGAACAAATCCGTCGACCCAGCCTATCACGGACCAGATCAGCCACACCGTCAGGCTGATCGGAGCGATCACCACAAGACCTGTCAGAAAAGAGGTACGAAAGCCGCTTAGCGTGGGGCGTTTCGACCTTGGCCCCGGGATTTCCCCGCTGGGCGGTTTGGGCAGTTTCGTCATCTGGCGCCAACACCTTGGATTACCTACCGCAAGATAGGGTGTTTGCGGGGACCGAACAACATGCTCTGCGCCCCGTTCCCGCGATTAAATCTCTGCGCTGATCAATTCTCCGGCAATTTGCGCGGCAAGGCGCGCATTGTTGCGCACCAATGCGATGTTGGCGGTCAGCGAGCGCCCCTCGGTCAGGTGAAAGATCCGGTCCAGCAGGAAGGGCGTCACCGCCTTGCCCGTGATGCCTTGAGCTTCTGCCTCGGCCTGGGCGGTGGCGATGGCGCTGGCCATCTCGGGGCGCGGGATCTCGGCCTCGATCGGGATCGGGTTGGTGATCAGCTGCCCGCCCGGCAGACCCAGCGCAGCCCGGGCGCGATGGGCGCGCGCGATCTCGGCGGCGGTGTCCAGGCGCAGCGGCGCGGCCATGCCGGCATCGCGCGACCAGAAGGCGGGCAGGGCGTCTTGCCCGACGGCGATGACCGGAACGCCCAGGGTTTCGAGCACTTCCAGCGTCTTGGGCAGATCCAGAATCGCCTTGGCCCCGGCCGCCACCACGGTCACGGGCGTTTGCGCCAGCTCTTGCAAATCGGCAGAGATATCAAAGCTTTGTTCGGCGCCCTTGTGAACGCCGCCGATCCCGCCCGTAGCAAAGACGCCAATCCCGGCAAGATGCGCGGCAATCATCGTGGCTGAAACGGTCGTGGCCCCCGTCCGGCCCGTGGCCAGCGCCACCGCCAGGTCGGCGCGCGACAGCTTCATCACGCCCTTGGCCTGGGCCAGAGCGGTCAGTTGCGCCTTTGTCAGCCCGACATGCAAACGTCCGGCCAGAACCGCGATGGTCGCAGGAACAGCGCCGGCGCCGCGCACCTCTGCCTCGACCAGCTGCGCGGTATCAAGGTTCTGGGGCCAGGGCATCCCATGGGTGATGATGGTCGATTCCAGAGCGACGACCGGCGCGCCGGTTCGCAGCGCTTCGGCGACCTCGGGGGACAGGATTGGGGTCATTCGCGGGATCCTCCGGAAATGTAGCTTGCGGCGGCCTGAAGTGCCCGGTCCAGCGCGGCGGCGGGGGCGGCACCGGCCAGTTCGGCGGCGATATGGGCGGCCATGAAGGTATCCCCGGCGCCGGTCACGCGGTTCACCATGACTTCGGGCGGGGTGGCAGTCAGCAGCCCCTCGGCGGTGGCCTGCGCGGCGGGGCGCCCGCCATCGGTGACCAACACCCGCGCCGCGCCCCTGGACCGCAGCGCGGTCGCGGCCGAGGCGGAGTCGGCAAAGGTCGCGGCACAGAGCAGCCCGGCCTCTTCAAGGTTCAAATAGATCGTGGCGCGGGGCATGGCGAGCAGGGGCAGCAAACGCTCTGCCTTGCCCGGGCTGGCGGGGGCGATGCGCAGATCGGCGGCGGCAAAGGCGGGATCTCGGGCGATGCTGGCCAGCAGCGTCTGGGTCAGGTTGCCATCCAGCGCGATCAGCCCGGCGAACGGTTCCAGCGGTGTGCCCAGCGGCCCCTCGGTCAGCGGTTGCAGGATCCGGTCCCCGGCGGTTTCCAGCGAGTGGGCATCCGCGATGGCCGCGATCAGCCCGTTGGCGCCCTCGATCGCCATATAGATGTCGGTCGGCAGATCGTCCGAGCGGTACACATGCGACGTGTCCAGCCCCAAGGCGGCGCAGGCGGCTACCAGCTCATCGCCTTCGCCATCGCGCCCGATGGCAGTCAGCAAGGCGGGCGCCAGGTCAAAGCGGCGCAGGGTCATCGCGATGTTCATCGCAACGCCGCCGGGCACCCGGGTGATGCGGCCCGGCACATCGTTGCCAAGCGCCATATGCCGGGTGGCCCGCCCGATCACATCCCACAGGACAGAGCCGATGCACAGAATATCCGGCGCCACCTGCATCACAGGCCCTTGGCGGGCGCGCGCCGCATTGGGTCATCGCCAATCCGCCGCCCCAGACACCGGATCGCCCCGGGGTCGCCGGGCGACGCAAATTCCTGCATGATATCCATCATCTCTCTGGCACTCTTGATCCAAACGCCTCCGCCAGCGGGGCACCATACGCACCGGGTGCAGCGTGGGCCGGCATCCTCGTTGTGACAATCCCGCGCCGCGACAACAAGGCGAATCCGGCCTTTGACCCCACGGACCGGCGATCCGGCGGTCTTTGTGGCGCGTTGTGGACAGGGGTCTTGCCAAGCTGCACAGAGTCGCATATGGGGCGCCTACTTCACAGGCGGGGCTTGGGCCCCTGCGGGGAGACATCCCGCTTTGGTCCGCCGGTTGAGCGCAAGCTTGAAACGTCCCGCCGAGGTGCAAACCGGAAAGGAAACGGACATGGCGCTGCCTGAATTCTCCATGCGTCAGCTCTTGGAAGCTGGCGTTCACTTTGGTCACCAGACCCAGCGGTGGAATCCGCGGATGGGCGAATACATCTACGGTGACCGCAACGGCATTCACATTCTCGACCTGACGCAGACGGTTCCGATGTTGGACGCCGCGCTGAATGTCATCCGCGAGACGGTGGCCCGCAACGGACGCATCCTGTTCGTCGGGACCAAGCGGCAGGCGCAAAAGCCCGTCGCCGAAGCGGCAGAGCGCTGCGCGCAATATTACATGAACCACCGCTGGCTGGGCGGCACGCTGACCAACTGGAAGACCGTGTCCCAGTCGATCAACCGCCTGAAGGCGATTGATGAGCAGATGGCGCAGGGCTTTGACGGCCTGACCAAGCGCGAGCGTCTGTCGGTGGAACGCGACCGGCAAAAGCTCGAAGCGTCGCTGGGCGGGATCCGCGAAATGGGCGGCGTGCCGGACCTGCTGTTCGTGATCGACGTGAACAAGGAAGACCTGGCCATCGCCGAAGCCAAGAAGCTTGGCATCCCGGTCGTCGCGGTGGTCGATACGAACTGCTCGCCCGATGGCGTGGACTATGTGATCCCGGGCAATGACGATGCGGCGCGTGCGATTGCGCTGTATTGCGATCTGGCCAGCCGCGCGGCGCTGGACGGCATGTCGGCCCAGATGGACGCCGCCGGGATCGATATGGGCGCCCTCGAAGAGGCGCTCGTCGAAGAGGCCGTGGCCGAAGAGGCCCCCGCCGAAGAGACCACTGGCGCCTGAGCCCCGCGTCACTGAAATGTCACCCGGACCGGCGAGGCTGGCCCGGGGACTTTTTCCTTTAGACTAGAGGAGTGCCAAGAGATGGCAATCACCGCAGCAATGGTGAAGGAACTGCGCGAGAAAAGCGGCGCAGGCATGATGGACGCTAAGAAAGCGCTGGTCGAGACGGATGGCGACATGGAAGCCGCGACCGACTGGCTGCGCACCAAGGGTCTGGCCAAGGCCGCCAAGAAATCCGGCCGCACCGCCGCCGAGGGCCTTGTGGCCGTCGCTGTTGACGGGGGCAAAGGCGTCGCCGTCGAGGTGAACTCGGAAACCGATTTCGTCGCCAAGAATGCCGAATTCCAGGAGATGGTCAAAGCTGTCGCTGACGTGGCGCTTGGCGCGTCGGATGTCGAGGATCTGCAGGGCAGGGACATGGGCGGCAAGACCGTGGCCGACACCATCACCTCGAAGATCGCAACGATCGGCGAGAACATGGCGCTGCGCCGGATGACAGTGCTGGAGGGGGCCAATATGGTGTCCTACATCCACAATGCCGCCGCCACAGACATGGGCAAGATCGGCGTTCTGGTGGCCTTCACCGGCGACAACGGCGACTTCGCGCGCCAGGTGGCCATGCATATCGCCGCTGTCAGCCCAGCCTCGCTGTCCGAAGCGGATCTGGACCCGGCCGTTGTCGAGCATGAGCGCAAGATCCAGATGGATATCGCCCGCGAATCCGGCAAGCCCGAGGCCGTGATCGAAAAGATGATCGTCGGCCGGATGAAGAAGTTCCTGTCCGAGGTGACGCTGCTGAACCAGCAATTCGTCGTAAACCCGGACCTGACGGTTGCCGCCGCCGCCAAGGATGCCGGCGTCGAGATCACAGGTTTCGTCCGTCTGGAAGTGGGCGAGGGGATCGAGAAGGCCGAAGAAGACTTCGCCGCCGAAGTGGCCAAGGTCGCGCAAGGGTAAAGGACTACGGCTGGTCGTCAGGTCAGCCGTCTTCTGCGGAAAATGAAACGGTGCAGTCCGGGCGAGGACTGCACCGTTTTTTTGTCAAAGCTCTGCCCACACATTGGGGATGAGGACCAGGCAAACAGCTTCGTAGGTGCCGGTCCTGCCTGCGGAAAATGCACAGACAGAACCAGCAATCCGGTTTCCCGGAACCGGCCGTTCTACCTTAAAATCAAAGGCGCCCGACCGACAGTTCCTTTGGCCAATGCCACCACTCACGGAACACCTCGAACCTGCCAATTTGACGCCGGGCAAGTAAGTATGGGATTCCGTACCTTTACCACAAAGGCCGTAGGCCATTGTTTTTGATATACTTTTCAAAGGCTCGCAACCCAAAGGTGATGTGGGTCCAGGGTCTGTCAACGCCCCCGGTCGTGTCAGGCTTCGATCCGGAAGATCTGGTTCTGAAGACTTGCCTTCAGCACGGCTTGGGCTGTCGTTTCGACATCCAGCGCCTCGCGCGCCAGCCGCAGGTGTTTTTCCACCGTCGCCGGCGTCAGCCCCATGATGATCCCGATATCCTGCGTCGTTTTGCCTTCACCGACCCATTCCAGGACTTCGCGCTGCCGTTTGGTCAGCGGTTTGCGCGCGCTGGGATAGGGCAGGGTCAGGATCTTAAGATGAAGAACGTGATTCATCGTGATGATTTCACGCCCTTTTTCCCGCCAGACTGCATCCAGTTCCGATTGCGAGACATTTAGTTCGGGCACCAGTCCGATCGCCGCCAACCCACGCGCTCCAATGTCGGAAAAGCTGATCGTATAGCCAGACGTCAGCCCATGACTCAGGTTGAAGGCGATGACCTCCTTTTCCTTCGGCGTCAGCATCTGCGCATTGTCGCGGATCCAGCCCCAGGAACAGGCACCGCTGTTTGCCGTCGCCCAACGCACCATGGGCGCATGAAGGTAAAGCCCGTCATCGATGAAGGTCTCGACGTAGTCGCCTGGAAAGTTTGTCAAAATCAGAAAATCGTCACGGGCTCCGAACGACGTCCGCGAGCGAGAGGACGCCATTCCGTACAGGATCCGCGTCAAACCGTAACAGCCCATGGCATCGCAATGGACTTGCCAAAGGTCATCCATGTTCGTGGACGTTGTCACACGTTCCACATACTCAAGCAGTGTCATGTCATTGCCCCGAGGGGGTCATACCTCATCCCGAAACGACTTTCAGACTTTCATCCATCGGGTCAACCAGTTTCATTGCGGATAGACGGGCCGCATACAGGTCTGACCAACGGTTTGATGGGCCTCCATTAATTACATAATACATATTATCGGACTTACGGATGTCCGGTTTGGAGATGTCCCGGGATGCGCCGCCGTGGCCCCCGGTCGCAGCAGCGGACCAAAGACTGAAACTTTGTTAAATTATAACAAGCGATTATATGGATCTCAGCGGCGACTCTCAGCCGCGATCTCTACCCATCGCGCGCATGATCGTCATCACCAGGCAGATACCCTGGAAAGCCCCACGGCCCAAGGCTAACAGCGCTACCGTTTGGTAAGATCTCTCAGCGCGACGAATGCGGTTTCTGCGGTGTGATGGCCAACATTTGCCCAGGCGGTCCGCTTCGTGTTCGCGCAGGGGGGCTGCGCCGCTGGCGGCCCCTTTGCGACAGCCCTACCCCAGCGCATAGCCCGCGCCACGCACCGTCCGGATCGGATCATCGCCTCCATGGGCGCAAACCGCTTTGCGCAGCCGGCCAATGTGAACATCGACCGTGCGGGTGTCGACATAGATGTCGCGGCCCCAGACACGGTCCAGCAATTGCTCGCGGCTCCAGACCCGGCCCGGCTTTTCCATGAAGGTGCTCAACAGGCGGAACTCGGTCGGCCCAAGCTTCAGCTCCTGGCCGCCGCGGGTGACCTTGTGAGTCTCTGAGTCCAGAGTGATGTTGTTGTATTCCAGCCGTTCGCCCACCGTGGCAGGCCGCGTCCGGCGCAGCTGCGCCCGCACCCGCGCCATCAGCTCGACGACAGAGAACGGCTTGACCATGTAGTCATCCGCGCCGGTTTCCAGCCCACGCACCCGGTCGACCTCTTCCGACCTGGCCGACAGCATGATGATCGGCACACTGCGGGTGTTCGGGCGAGTCTTCAGCCGACGGCAAATCTCGATCCCCGAGACACCGGGCAGCATCCAGTCCAGCAGGATGATGTCCGGCGTTTCTTCCTCGACCAGCATCAGTGCGTCGTCGCCGTTGCCGGCCCGAGAGACGACGAACCCCTCGGCCTCAAGATTGTAGGCCAGAACCTCGCGCTGGGACGGCTCGTCCTCGACCACAAGAACCCTGGGTTGCGCGGCCGTCATCAGATCACTCCGTCCGCATTCATCAGCGAGGTCTCATCGCTCTTTTGCCGACGGTCTTCGGGCGGCTGCCCGGTGACCATATAGACCACCTGCTCAGAGATAGAGGTCACATGATCCCCCATCCGCTCCATGTTCTTGGCGATGAAATGCAGATGCATCCCGGCGGTGATGTTGCGCGGATCTTCCATCATGTGGGTCAGCAATTCGCGGAAAACGGCGTTGTACATCTGGTCGACATCCTCGTCGGCCTCGATCACCTGCAACGCCAGTTCCGCATCCCGCTTTACAAAGGCGTCCAGCGCGTTGTTCAGCATCATTTCCACATCGCGGGCCATGCGGCGGATCGCCGGGGCCGCGTCGGACACCGGCTGTAGCGTGGCCAGAACCGTTGTCCGCTTGGCCAGGTTCTTGGTGTAGTCGCCGCACCGTTCCAGGTTGCCGCTGATCTTCATCACGCTCAGTACAGTGCGCAGATCGGTCGCCATCGGGTTGCGGATCGCGATGATGCGCGCGGCTTCCTGATTGACCTCTTCTTCCAGGATGTCGATCTGACGGTCGTTCTTGCGAACCCGTTCGGCCAGTTCTTCGTCCCGGTCCAGGAAGGCGCGCACACCTTGCTGGATCGACGCCTCCACCAGCCCGCCCATCTTCATGATCAGGGCCTGCAACGTTTCGAGATCGCGGTCGAAGGCAGAGGAAATGTGCTTGTCTTGCATGATGCTATCCGATCCGACCAGAGATGTAGCTCTCGGTCCGGGGATCCTTTGGGTTGGTGAAAATCTGGTCGGTATCGTCGTATTCCACAAGGTTGCCAAGGTGGAAGAAGGCGGTTTTCTGGCTGACGCGCGCGGCTTGCTGCATCGAGTGCGTCACGATCACAACGGAATAGCTGGAGCGCAGCTCGTCAATCAGATTCTCGACCTGATCCGTGGCAATCGGGTCAAGGGCCGAGCACGGCTCGTCCATCAGCAGAACCTCGGGCTCCGTGGCGACGGCGCGGGCGATGCACAGACGCTGCTGCTGGCCGCCGGACAGGCCGGTGCCCGGCGCGGTCAGGCGGTCCTTGACCTCATCCCAGATCGCGGCGCGGCGCAGGGATTTCTCGACAATCTCGTCCAGATCGGCCTTGCTGCGGGCCAGCCCGTGGATGCGGGGGCCGTAGGCGACATTGTCGAAGATCGACTTGGGGAACGGGTTCGGCTTTTGGAACACCATGCCGACCTTGGCGCGCAGCTGCACCGGATCGACTTTCTTGTCGTAGATGTCCTCGCCGTCGATCTTGATCGTGCCTTCGATGCGGGCCACGTCGATTGTGTCGTTC
>CAYGRI010000143.1:0-348 GCA_964352155.1 uncultured Maritimibacter sp. | reverse complement strand
GGTTCAGGCAGCGCAGAAAGGTCGACTTGCCGCAGCCCGACGGGCCGATGAACGCGGTGACCGTCCGGTCGTCGATGTCGACATCCACGTCCTTCAGCGCATGGTTATCGCCATAGTAGACCTGCACAGCCTTGGCCGAGATCTTGGTGTTGCGGGTCGGCGCCTCTGTGGCGTTGGCGGCCTGTTTGGGCATCTGGTTCATATGATCTTACTCCTTACCAGCGGCGCTCAAAGCGGCGGCGGAGGAGAATGGCGATGATGTTCATGGTCATCAGGAACAGCAGCAGGACAATGATCCCGCCCCAGGCTTTCTCATAGAAACTGGCATCCGCGCGGGCGGCCCAGGTG
>CAYGRI010000142.1:0-12339 GCA_964352155.1 uncultured Maritimibacter sp. | reverse complement strand
AATAATTTTGGTTGCGGGGGTAGGATTTGAACCTACGACCTTCAGGTTATGAGCCACAGGCCGCAGATTATCGCCACTCTTTCATTTCAAGCACTTACAGGACAACCCTTTGAATGCCCAGAGCTTTTATCGCCGTTTGGCGGATTTCGAAGGATCTCGGCGGGTCGAAGTGTGTACACAACCGCATTCACGGGTTGACCAGACGTTGACAAGAGCACTGGCAGCGGTTTTCGAAGTGTAATCGAAACGGCTCTACTGCATGATCGTATACGTGCAAACTCCGTGGTCGGTCTCGGCGGAACGCAGTCGTTCGCGAAAAGCCCACAACCGATAGCCCGTCCCGGAGAGATTTATTCGAAGGGCACCTAAGCTGCCATTCGATCGATGGTCCATTCGGCAGTGCCTGCCTTCTTCCTGGCCCTGACTATCCCAACCTCCCGTGGCTCGCGGTATGTGCGGATACCAAAATCACGAAGGAGCTTCTCGACTTCGTAGTCGTGTTTGACACGTGCCAGCTCCGCGGGGGGCGCGGTAAGGTGAACATGCTTCGTAAGTGCCTGAAGTCGCGCAAGGTCAACCGAAGTCGGTAGCTTTCCAGCTCGGTTCCAAGGGGTGAGTATAGCATGCGGCTCAAGTTGCAGCATATCCGTCCACACGTTGTTATTATGGCCCGTCGAAGAGCCATGATGCGGAACCTTGAATATGCTTGCCTTGTCGCGGGGTCGATTGTTCGAAGCTACAACTGCGGACCACCCTGCCCGTTTGTCGGGCGTCTCCTCCAGATCGCCTCCGAGCAATACGCAATCGTCCCCGACCGAAATCCAAAGTGCAATTGAGTGATCGTTTTCTCCAGTTGGTACAGCGCGCCTCTTCGTCTTTCCGAAGCCTGGGATCAGTTTAGCCATCTTCCCAAGGCTTTCGGTAACTTGAAATGCCGAGGGAGACAATGACCAAATTTCGGTGCGTCGCTTGTGAGAGGTATGTTCCTCGGAAATGTGCAATAGGCGAGTATCAGCCAAGCCTAAGAGATTTTGGCTACGAGTCCTGATCATTCCGAAGACACGAGTTAATTCATCAACGCCCGTGCCAAAAGATGATGCCAAGGGGTCAGCATGGGCAGCCAAGAATGATATGAACTCGTGTCTCGTAAAAGTTGTTGGGACACAAACGGCAGCCGAAGAGCAAAGCTCAACAACATTTGCCACCCCCCGAATATGGTCGTCATGCCAGTGTGTAACCACGACTAGCTTAACCGCATTCTGTGGGTTAACTCCGATCGAATCCAAGTACTCGATCGCTGCTGAACGGGTTTGACCTTGCCTGACAACAGAGTCGACGATGACCCAACGCTCATCACCGAGATGAATCAATACCGACTCACCATAGCTTGGACCGATCACTGTTACTTCGACCTCATCCAGAGCTGGTCGGGTCATTGTTGATCCATTGAATGCCGGAAACTAGCTTTTGGAGGTGCTGATCGGAATTCTTGAGCGATCTTCTAGTCCAAGCAGGAAGGCGACGAAAAACGATCCTTGAGTACCGCTGCCGGGTGCCAGACCTCGACTCAAGCCCGACTACCCAGCGGAAAATCCCTCCAGGGTGGAGCAAATCACGGTCGCCAGGAGGAACATCGGCAAGGTCGAATTCCGCAATCTCTTCAAACTCGGAATTCGCTCCCTTGATATTTCGAAGGCGGGAGGTGAACGAAGAGCCTCGAATCTCAAGAACCAGACCTTCCCATTCAAAGGTTTTTCCAGCCGAAGTTGGTATGGCCTTCCATGCGCGTAGCCCAATTGGAACAGACGCCTTTAGGCTGCTGCCATCAGAAAAGAACGCAAACGGCGTCGAAACTGGTCTTGGCGTGGCGGCCGTCAGGACTGCAGCACGACCAAAAACTTGGGTCCCAGCAGAGGGCTCGAATAGTTCGCGAGATTCCAATCGGCGAACAGCCGCGTGGCTTTGTTCATCGGTGTTCACGCCCTGGCTGGGCAACTTAGTAGCCAATGCCGTCATCCTAAGTGCCCAAGTACAGCAGCGATGATCTCTTCGCACCTGTCCATGCGCGGTTCGAATTCGTTCTGTAGAACGACGAGTGCTGCCATAGCTCCATCACCTTCCTTGTAGTCCTTAAGTTCGAAATGGTTGTTGACATGCGTTTGGACGCCAGTCTCGGTATCAATCTCATACGCGGGCATCAGTCGCGCTTCGCAGTGGCCGGACCAAGAAGCGTCGACGAGAACTTCCCTCATCGACACATTGGTCATTCCTCCAAGCGTCAATCCGTTTGAGCCATCAATTCTTTGCCCGAAAGGTCCCCACGGTGCAGTCGGCGCGAACGTCCTACCCAATTGAATTCTGCTTTCAGAGCTAGGCGCCCTAAAGTAGACGGTACGGTTTATCCCAAGCTGGTTAATCTGACTATGGGGCAGAAGGTCGCCAAAAACGCGCAAAACGAAATCAAGCAGAGAAATTTCAGGCGACTGCTCGGTTTGTATGCTAAACCTATTGCGTTGAACATCCAAGCGCAGCGGCCCAAGGGTAATCGATGATACCTCTGAGTGAACTACATGTAATTCCGCGCTCTCCGCAGTCTCCTTAGAAATCACTTCATTAAGCAGTAGCCAAGACGGATGGAAAATCGCCGGGTTGAAGCTTCCTATGAGCACGATTGACCAGTTGTTCCGCTCGATCTCTGGCAACATAAGGTTTTCGATCCTGACCAGTGATTCGCCGAACACCCATCGCAGACAGCGAGGAATTGGCTGCTGCGACGCGACCGTTGCGAGTTTGACCTATACATTGACCGTTGACAACTCGTCAATCGCCTGTCCAAAGCTCATACTCGCTTACGCATCAATAGCCGGCGACGAAGTGCTCTGTTTGAAGGCCTTCCGAGCGAATTCTTTTGTCCGGCCGGCCGGGAAGCCTGAAGAGGTGTTCGGGCTGATGCTAAGCTAGGGTATTGCGGCCAATATGCTCAACCCATTGAAATTATTTGCCGGAATTGCCCTGCCCGTTTCAATTCCACCTTCCGCCTGTATTCCGCCCCCTGCCCCGTGCTCCGACTTGATAGTGACGCGGGTCTACGCCTGTGTCGTTGGGCAAGGAGGCGGAATGCATGGTCAAGAGACTGAAGCTCAATGAGAAAACCCTGCGCGACGCCGAGCTCCGGCCGGGCGTCAGCTATCAGATTTTCGACGCGGAGGTGATTGGTTTCGCCGCGCGGGTTCAGGCCTCCGGCGCGCGGACATTCACCATCGACTACCGCCATGCCGGGCGACAGCGGCGCATGACGATCGGGCGCTGGCCGGAGTGGAGCGTCACGGCCGCGCGCGAACGTGCCAAGGACCTGCGCCGCGCCATCGACGAGGGCCATGACCCTCTGGCGACGCGCGAGGACTCCCGCGAAGCCCCGCGCGTGAAGGACATGATCGACCGCTACATCGCGGAACACCTGCCGAAACTGGCGCACAACAACGCCGCCGATCAGATCTCGATGCTGAAGAAGTTGCTTGAACCCGCCTGGGGCAGCAAGCTGGTGACGGAGATCACCAAGACCGATGTCGCCCGGTTCCTCGATGTCGTGGCGGACGGCCGCCCCCGCCCCTGCAAGGCGAAGCCCAACAATCGCGCGCGCAAACTGCAGGGCCACAAGCCCACCCCGATCCGCGCCAACCGCATGGGCGAGGTGCTGCGCAAGATGTTCACGCTGGCCATGGAATGGGGCTGGCGCGCTGACAATCCCGCACAGGGGTTCCATCGGCGCATCGAGCAGGCCCGCGAACGGTTTCTGGGCCCCGAGGAACTGACCCGGATTGCGGCGGTGCTCGACAGCGCCGAGGATCAGCGCGGGGCCGCGATCATCCGGATGTGCATGCTCACCGGCGCCCGCGTCGGTGAGGTGCGAACCGCAAGGTTCGAGCAGTTCAACCTCGACTATGCCATCTGGTCGAAACCCGCCTCGACCACGAAGCAGCGCAAGATCCACCGCGTGCCGGTCTCGCAGGAGGTGGTGACGATCGTGCGCCAGCGCCAGCTGGTCGTCCCGTCCGGCAATCCCTGGCTGTTCCCCGGTGAGACCATTGGCCAGCCCGTCCGCGAAATCCGCCGCTTCTGGGTTAAGGTCCGGACAGAGGCCGAGCTGCCAGATGTCCGTATTCACGATCTACGCCACACCTTCGCATCTTTGCTGGTCAGCGGTGGTGCCTCACTCGAGATGATCGGCAGGCTCCTGGGCCACAGTCAGATGCAGACCACGCAGCGCTATGCACATCTGATGGACTCACCCTTGCGCGCGGGCGTTGACACGGTGGCCAGCATCCTGCGCCCGCGACCGCGCCTTGTGCACGATGCCGCGCAGGATGAGCCTGGCCAGCCGAAGTCGGCGTGACCCTCAGGCCGGCTCTTCGCCCCGCAGCTTGCGCCAGAGCGCGGCGAGCCGCTTGCGGATCGTGCTTTCATCCGGCACATCGCCAGATCGCGAGTTCTGCACGAACCACTCCTGCACCAGTGCGACCAGCGCCGACTGGGTCTCGGGAAGGCCCTTCTCATGGGCGAACCAGAACAACCAGGCGTACATCGCGTCCCAGTCATAGCGCGGTGTCGAGCCGGTGTTCGCGGCCGGGCGGCGCAACAGGTCGCGTTCCTCTTCGAACCGCTGGACCGACCCCGTGGCCAGAAGCAGATCCGACGCGTGGATCGGCAGACCACCGGGCGGATCGGTCACCTTCAGCCAGGTCATGCTCCCCGGCGGCAGTACCCGCTTCAGCCGGGCATGTTCATCACTCGGGCCATACCGGCGAAACATTGGCATCAGTTCTGCAATCGGAACCTGGACCAACCCCGCGACCATCTCATCGTCACACCAGACCGGCGGAATGCCCGTCAGAACCGGAAGATGCCCCGCTGCGGCCCAGCCCACGATATCGGCCGGATGACACCCCCAACGCACAGAAATCTCATAGATCGAATAGAAGGCAACGGGCGGTAAGGGCATTTGGGGAAACTCCTTCTGGACATGCGGCATCCCGCGGCCAGAGCCGTCAGCATGCGGTTTAAGAAGCCCGCAGTGCCGGGCACGCGGGGGCGTCGGTAGTGAGCATCCCGTCGAGGAAAACCGCCTGTGGGACAGAGCTGCACCCCAAGGGGATGCCGGCATCTGACTGCGTTCGTTTTTTTCGATTCTTATTTTCTGCTCACGGCAAGAGTACGCATCCCACGGGCGAGTCCAAGTTCACGAACCCGTGAGGTTCGATTTCTGCAACTGGCTTCAGGAGCGATCCCGCGAATGTCGGCGGAACACGACCGGAAATGTTCGTTCCGGCAATTCCGCCCCCCACAAATCCCGCGAAACACCCCTGAACGCCGTTGAATGCGGCCACCTCGGAGGGATAGGCCCTGTCGCCCTGTGACCGATGATTGAATCCTCACGCTACCGGGCATGTGATCAGCGCTGATACGAGCTCTACAGCAACCGTCAATCCGTGAAACCTCAATGAAATAAGGGGTGGAATTGGCAGGCGGGTTTCAATTCCACCTTCCGCCTGTATTCCGCCCCTCGCCGTCTGCTTCGCTCGCCCAGCCCCCGGTCAGAGGGGCATGAGGAAAACGGAGCAACCCATGACATACACCCACCCCGAGGTAGCGGATGAACCGCTGAACCTCCTGGCAGACTGGATCAGCCGCGAGCTTCTGGCACGCGAGCTGGGCCTCACTCCGGACACGCTCGCCAGATGGCAGGCACGCCGCGAGGGGCCGCCCTGTACACGCTTAGGGCGAAAGACCTTTTACCGCCGGGCAGCCGTGCAAGACTGGATCCGTGCGCAGGAACAGGTGCACCCGGTGCGTAAGACGCGGGGGCGGTCATGACCCTGCCTGTCCGCCACCCCTTACCATGGCCCGCCGACCGGTTGGCCGAGGCCCGGGCTGTCATCGCCGATGTTGCCCATCACAGCGATCCCCTGATCCGGCTCGCGTGTCAGGTCCTTGCCGCTCACGGCGAGACTGCAACTGAGCGCGAGGACGCCCGGGTGCTGATGGTCGTGATTGACGCGCGAAGGCCGGTGCGCCGCGCCCAGGGCGAAGACGACGACCGGAGGGCCGCGCGATGAAGGGTCGCCGAACACCCGAAGCCGATCTGCAGCGCGCGGTGGTGCAAGCCCTGCGCGTCGCCCTGCCCCGCTCGGCCGTCATTCACCACTGCGCCAACGAGGTCACCGAACGCGGTCCCCGCGGCGCAAAGCGTCAGGCGATCCTGGTGGGCATGGGCGTCCATGCAGGCTTTGCCGATCTGATGGTCATCAGCGATGGGCGCGTCCTGTTCCTGGAACTGAAGGCACCGAAAGGCCGCCTGCGCCCCGAGCAGGAGGCGTTTCGCGATGCCGTGCGGACGCAGGGCTTCGGCTGGGCGCTGGTCCGCAGCCTCGATCACGCGCTGGGCGCACTGGCGGATCACGGGTTCAGAACCCGCATCGCGCCGCCCACACGGAGGGCCGAGTCATGAGCCATGAAGCCACCAACTGGGCCATCAAGCAGCGTGGCCTGAAACCCACGACCAAGATCGTGCTCTGGCATCTCTGCGACCGGTTCAACCCGGATTACGGCTGCTTCCCCTCACAGGTGCGGCTGGCGCATGATTGCGAGATCAGCCGTTCGACGCTGAACGATCACCTCGCCCAGTTGGAGAGGGCGGGATTGCTGCGCCGTGTGCCGCGTATCGATCCGGTGACGAAGCGTCAGATGCCGACGCGCTACATCCTGGGGTTCGAGGAAGGCTTCACACCACATGATCCCGACCCGTGTCCGGAGATCGGACACGGGATTTTGACACACGGCCACGACCCCGAAACCGCGCCGGAAAATGTCGCCAACGGGGCCAATCCGGCCGAGCCGTGTCCGGAAATCGGACACGGAAATCCGCAGGAAGCCGTGTCCGGATTTTGCCCCGACCCGAGTCCGGAAAATGCCGAAAGCCGTGTCCGAAATCCGGACACTAACCTTGTAAGAGAACCACTAAGTAAACCAGTAAAGGAGGAGGAGGACGCGCAAGCGCGCGAGACCGATTTTGATCGGTTCTTCGCGGAGCTGCTCAGCGCGCTGGGCTTTGCCGCCAACGCCACCCTGCCCGCCTGGTGGCAGGGCCGGCCAGCCCGCACCCACGTCCGCTGCTGGATCGATGACCTGGGACTGACCGAGACCCGGATCATCGAGACGGCCACCGAGAGCCGGCGCAATCATCCCAACCCGCCAGACGGACCAAAAGCACTCGACCGCGTGATGGAACGCACCGCCCAGCGCGATGCACAGGCGATCGCCAGAAGCACCAGCACCTCGAAAACCACGCGCCGCCCGACGACCGAAGTGAACCTGCCGCCCAGCGAGGATGAGCTGGCAGCGTTCTACGCTGCCAGGGTGAATTCCGACGAATACCTGCCCAACGCCATGATCAGCACCGCCATATGCGGTTTGATGCTGGCGCGAGGACTGGTCACGCCCGAACGGCTCCGGATGCGGGGTGTGCGGTGAATATCAAACGCGCGCTGGGCGTGCAGGCGGCGCTGGAATGGGCCTTCCGGGTCGAGAAGGCGCAGCTGGACATGCCGCTGCCCCAGGACGTGACCGAGGAGGGCTTCGGTTTCGGGCTCGAATACATCCTGCTGCAACGCGCTGTGCTGGGCTGCAAGATCGACGGTGGCCAGCACAAGATCAGCGGCGACACTCACGAGGACGCCGAGGTGATCGCCGCCACCGTCGCCGGGATGCCCGACGCCCTCGGCGGCAAGCGTATGGCGATCCGTGTGGCGGAGCTGGCGCGCGCCGGGCTGACGCCCGACTGGATGCCAGGAGCGGTACCACGTTGCGTACCGGTCGAGGTCAAGCGCAACCAGCACGGCGAACGGGCGGCCACCGTTGTGGTCGGTACCGCCCGCGTGCTGACTCGCGGCAGGTGGCGCACGGTCGAGGTCCTGGCCTGCCCCGTCACCTTCTCGCCGCACCCGCAGCAAATCGGCGCTGCGCGGCGCGCTTATGAGGACTGGTGGCAAGCGCTGGGCTGGGTTCGGGACGGGTTGATTGCGAGCGGGATGCTGAGCGAGGTAGAGGTGTCGGAGCCGATGCCACGGGTGCGACCGTGGGAAGGAAGGTGACCCCGGTCAGTCTACGGGGCCTGCCGGGGAGTGCCCGCCATGAACGCGTGTGATATCCAGTTTGTTGAGAGAGATTATGGAATGCTCCAGCAACTGGCGTTGCGTGAAACCCGTCAACTGCCCGGATCAAGTCGGCCAGGCTACCCACCGCGGGACAACACCAAACTACCAGGAATAGCACCTTGGACAGCAGCCGCTATTACGAGCAGAATGCGCAAGCTTTTGTGACGCAGACCGTCGATGTCGACATGGCCGCACATCGGGAGCGGTTCCTGGCGGCCCTTCCGTCGGACGGCACAATTCTCGATGCCGGCTCAGGGTCGGGACGGGATGCTCTGGCATTTGCGCAGGCGGGATACCGGGTTGAGGCCTTTGATGCATCACCGCAGATGGTGGCCGCAACGCAAGATCTGGCCGGCGTTCCAGCGCGCATCATGCGGTTCGAAACCTTCACATGGGAAGAGCGTTTCGACGGGATCTGGGCCTGTGCCTCGCTTCTGCATGTCGCGCGCGCGGATTTGGCGATGGCGCTGAACAGGCTTGCTGCGGCGTTGCACCCCAAAGGCGTGATTTATGCCTCTTTCAAGCACGGAACCGAGCAGCACGAGAAGGATGGGCGCTATTTCAATGACATGACCCCCGCGCTCTTTGCATCGGTCCTGGACGCAACACGGGAACTAGCGCAATCTGCTATCTGGATCAGCGAAGACTGCAGGCCGGACCGGCAGGGTGAGGCATGGCTGAATGTCTTGATTGAGAGAGCAATTTGAAGCACCGCATTTGACCAATAATTGCCCCAAGACCTGCGAGATCTGTAACGCCAAGGCCATGGATATCCACCATTGCGATGGCGATGTCCTGGTGCTGCGCCGCCCCTTTGGCATCTTGATCGCCCCGCGCCGCCATGTGTCGCGTTGGCGTGAGTTGACCGCGCCCGAGCAAGCGGCCCTGACCGGTTGGATCGCGCCCGCGCAGGAGGTCTTCGGTGCGGACGCACGCCCGGAGGTGATCTTTGCCGAGGATGGTCCGCATGTGCATCTGCGCATCCTCAAGCCCCCGGTGGGGAATGGGCTGTTGCCGGGGTTGCCACACGACCGCGCGTTGATCTCTGGCGGCGAGGATGCACTGCATTCGCATCTATTGCCCTATATCGACCGCGCGCAGTCGATCGATCTGGCGGTGTCGTTCTTGATGCAATCGGGCGTGCGGCTGATCCTGCCGCATCTGCGCGATATGCTGGCAAGAGGCGGCCGGTTGCGGTTGTTGACCGGCGACTATCTCGATGTGACAGAACCTGACGCGCTGCGCCTGATGCTCGATCTGGACGGCGCGCGGGCGCTTTATGCGTTTCAGGCGCACGCGATACCCTTCCATCCCAAGGCCTGGATGTTCTGTTTCGATGACGACACGGGGGCCTTGCTGGTCGGTTCATCGAACCTGTCGAAGTCAGCCCTGACCTCTGGCGTTGAATGGAACCTGCGCCTTTTCGATCGAGCCGATGCAGCACCGCTCATAGCTGCCACGGCGGCTTTCGAGGGACTACTGGCCGGCCCGGAGGTGACCGATCTGACCGAGGAATGGGTTACAGCCTACGAGACTCGCCGCGCGCCTCAGCCCTCGCGCCTGGCCGGTGTTCCTGAGGAGCCCGCCACCCTCGCGCCCCAACCGCATGCCGTGCAAGCTGAGGCCTTGGCCGCCCTGACGGCCACCCGCGCCAATGGCTATGGCGCCGGGCTGGTCGTCCTGGCCACCGGGCTTGGAAAGACATATCTCGCCGCGTTTGACAGCCATCCCTTCGCCCGGGTGCTGTTCGTTGCCCATCGCGAGGAGATCCTGACCCAGGCCATGGCGGCGTTTCGCGCAGTGCGGCCCAAGGCGCACCTTGGCAAATTCACGGGCGAAGCCAAGGATGCCGAGGCCGAGATCCTTTTCGCCTCGGTGCAGACGCTGGCACGCGCGCCGCATCTCGGCCGTTTCATGCCCGATGCCTTTGACTATGTCGTGATCGATGAATTCCACCATGCGGCAGCGGCGACCTATCGGCGCATCATCGAGCATTTCAGCCCGGCTTTTCTGATGGGGCTAACGGCCACGCCGGACCGAACCGATGGCGGTGACCTCTTGGGGCTTTGTGAGGAGAACCTCGTCTATCAATGCGATCTTTGGTGCGGGATCGAGCAGGAGCTGCTCTCGCCCTTCCATTATTTCGGCGTTCCGGATCTCGTGGAATACGCGCAGATCCCCTGGCGCAGCGGCCGGTTTGATGAGGCAGCGCTCACGGACGCCGTGGCCACCCAAGCCCGTGCCGAAAACGCGCTGGAGCAACTCGCCAAGCGCGGTGGGCAAAAGACCATCGGCTTTTGCGTCTCGCGTCGGCATGCCGATTTCATGGCGCTCTTTGCCCAGGAGCGGGGCCTGCGCGCGGTGGCCGTGCATTCGGGCGAGACTTCTGCACCGCGCACAAGCGCGCTGAAGGCTTTGGAGGAAGGCAAGCTCGACATCGTTTTCGCGGTGGACATGTTCAACGAGGGCGTCGATGTGCCCTCGATCGACACGGTCTTGATGCTGCGCCCGACCGAAAGTCTTCTGCTCTGGTTGCAGCAATTGGGCCGGGGCCTGCGCCGTGCAGACGGCAAATCGTACCTCGCGGTGATCGATTACATCGGCAATCACCGCATCTTCCTGACCAAAGCCCGCGCGCTGCTGCGCGCCGGCGTGGGGGAACGCGCCCTGCGCCTTGCGCTTGAGGCCTTCGATGCCGGGGACATCGCCCTGCCGGAGGGGTGCGAGGTTACCTATGATCTCGAGGCGCTCGATATCCTGAAGTCGCTGATACGCCTCCCACGCGACGGCGAAGAGATGGACGCCTTCTATCGAGATTTCCGCGAGCGCCACGGCCAGCGCCCGACTGCCGCAGAGATGCAGCACGCGGGCTTCAACCCCGCACGCACGGGGTCTGGGGGTTGGTTCGGCTTCGTCGCTGATATGGGCGATCTGGATGCCGATCAGCGCGACGCCTTTACGCAGCACAAGGCGTTCTTGGCCGAGGTTGAAACCACCGCGATGACCCGCAGCTACAAGATGCTGGTGCTGCGCGCGATGCTCGAGGCAGGACGGTTCCCGGGCTCGATATCGGTGACTGAGCTGGCCGAACGAGTAGCGCACTACGCGGCCCGAAACCCCGCATTGCGCGCCGACATCAGTGTGGAGGTCGATGATCTCGAACAGTTGCGCAGGCTTTTGACACGGCAACCGCTGCCTGCCTGGAACAGGACCTCTTGGTTCGAACTCGGGCCCGGTGTGTTTCGAACCACCTTTGACCTCGCCGGGAACGAGGGCGCAGCCCTCACGACCTTGACTTCGGAGCTGGTCGAATGGCGTATTACCCGTCATCTGCAAAATCCCAACGCGGAATATGCGTTGCCCAAACCGTCACCGGTCGCGATCGCAGCAGAACCGCCAGCCGCCCAGACCCCTGCGGGGCCGCAGCTCTGGCAGGAATACAAGCGCGAGGACATCGCGCCCTTGTTCGGAGAACGCTTCAATACAGGATCATGGAACGCTGGCATCGTCCTGGCCCGCCAAGCCAAGGCGATGATCCTTCTTGTGACGCTTGAGAAAGCCAACCTATCCGTCGGCGGGCAATACTCAGACCACTTTGAAAGCCCCACCCGCTTTTTCTGGCAAACCCAGACCAGCACGAAGCGAGACGGCGAACGCGGCAAAATCATCAACGGCGTCGAATCTGGATGGACCGTCCACTTGTTCCTGCGCGGGTCGAAACTCCGCGACGGCAAAGGGGCGCCGTTCCGCTATGCTGGACCCGTCAAGTTCGTCGAATGGACAGGAGAGGCCCCAATCACTGTGGAGTGGCAGATGTCTGATCCCGTGCCAGAGCACCTGCGTAAGGTTTTCGGAGTGGGCTCGACATGATGAAGCAGCACTTTGGGCTGATTCCGTTGAAAAAGTCGCTGATTTCGGGGCGTCTGTTTAAGGCATCGGTCTGATTTCGTTCAGATGTCTAAGGCATAGCCGCCGCTTCAACCTGCGGCGGGCTCCATCGGTTTGAGCTTTGCCAGTTTCCGGAGGTTTTGGGCGGTGGCGGCGAGGGTAAATTCATCTTGGACACCGCATGGGCCCCGTAATCGGAGCCGTCCCAGGCCGAGGATGCGTTTGAGGTGGGCAAAGAGCA